>JAOTUU010000100.1 GCA_029863705.1 Gammaproteobacteria bacterium
TCAAAACCGCGTCGGACCCGGTTTTGAATCGACCAGCGAATCAGCCCGGCAATCATTGCGTCGGCTCCATCTGGTTTTGGCTGTGATCCATGGGTTTCTCGGCACCGTCCATTTTCGACAGCGCTTGCTCGATGTTCGACTCTGAATCAATCAAAAACTGACCCGACGTGACGATGAGGTCGCCCGCAGAAACTCCACGCCGAATCTCGACGCGGTCTCCGGACTCGATTCCGACATCTACCGGCTGCGCCCGGAATCGGCCCTCGCCCAGTGCAACAACCAATCGATCGACGGACCCGCCTCGAATCAGGGCTTCCCGAGGCACGTGAACAACTTCGCCGGTGCTCTCGCCCCTGATCGTGACACGCGCGAACATATTCGGTCGCAAAGTCCGAGCCTCGTTATCGAAGCGCAGCCGGACTTTCAAGGTGCGCGTTTTCGGATCGAGTTCGGGGTATACGTAGTCAACCGTGCCGTGCCACATTTCGCCTGGAAGATAGTCGAGCTCGACCATCGCAGGCTGACCTTTTTTGACCCAGGCCGCTTGTCGCTCGAAAACCTCGGCCAGCACCCAGATCTTGTCGAGTTCTGCAACAGACATGATTTCGGTGGCGGAGGTGACATAAATCCCTTCACGCACGCCGAGGTGCGTGATAACACCATCGGACTCCGCGTAGACTCGAACTCGTTGCCTGGTCTTGCGCTCCGTGTCGAGTCGAGTTATTTCACTGTCGGCGATTCCGAGCGCCGCAAGGCGCTCCCGGGACGCGCGTAGCAAGAGTTTGTTGCTGCTGCGAAGCGCCGCAAGATATTCTTCCTGTGCGTTCACCAATGTCGGCGAATACAGTTCGAACAACAACTGTCCCTTCTGCACCGGATCACCGGTGGCTTTGGTGGCCAGCTTCTCGATCCAGCCATCGACGCGAGTGTGAACATGTTGCATCGTATCTTCGTCGTAGCCGACGTAACCAACAGTTTCGATGCGGTGCGATAACTCACCACGCTGCGCCCTGGCGGTGCGGACTCCGAGGTTGTTCACGATCGTGGCGTCAATCGCAATAATACCAGTCTGATCACCGGCCTCATCCGCATAGACAGGCACAAGATCCATGCCCATGGGCGATTTCCCGGGTTCATCGCGACGGTAATTGGGATCCATCGGCGCGACCCAGTACAGGACAGCGGGCTCGCTACTAATGGTCCTACCGCCAGCATTGTCCGACGCGGAGTCCATAGAACGGCCCAGAAGGAAGCCGATAATGACCGCTGCAATAATTCCTACAGCTCCTAAAGTTGTTCTGTTCATTGCGGAAGCCCTCCGAGGTTGGCGAGCACGGCATAACTTTGTGCGCGCTCCACCTGCAGGCGAATATGATCAATACGAGTATTCAGGTCATCGACATAGGCGCGCATCACTTCAGCAAAGTCGCCTTTATCGCTCTGATAAGCGAGCATGGATGCCGCAGCGTTTTCCCTCGCCTGATCGAGAATCCGCGTGTCATACAGCGATAAACGGCGCGTCAGGTCCTGCCACTGCGCATATTCGGCCGCCAGTTGGCGCTGTAGAGTTCGCAATGTTTGCTCTCTCGACGACTGCGCCGCACGGCGCTCCTGCAATGCCGCTGACAAGGTGCTATCGACAGATTTTTTGCTAAAAAAAGGCAGACCAACCGTGACACCAAGGGTGAGAAAATCGGATCGTGGTTCGCCGGAGGGCAAGGATCCTTCGCGGTATGAATAGCCAACGTCCAGCGCCCAGTCCGGCTTGGACCGCTGTTCCGCAAGATCCACGCCCGCGCTTCGAGCCTCGATCTGTGCATCGGCCGCTCTTAATAGCGGATGCTCAAGCAGCATGCCCTGCAGAGCCTTGAGGAGCGGCAGTTGATTCCAGCCGGGTAGTTTTTGCGCTATCGGGCGCGCCGCGTCGTGGCCGATCCACTCGCCGAGCGCTGCTCGTGCGCCGGACCTCTGTCGTTCGATGTCGATCAATCGGTCATCAAGACGGCTCAGCTCAAGTTCGGCACGCAATACATCCTGCTGACTTTTACGACCCACTGCGTAAAGCGATCGTGTAATCGTTGCGAGGTCTGCGAAAAACGACCGTGATGCCGAAACTAACGTGTGCGCCTGCTCCTGGTAATACAGATCCAACCAGGCGTTGCTGACAGCAGACCGCACATTGCGACCGCGCGCATCGGCATTGCCACTCATCTCGACCGCCATCAGGCCGAATTGGCGGGCGCGCATTGAACGCGTCTTGCCGGCAGGAAATGACTGGCGCAGCCCAATGGCCGCGTGTGTCATGCCTTCGGTAGAGAAGCTGCCTGACTGGATGGGAAAATTATTGATGCCGACGCGCAACATCGGATCGGGCAACTCGCCGGCGATCACGGCGCGCTCTTCAAACGCCGCAGACCTTGCCTGCAAAGCTTGTTGCCCGGGTTCCGCGGCAAGCGCCAGCTTTTCCGCCTCAGCAAGCGTCAACGGAATGTTGTGTTGTGCCTGTGCTGTGAATGCAACTACCAGCAACGGCAATAATGTGTACAGGGGCAATCGCCCACAGAAAAACGTCATCAAACAATCTCCTTCGTTAGAACCGGTAAATTCGGTTTAGAACGGGGGGATCGTTATTTCAGATAGACGCAGTGGAGGACGTTTAGTGGTGGCGCACCTGCGTGAACGGATGCGTAACGGGGGGGCGGCCGGAAGTCGACCGGGTTACCGTGGGGTAAGGCAAATTCTCTGCAAGAAATCGCAATCGGTGCGTCAACGTGCTTATCTTTGAGCTTCAGTTGATCGCTGCGCGCGTCGTGATTCAGATCTTCGCTAAATGAGCAGTCGGCAGCAGCGCTTGCACAGGGCATCTCGTGACCCATGCTCTCGTGCATACCATCGTGCATGCCGCCGTGTGCATGCGTTTGTGCCGGTGGGCAATGCGGACAATCGTTGTCCTGCATGGATTCCAGCGCCATCGCGCAGGGCTGCAATGCCAGGTTCAGCCACACAGCCACAAACAAGCCCAAGGCACGACGGGCCCAGGTTTGTTGCCGTTGTCTGATGTTGGCCAACAGGCTCAAGTCATTAACTCCGCGACAGTTTTCGCAGTATTGCGCTATAGCTGCACCCTAGGCTATTGCCATCAGTACCTATGCGTCAAGGGCACCAGTCCCTTTTACACGGGTAGCGCGGTTGAGTATTTGTGTTGCCGAAGCGCGATTTGCGACGACGCGGAGGCCACCGATGCGTGCGGCAGGATCTGCTCCATCAGTACTTGTTCGAACGCACCCACGCTGCTCGCGCGGATGATAAGCGTGTAGTCATGCGCTCCTGTTACGGCGAAACACTCCATAATGCTGGCCGTGTCTTCGACGAAGCGTACAAAGTTCGCCAGCGTTTGCTTGTCGTGATTCACCATGTTGATGAAGACGAATACGCATACTGGCAAGCCAACTTTGTCAGGGTTCAAGAGTGCGACTCTTGCTTCGATGGCGCCAACCTGCTCGAGTTCGTTAACGCGCCGCCAAAGCGTTGAAGGCGACATTCCCAGGCGCTCGGCCAATTCGCGGGTGGTTAGCGAGGCGTCTTGCTGGATCGCACGGAGTACAGCGATGTCTGTTTCTGACAATGGAATCGGGTGAACCGTATGTCTCATAATTTTGCCTTAATCGACAATTTCTTTCATTTCAAGGCGTTATTGTCGCAAAATTGAACACCTTTTTCAGGTATTTTGCTGTATTTTTCCAGATTGACCAATCGGTGCAGAGGAGGGTCCATGGGCGCAACATCAGCAGTCATAGCTTCGAGCAAGAATCGCTACCTGGATTCCCCGCGCAATGCCGACTGGACCATCGACCAGCAGTGGGATACCTACTCTGCCGAGGAGCACGACCGCTGGGACCGCCTGTTCAAGTGCCAACAGGAAGTCCTGCCCGGTCGTGCCTGCGCTCCGTTTCTTGAGGCAGTCAACACACTGCAGCTTTCGTCCGCCGGCATTCCAAACATGGAGCGGCTTTCGGATCGGCTCGAAAAGATCACAGGATGGCGAGTAGTCCCCGTAGTAGAACTCGTACCCGATGACGTCTTTTTCGATCACCTGGCCAACCGCCGCTTCCCGGCAGGTGCATTTATCCGGCCCGAGGAAGAGTTCGATTACCTCGAAGAGCCCGATATCTTCCACGATATTTTCGGTCACGTGCCGTTGCTCGCAAACCCAAGCTACGCCAGGTTCATGGAGGCCTACGGCAAGGGAGGGCAGCGTGCTCTGCAACTGGGCCAGCTGCACAACCTCGCACGGCTGTACTGGTACACAATCGAATTCGGCCTGCTGCGGACTGAGCAGGGGCTGCGCATCTTCGGTGCGGGAATTCTATCTTCACCAAAAGAGAGCGTGTTCTCACTGGAAGACGCTTCACCCAACCGGGTTGCGTTCGACCTGGAACGCATCATGCGCACCAAGCACATTATTGATGACTTCCAGCAGACCTATTTCGTCATTGACAGCTTCGAACAGTTGCTCGAATCGTGCTACGCCGATTTCACGGACGTGTACCAACACGTCAAATCGCAGCCCGAAATCGAAGCGCATGAAATAGCGCCCGATGACAAGGTGCTGCACCGTGGCACGCACGCCTACTTCAACAAATAGAGGTCCACATGAGCGACATCCTCAACAGTGATCAAGTTGATCACCTGTTAACCGCGCACCCTGGTTGGACGCTGTCCGACGATGGCCTTGCCGTATCAGCAACGATTACGTTCGCTAACTTTGTCGAAGCCTGGGGTTTCATGACTGAAATCGCGATCGAGGCCGAGAAACTCAACCATCACCCCGAGTGGAGCAACGTCTACAACCGTGTCGCAATCACACTCACGACACACGACGCCAACGGCCTTACACAACGCGACGTTGCCCTCGCAGGACGAATTTCCGAGTCACTGAAGCGGCGAGAGAAGTAGCGGATGAGCATCATCGTGACAGGCGCGTCCGGCGCGCTGGGCCAGGAAGTTTGTAAGGTCCTGCTTGAAAACGGCCAGGAGGTCGTGCCCATCCGCGGTGTCGACCTTGCCGATGCCGACCAGGCGCAAAAGGCAATAAGCGAAATCGCCGAGAGCAGCGGGCCGATTCAGGGCCTCGTTAATGTCGCCGGCGGCTTCGCGTGGGAAACGGTTATGGATGGCGACATCTATACCTGGGATCGCATGTGGGCAATGAACGTACACACCGCACTCAATGCTTGCCGCTCGACGATACCGTTTCTCGAAGCCGGGCATGGTTCAATCGTAAATATCGGTTCTGCGACAGCCGCGCGGGCTGAAATCGGTAAAGGCGCTTATGCGGCGGCCAAGTCCGGCGTTGCCCGACTGACAGAATCGTTGGCCGAAGAACTTAAATCGAAGGCGATACGAGTCAATGCCGTCCTGCCGTCGATAATCGATACACCAGCCAACCGCAAAGATATGCCCGACGCGGACTTCGATTCGTGGGTAACGACTCGGGAACTGGCAAACGTTATCGCGTTTCTTTTATCAGACAAAGCAAGCGGCATAACTGGTGCGCTCATCCCGGTTACCGGGCGCGTTTGACCCGACGACAACCATCAATGACTGTGTTCGGACATAAGTCTTCGGGTTTCGCTACAATTTCTGCATCATGAAAACTATCAAACGCGAATTATTCGGGCCTGGGCCCACAAACGTACCTGAGAGTGTCTTGCAGGCATTGGCGCAGCCGACGATAGGACACCTTGATCCCGCATTTCTGGCGATAATGGACGAAGTTGGCGAGCGGCTGCGGCACTGCTTCCGAACGCAGAACGCCTTGACATTCGTTCTTTCCGCGCCGGGTTCGATCGGCATGGAGGCAAGCTTCGTCAATCTTCTCGAACGCGGCGACAAAGTCGTCATTTGTGTCAACGGTGTATTCGGCGGGCGCATGCGAGACATCTGCGAGCGGGTTGGGGCAGAAGTGATCGCGATCGAAAATGACTGGGGCACTCCCGTCGATCTGGATGATTTGCGACAAACGCTGGATGCGCACAGCGATGTAACTGCCGTCGCGTTTGTTCACGCGGAAACGAGCACCGGTGTTCGTTCGGATGCCAAATCTATTGCCGAAATCGCGAAAAGTCACGGCTGCCTTGTTGTGGCGGACTGTGTCACGTCATTGGCGGGTGTGGAGCTGCTAGTCGATGACTGGGGCCTCGACATTGTCTATTCGGGAAGCCAGAAGTGCTTATCGTGTGTCCCTGGCTTGTCGCCAATTACGTTCTCAAAGCAAGCTGTCGACAAAGTAAAGCGGCGCAAGTCCCGCGTTCAAAGTTGGTTTTGTGATATCAGCCTGCTGATGAGTTATTACGAATCGGGAGAAAAGACCCGCGCATATCATCATACCGCCCCGGTCAATTCACTGTACGCGATGAACGAAGCGTTACGCCTTGTTGTCGAGGAAACGTTGCAAGTCCGTTGGGATCGTCATCGTGATGCCGCAAATCACCTTTACTCGAGGCTTGAGGCTGCCGGACTCGAGATGGTCGTTGCGGCAGAACACCGCTTGTCGCCTCTGACGTTGGTACGCATACCAGAGGGTGTGGATGACGCGGCGGTTCGCGGCGGTCTGCTGGACAAGCACAGCATTGAAGTCGGTGGTGGCCTGGGCAAATTCGCGGGCAAAGCCTGGCGAATTGGGCTGATGGGAGAGAACGCTACCGTGGCGAGAGCTGACTACATCGCAGATGCTTTGATTTCGGCTGCTGTCGGATAATTCATCTATATCGACGCCTGCCGCCCTCTCGCCGAATAGTCGCTACCAGCGGACCTTGTACTCGATGCCAATGGCGAGGTTTTGTTCGTCACCCACACGACGTTGATTGATGCGATATTCGGCAATTGCGTAGAAGTGATCAAACATTCTCATGCCAAGCTGGACCTCAGCAATAATGGGGCTGCTCGGCAGCGTATCGGGCAGGCTCTCATTGAAAGTCTGATCGACAAAACCGCTAAGGTATAAACGTTCTGACAGTTTCGGGAACGTCATCTTGAAGAAGTGTTCCATCTGCCAGGCGTCTGCATCGTCAACCGAGTATCGTTTTAGATGAAAGTTCATCCGATAGATCAGGTTGATGCGATCGAAAAAATCCCGCCATCCTGCCGTATCATGAACGCGCCAGCTAAATCCAAGCTGATAGAAGTCATCGCCATTTCCTCCAACCAACACTCCCTGGAAGTTCAGGTCGACCGGCAACTTGTCGGACATTGCGTAGCGAAAGTTCTGCTCGGAGCGAGCGAACGACGCAGAGCCGCTGGTGGCAACGCCCTTTATGTTGACGTAGCCAAAGTATGAAAAACGCCCGGGCAGCGTTGCATTCATTGTTATTGAGAAATCTACATCGTCTTTGACGTTACGTTGATACGGGTAGAGGCTGAAATCGATCGTTGCCTTCGGACGCCCGCTCTCCTGTGCGCTTGCCGAAAAAGCGGCAACCGTGGCGCAGATCAATAGAGTACATCGAAGCATGCGGCTCCAATTGAAGAGTACTAAGCGTGTCGAACCAGGAATTGGCTCAATCCTTGGCGGCGAACGCTGCCGTAAACACGACATCCGTCGAGCTATTTAGTGCCGTCTCCGCCGAATCCTGCAAAATGCTAATAACGAAACCAACAGCGACTACCTGCATCGCGATGTCATTCGATATTCCGAACAGGCTGCAACTTAATGGAATGAGCAGGAGCGACCCACCTGCAACACCTGACGCTCCACAAGCAGATAGCGCTGCGACAATACTCAGGAGCAGCGCGGTGGGAAGATCCACATTGATGCCCAAAGTATGCGCCGCCGCGAGAGTTAGTACCGTGATAGTGATGGCAGCTCCGCCCATATTGATTGTGGCTCCCAGCGGTATAGACACCGCGTACGTATCCTTCTCCAGATCGAGGCGCTCGCACAGCGCGAGATTGACCGGAATATTTGCTGCCGAGCTGCGAGTGAAGAATGCGGTTACGCCGCTTTCCCTGAGTGCCGTGAATACGATCGGGTACGGGTTCCTGCGCGTCTTGATCCAGACGAGTAACGGGTTAATGAACAAGGCCATGATCAACATGCAGCCGAGCAAGACGGTCAAAATGCGTGCGTAAGCTCCGAGAGCCGAAAACCCGGACTCCGCGAGGTTACCGGCGACGAGCCCGAAGATTCCGATCGGTGCAAGACGGATAACGATACGTACGATGTGCGTCACGGCATCTGCGATATCGGCAAGCATCTGCCGCGTGGAATCCGCCGCGTGATGCAGAAAAATACCGAGCAACACACCCCAGACAAGAATTCCGATGAAGTTGCCATCCTGAATCGCGCTGACCGGGTTGTCGACGAGTTTTTGCAAAAGACCACCGAGAACCTCAGTAATTCCCTGCGGCGCATGCGCGTCTACGTCAGTCATCTGCAACGCCAGCGTCGTCGGGAACAGGCCGCTCATGGTCACGGCCAATAGAGCCGCCGCCACCGTGCCTGCGAGATACATCAACACAATCGGCCGTAACTGTGAAGTGTGACTGGCGCGGCGGTTCGCAATCGCCGACGCAACCAGGACCAGGACGAGAATCGGCGCCACCGCTTTGAGCGCCTGGACGAACAGGGTACCGAGAAGCATCGATGCTTTGGCCGCGTCTGGTGCGAGCAGCGACAGGGCTATACCGGCGACCAGGCCGACAGATATCTGCAGGACCAGGCTGCCGGACATTATTCGGTTCATTAGTGATTTTGCTTGCATAAGACCCTATCGACCGCGCGCGCAGGAACACGCCGCGACCCTGCTTGTTATTCCAGGTTCCGATAGTATCGAATGCCGATAGAATTGTGAGTTCTTTGGCTATGCAAAATGCTCTAAAAGCGATAGTTGAGGCTTAGATATGCTCCTTTTGGCGACTGCGAATCAACTTTTGCTGTATTTCCTGACACGCGATCGGTAATCAGGACGTCCATGAAATGATGCTCGACTCTCGCTGCGAAGGTCGCAGACCACGTTGACGAGAAATTGTAAGACGTTCCCAGGCTCGCCATCAGATGAAATTCGTGGCCCACATCGAACGTCAGGTCAAATGTTTCGCCGGTATCGGTAAGGCCCGACACATCGTCGACGTTCGGCAAGGAGTATCCGACGCCAAGTGTCCAGAACCAGTCGAACCCATGATCCGTTTCGTTGTACAGGCGCCCGAGTGAACCGTGAAAGACCGTGCTGTCCGCGGCTGCATCAATCACATCAGCTGCCGGGTCCTGTTCAAGGCCCACTATTCTCCACGGGCGCTCGAAGTCATATTCGTACAGGTCGAGGCCGGCACCAGCAAACCAGCCATCACTAAGACGATATCGACCGATAACACCAAGGCCCAGGATGTCATTCGACGGCACACCGTCGCCAAGCAAGACGTTTACACGAAACCCGACTTCGAATTTCGACTCATCCGACTGAGAAGTGCCAGCCAGTAGAGCCAAGGCCAGGAAAATAGAGACTTTTTGAGCGATTCGTGTTGGGTTCAACTGCGTGACTCCCCTATCAGGTAGCTTCTTTGGCGCACAACCAGTCTATTAGACACCTTGCCCGAAAAAATCGGTCGCCCTTTTTCTTGTGCTACACAATGATAGGATCGCATCTGCACGCGCTTGAATCGCCTCGATCATGTGCCTCGCGAAGCCAGAACTGGAGCCAGAAAATGTCAAAGAAACACGCCGATTTCGCAACCGTCGATCCTTTCGAGGGCATGACAACACAGTCCCCGGGACACGTTCAGAACCTCGTTGGTGGCAAATGGATGTCCGAGTCGGGTAGTCGAGACGATATCGTCGACCCTTTGACAGGCGGCCGGTTTCTTGAAGTGCCTGACACGACGAATATGACAGCGTTTCTGGACGGTATTGCCGCTTGTCCGAAAACCGGCCTGCACAATCCGATGAAGAACGTCGATCGCTACGTCCACCTGGGCCGCGTCTGTGCGAAAGCGGCCGCGCTGCTTGCTACTCCGGACGTTGAGTCATTTTTCGTCAAGCTTACTCAGCGGGTAATGCCGAAGAGTTGGCAACAGTGTCTTAACGAAGTTGTCGTTACTCGTGTGTTTCTGGAAAACTTCGCGGGCGATGGAGTGCGCTTCCTCGCCAGGGGTTTCTCTAATCCGGGTGACCACACGGGCCAGGAATCTCGCGGCTACCGCTGGCCCTTCGGCCCCGTGGTGATTGTCGCACCTTTCAATTTCCCTCTGGAAATACCGGCCCTGCAGGCAATGGGGGCGTTGTTCATGGGCAACCGCCCTTTGGTAAAAGTGGATTCAAAGGTCAGCGTGGTCTTCGAACAATTCTTGAGATTACTCATTCACTGCGGTCTCGACCCGAACGATATTGACCTCATACACTGTCGCGGCGAACGCATGGGCGAACTGATCAGCTCTGCAGCCGACAGAATACGATTGGTCCAGTTCACGGGATCCAGCTCGGTAGCAGAAGGGGTGTCTGCTACCGTTAACGGCCGAGTTCGGCTCGAAGATGCGGGTTTTGACTGGAAGATCATCGGCCCCGATTTCGACGAGCGCTGGGCCGACTACGTTGCCTGGCAATCCGAT
>JAOTUU010000389.1 GCA_029863705.1 Gammaproteobacteria bacterium
TCGAAACCCGGCCCAGATCAGTGAAAATAATACGCCAAACCGCTACGACTCCGTGGCGCGAACCGGCGTATCGGACCATTGGCCGGTCGTTCTAACGCTCGAATCAACGCAAAAACAATAGCTTGTAACATTATCGTAACTGGAATTCTGGGACACGCACCCGAAACCGCGTTAGCTGATCGAAGTGTCGCCAGATGATTGCTGCAAACCCTTATTGCACAAGCATTTTCCCTGCGTTAAATTAGCCCGCATTATGATCGAGGCTTGGCGTAAAAAGCAGTAATTTCGACTGCCGATACGTCGCCTGAACGAGCGAAATCAAACTGTCACACACGTGTCGTATGATCTCGCTCCATTAATTACACCAAGTGGGGATCCACCATGAAAAACAAGAGTCGATTTTTTCATTCGAGCGCAATTAAGCTCCTGCGAGGAGGGCTGACAGCGACACTCGCCTTCGCCTTGCTTGCATTCTCTGTTGCGTCAAACGCACAGGAGACAACGTCCTCAATCCGCGGCACCCTTTCGGCGCCCGACGGCCAACCCGCCGCCGGTGTATCAGTTGTAATAACGGATACCCGTACGGGACGCGCCAACACGGCGACAACGTCGAGTTCGGGACGATTTACGGTAGGCTCGCTCTCCGTTGGTGGCCCTTATACGATCTCCATGACGTCGGCCGATTACGCCAGTCAGTTGATTACCGATGTAATTATCGGCCTCGGAGAGACGTTTAACTTCGACGTAACGCTGACTGCCGAATCGATTGAGGAAATAGTCGTCACTGCTGCTTTGGTTCAGTCAGCACAGGTGGCCATCGGGCCATCGACAGCTTTCGACCTTGACGACCTCCAGAACCTGCCGTCGATCAACCGCAACATAAATGACGTCTTGCGGATCGATCCACGCATCTACATCGATGAAACACACGTGGGCGACGTTAACTGCGCCGGTGCAAACCCTCGTTTTAACAGCCTGACCGTCGATGGTGTGAAGAAGAATGACAATTTTGGCCTGAACAGCAATGGTTATCCAACGCAACGTATGCCGTTTCCGTACGATGCCATTCAAAACGTCTCTCTTGAGTTATCGCCCTTTGCCGTCCAGTACGGCGGCTTCACCGCTTGTAACATCAATGCGGTAACACGCTCGGGCACGAACGAGTTCAAAGGCAGAGCGTGGTTTAGCTACGGTGGTAGCGACTTTCTGGGCGACAAGCTCGAAGGCGATTCGATTCCGACCGGTGACTGGGATGAGACCCGCTACGGCGTTTCAATCGGCGGCCCGATTATCGAAGATAAATTGTTCTTCTTTGCGGCGTATGAAAAAGCGGACGGTGCTGATCTTCATGATGGCTGCGCGGCCGACGAATCTTGCGGCCGTTCAGTGCAAGGCGTCACGCGGGCTCAGCTCGATAGAATCGCGCAGATCGCCCTGGAAGACTATGGATACGACGTGGGTGACAACCCTTTAAGCTCACCCAACGAAGATGAAAAACTCCTGCTGCGGTTCGACTGGAACATCAACGACGATCACAACGCGGTGCTGACCTATAACTACAACGACGGCTTCAACATCACGGAATCAGACGATGACGACAACGAGTACGAGTTTTCGAATCACTACTATGAACGTGGCGCCGAGCTCAATGCCTATTCCGGGCAGCTGTTTTCCGACTGGACCGACAACTTCAGCACAGAGCTGCGTGTCGGCTTTTCGTCGTTGGACAACCGGCAAAACTCGGTAACTAACCTCGACCCGGTGCCTGGCGACGAGGGCTTCGGCGAAGTTCAGATCGAAACCTATGCCGACGTAGACGGTGACGGAAACTTCGATCGAGCCCTCGTGTACCTGGGCGGCGACGACTCTCGCCAGGCCAACATCCTTAACTACGACACGTTCAACCTCAAGCTCGAAGGCGCCTGGACTCTGGGTGACCACATTGTTTCAGCAGGATTTGAGATCGAAGAATACGATATTTACAACCTGTTCATTCAGCACAACATCGGCGAGTATCGTTTCGACGAGAACAATATGGTCGACCCCGATGATTCCTGGGATGACAATGACGTTCTGAATGGCGATGAGACCTTTTTCGGCTGCACCAGTAGACCGGACTTGGACGGCGACGGAATCAATGAGTGGGGCGCGGCCGGCAGCGGCGGCTGTATTGACCAGTTCGAGGATTTCAGCCCCGATGACATCTATTACGGTAACGCCCCCTCGCTGAACCCTTATGATGGGTCCAAGGCATTCAAATACAGCACGAACACTTTATATGTCCAGGACGAATTCATCCTGCCCAATGGCGATGTCACAATTGTCGCGGGCCTGCGTTATGACTGGTATTCGAGCAA
>JAOTUU010000101.1 GCA_029863705.1 Gammaproteobacteria bacterium
GACATTGACCGAAATCGTCCTGGCCATCGACGAACGCTATCCGGGCAAACTCGACATCAGTGATATTTTTGACTATCCGACTTTGCGTGAAATTGCGGCCTTCATGCAGCGCTGATTCAGCCAGAGAGCCAAGCTATGACCTATTCGAGAATCGCCGGCACAGGAGGCTACCTGCCTGAAAAGGTCGTAACCAACAAAGATCTCGAGAAGACGATGGACACATCGGACGAGTGGATTCGAGAGCGCACCGGTATCCGCCGCCGCCATATCGCCGCCGAAGGTGAGACCTGTTCCGACATGGGAATTGCTGCGGCCGAGAAAGCCATTGAGATGGCCGGAATCGAGGTAGCGGATGTTGACCTGATCATCGTGGGCACGACCACACCTGACAAAGTATTTCCGAGCACAGCCTGCATCATTCAAAGGCGTCTGGGCATAAAGGGATCGCCGGCATTCGACGTGCAGGCAGCGTGTTCGGGGTTCATCTACGCCCTGGATCTGGCGGACCGCCTTATCCGCACGGGCGGAGCCACCACGGCGCTCGTAATCGGTAGCGAGGCTCTCTCCAGGGTCGTCAATTGGGAAGACCGGGGTACAGCAGTTCTTTTCGGTGACGGTGCCGGCGCTGTCCTGCTAACCGCTAGTGAAGAGCAGGGCATCCTTTCGACGCACATGCATGCCGATGGCCAGCACGAGGAGTTGCTGCACGTGCCGGCCGGTATTGCCCTGGGTTACGACACGGTGAGGCATGAGAAGGCGTTTATCCACATGAACGGCAATGCTGTTTTTAAACGTGCCGTCGCAGCGCTGGGATCGATCGCCAAAGAGACCTTGGCAACAAATGGTATCGACAAGCACGATCTGGACTGGCTAATCCCTCATCAGGCCAATCTGCGGATAATTTCGGCGGCAGCCCGGAAACTGGATATGCCGATGGATCGTGTCGTCGTTACCGTGGACGAGCAGGCCAATACTTCGAGTGCATCGATCCCGCTGGCGCTGGATACAGCCGTGAGAGATGGTCGAATTCAACGTGGACACCTGCTTCTGCTCGAGGCCTTTGGTGCAGGATTTACCTGGGGCTCGGCGCTGATCCGCTTCTAGAATGGCCCGAAAAAACGTGCTTTTTTCTTAATTGATTGTCGAGAAAGACGCCATAAACAGTTGAAAATTAAATAGAAACAAAAGTTTAATATAACTGTTAGACTGCCCGCGGTGCTTGAATATAACAACAATAAAGTGGCTCGCACCACATCAAATAATAAGCATAAGGGGAATAAAAATGGGTGTTGATAAAATCATTAAGCTCGTAGGTGTCATCGTGGCCATAGTGGCCGCGTTCGTGGCTATTCCATATAGCGCCGTTATTGTCGCTTTGCTGGGTATAGCCGGTGCATGGTTTATCGCTGAAGATGACCGGATGCGGTTCCTGGTCGCAGCGATAGCTTTGAATATCGCCCACAGCGGGCTCGACGCAATTCCAGCGGTCGGCCCAATTATTACGACGGCGCTTGGTGGTGTGAATGGCCTGTTCCTCGCAGCGGCGGCCACGGTGGTTGTCCTGGGTATTGTCGACAAGCTTAAACCCTAACAGCGACAAGAAAACAAAATGGGGACATTCTGCTTTTCCTGGAAATGCAGAATGTCCCCATTACTCCCTGGGCGCCCTGATCTTACATAAGGGGTGCAAAAAGCGTCTTTTTGGCAAATTTAGTGTGATCTGGTTCACACTTTTGGCACACCCCTGTCTCTATACTGCGACATATAGACTGTCGCAATACGGCGACATGAAGATGGGTTCCACAAATTATGGATACAAAAGTAATGGATACGCCACTGTCAGAATCCAGTGTTTCTCTGAAACTCGAGGAAATCCAGAAACGGTGTAGCGAACTCTTGAACAAACCTGACACGTTGGAGGAACTGTCGCTCGAAGATCCTACCGCAGATCCTAGGGCCAGCGACCCTTATAACCATCATCGTGTCTGAGATGCGTCCTTTTGCAATCTTTGCATGAGTTTCAGGCGCCAGACCCATATCGCGACGATTCCCAAGGCCGCTATCGGTAGTGAATTGTGAGGGTTTAGGATTACAACGAAGTCGTAGAGCCCGTGCAGGCTCGCAGCAATCGCAAGGCCTATCGCGGCCGCCACAACAATCGATCTACCTTGAAGAAAAGCGCAGCCGATCCAGTGTCCCCAAATGGATGCAAACAGTATATGGATAACCGGGCTCGCGAAGCCTCGGGCGTAAGCCTCTGTCGGCGTCAGATAGTCCAGGTATTGCCAGTTCTCGACCGCAGCGTAGCCAAGACCTATGAATGATGCGTAGATGATCCCGTCGAGTGGCTCGTCGAACTCCTTCAGTCGCAAGACCACGAGCACGAACAACAGCAGCTTCGATATCTCCTCAATTGGCCCGATCGCCAGCATCGCGTAACTGAAAAGCGCCACGACACTGGTATCGGCCAGCGCTAGGGCGTCAAATCGAAGCCCCAATGGCTCCAAACCAATGTACAAAGCCTGCGATATCCCGGCGGCCAGCATTCCCAGGCCGAGAGCCAGCAGCAGGTGTCCGAGCGGTTCGGGCAGGTGACGATCCTTGTGATAGTGATAAACCGCCCAGAAAATTACGGGTATCACGATGGGACAAATCAGGGCTAGTTGCTGCATCGGGTGATTATGCTGCGTGATACGCCAATGGTGCCGGGACTAGCGCACAGTCGGGCACTTTACACAGGAGATTTTGATCGAGGGCAAAAAAAGCCGGGCACATGCCCGGCTTTTTGTTTGGCTAACGCCGATCAGAAATTTATCAGCGCTTGTAGAGCCAAAGTGCGACCCGCACCGTAGAGCGCATAATTCGATTTTGCGCCGAATGTGCTGCCGGCCAGCGGTGTATCGCCACCGAAACTCAGGACCTTTTCATCCGATAGGTTCTTGGCGAGCAGGGCAATCTGCCAACGCCCGGTCTGGCTGCCCAATGCGAGGCGAGCGTTAAGCATCGTGTAGCTATCCTGAACCAGGCCCGGGTCGAAAGTGGCCGACGCATCATAGTCGTCCGTGTAGAACAGGTCGAACATCGCATGCGCCTCCAGGCTGCCGCCTACCGGAGCGCGAATATCCACGGCGAGATTGCCTTGGAAATCGGACACCATCTGATTCGAATTACCGGTGTAGCTACAGAGTTCCGGCGTTCCATCGCCGTCCAGATCAGTATTGGGTGCCTGCCCAAAGTAGCACTGGCCATTCTCAAAGTCCGTGAACTCGAAGTCAGTCACAGCAAACCCGCCCGAGACGGTAACGTAATCCGAAGCAGCCCATCGCCAATCGACTTCGAAACCCTGAATCTCGGCGGACGCCGCATTACCGACGTTGAATCCCAGAACTCCGTCGAAGATCGATATTTGCAGGTCGTCATACTCGGTATGGAACGCGGCGACATTCAGCTCCATCGCTCCGCCGGCTAGCGTGAACTTGCCGCCAATTTCGATGTTTCTTGCTTCTTCATCGTCGAATTCGAATGACGAGGCCATGTCGGGATAGAAGTTCCGGTTGTTTGCGCGAAAATCGTAACTGCCCGATTTGAAGCCGTCGGAGGCGCTGACGTAAAGCATGACATCGTCACCAATGTTCCAGACACCCTTTATTTCAGGCGACACCTTGCTTGTATCCCTCGATCCTTCCACTGGTAGTTCGCCGAGAGTACTTAGGAAAAACGCCCCCGTAGGTCCCAGGCTGGCCAGATTCGTCGACGAGATACCAAACAGGTTGGCATAAACGAGAGGTGCCCCAACTTGCGGCTCAGGTAACGGCGCGAAGTCCGTACCGACTATCGACATGGTGCGGAAACCGTCACGTTCGTCGCTTGTATATCGGCCACCGACCTGCAAGGTGAATATGTCGCCAAAATGCCAATTGAGTTGAGCGAAAAAGGACAGCACGTCGTTATCTACGGTGGCAAGGCGACTCGCCTGTGTGTTCGCGACGAGGTTGCCAGCGCCTGGCGACTGTGCATTGATCGCCGGTACCAGGATCGAATCGCCTGGTACGATGATCTGGTCTGCGTATTCATGATCGCTCGTCTGAAAATACAGGCCGCCGATATAGTCGAATGTGCCACCCAAGGGCGAAGTCAGGCGAAACTCCTGACTGAACTGGTCGAAGGATTCCTGCAAGGCAGCGCCGAATACAGATGCGCCGGTGAAGTCGCAATCGCAAAACTCGTCATACTCGAAGGCTGAGAAAGCGGTGATCGACTCGAGATCGAGCTCGCCGATGTCCCAGTCGAGTGTTAACACAAAATTTTCGAGTTCGTTGTTGCTGAAGTCGCCATTCGATGAGCGAACCTCATCCTGAGTGGTGTTAAGTACACTCGGATCGGCTCCGAAGGCACCGGCCAGGATCTGGCCGTATGTCAAACCACCGAATGCCGGTGATCCGAGCTCATTAATGATCTCGATATGGCGGCCCGTGACGTCAAACTCTCCAACCTCCGCCTTGAGTGTGGCAACCAAGTCGTCGGAAATATCGAACTCGAGTGTGCCACGTACCATGAAGTCTTCGCGTTCGGGTTCATCGCGGTTCAGCGTCGCATTCTTCATATATCCGTCCAGATCACGCGATCTGGCAGCGATACGGTAATGCACACGATCCGAGATGGGTCCGGAGATCATTCCTTCAACGATCAGCTCGTTGTTTTCGAATTCGTTCGACAGACTGAGGCTGCCTTCGAACTCTGCTGTCGGTTTCGCCGTTGTGATATTGAGCGCACCAGCGACCGAATTCTTGCCGAACAGGATCGACTGCGGTCCTCTAAGGACTTCCACACGCTCGATATCAAGGAAAGGTGCTCGCCATTGCTGTGCACGGCCGAAATACACGCCGTCTATATATGTACCGACAGATTGTTCGAACGCCTGATTAATTCCGGAGCCAATGCCACGGATAAACGCATTGGTGCCAATGCCGGTTTCCGTTAACGTAAAGTTTGGAACGAGAAACTGAATGTCTTCAGCCTTTTGGATGGCCGACGCGGTTAGCGTTTCGCCGGTCACTGCGGAAATGGAAACGGGAACGTCTTGCAGTCCCTGTTCGCGATAAGCTGCGGTCACGACAATCTCTTCAAGCGCCCGAGGCGCGGCGTCCTGTGCTTGGGAGATGCCCGAAGTGGCAGCCGCAACTAAAAGAAGCGCCGAGCCCCGGCGCATAATTCGAGAGTTCATGATATTCCCCCTATTTAATTTGTCCCCGTATTAGACTGCCGTGAGCGGGGAGCGTCAACAACCTACAAGTAAGTGATTGCTAATGCTACGCATTCGCATTACAACGAATCGGTCACCCGGCGCTATCGACGGTGGTATGCGATCTGCCGCCTGAGTACAGGAGCTTGCTTGACAGGGGATACGTAAGCGCGTCTAGTGCCGGTCAATCGATCGCTACAGGCGCAGTAACGTGGAAAAATTTGACCTGGTACAAACACCGGCAGGAGATCAACTACGAACATCAAAAACCGGCCGCGAGATGCTGCGTTTGCCGCTATACGACAAAGGCACTGGTTTTACATTTGAGGAGCGCCGCGAGCTTGGCATCGAGGGTATGCTACCGGCGCAACATAACGACATAGAAACCCAGGCCGAACGTCAGTACCTCTCTATTTGTTTCAACCCTGATCCGGTTGGCCGACATATTGACCTTTCGCAACTCCTCAATCGCAATGAGGTGCTGTTCTACAAGATTTTGCGGACGCATCTCGAGGAGCTGATGCCCGTTATTTACACGCCGACAGTCGGCGAGGCATCGCGATTCTTCTCCCGGGTTTATCGGCGCGCACGCGGAGTTTTCATTATTCCCGAGCACGCCGGGCACATTGAAGAGGTTTTGCGTAACTCGGCGCCATTCAGTGGCGTTCAACTCATGGTGGTTACCGACAATGAAGCAATTCTCGGTATTGGCGACCAGGGTGTCGGCGGAATGGCGATCTCAATTGGCAAACTCGCGCTTTACTGTGTCGGTGCAGGTATTCATCCGGCACGGACATTGCCGATCAGCCTTGATGTGGGGACGGATAATCAGGCACTTCTGGACGATCCGCTCTACCTTGGATGGCGCCATAAACGATTGCGTGGTGCTGAATATCTGGCGATCGTCGATGAGTTTGTTGCGGCTGCAAAGGCCGTTTTTCCCGATGTTGTCATTCAGTGGGAAGACTTTCGCAAAGACAACGCACTGATGATCCTGGATCGCTACCGGGACATGTTGCCGTCATTCAATGATGATATTCAGGGTACAGGTGCTGTCGCAGCCGCCAGTGTTCACGCAGCCTGTCGAATTAGCGGACGCGCCTTCCGGGACAGTCGAATCGTAATATACGGGGCGGGTGCTGCGGGGCTGGGCATTGCACGACAACTCCGTGGCCAATTGCGGGATGCCGGTCTTCAGGGAGACGAACTCACGCGAGCTATCATTGCGCTAGATAGTCGTGGCGTCATTTCTGCAGACAGACCCGGTCTGGACGACTTCAAGAAGGAACTTGCCTGGCCGGTCGAAATGCTCGCGCAACTCGAACTGGCTGAAGATGAACAAGCGAGCCTCGCCAAAGTCGTCAGCGCCTTCAAAGCGACGGTGCTGATAGGTACATCGGGGCAGGGCGGGTCATTCACGGAAGAGATAGTCAAAGCCATGTCCGCCAATACGGAACATCCGGTGATTCTGCCAATGTCCAACCCGACTTCGATCAGTGAGGGCATACCGCAGGACATTTACGATTGGAGCAATGGCAAGGCCTTAATAGCGACCGGCAGTCCGTTCGACCCGATCGAAACAGGTGAAGGGCCCCGACGAATCGGCCAGGCGAACAATGTATTCGTTTTTCCGGGAATCGGCCTGGGCACGATAGTTAGTGGTGCAAGCGAGATAACGTCGACGATGATTGCCGCTTCGTCGCGGGCCCTTGCCGCGGCTCTGTCTGAAGATGAAATCTCGAACGGGTGTCTCATGCCCGAGGTCTCGCGACTTTGGGAGGTTTGTGGCGACGTTGCGTTGGCGGTCGCGCGCCAGGCAATCGCAGATGGTGTCGCACGGTTCACGCAAATCGATCAGCTCGAGTCAAAGATCGCGGAAAACCGCTGGGAGCCGAGATACCCGGAAATTGTCCGCCCAGATGCGTGAACCCAAGTGAATTACAGGTGTCCGATACTTTCTATAGATCTCAATAAACCTCACAGGATCAGTACATGACATTTAAAAGAATATCGATCTTGATCGCCGGCCTTTGCATAGCAATTTCTGGCTGCCAGTCAAAAAACCAGCTCGAATCGACCGAGACCATCGCAGCGCTGCCCAATGGCATAACACTGCTTGAAACGGTCGAGAAGACTTCGGCAGATGGCATCGTCATCCCTTACAAGAAGTACGAACTCGATAACGGACTGACAGTCATACTGCACGAGGATCTTTCAGATCCGCTCGTGCACGTCGACATCACATACCACGTTGGATCGGGTCGCGAGGAAATTGGCAAATCAGGCTTTGCTCATTTCTTTGAGCACATGATGTTCCAGGGATCGGAGAACGTCGGCGACGAAGAGCATTTTAAGATCGTCTCGGAATCGGGAGGTACGCTCAACGGAACCACCAACACGGATCGCACAAACTATTTCGAAACCGTCCCTGCAAATCAACTTGAGAAAATGCTCTGGCTCGAAGCCGATCGTATGGGCTTTTTTCTGGACGCAGTGACTCAGGAGAAGTTCGAGATTCAGCGAGAGACCGTCAAGAACGAACGTGGGCAGAGAGTGGATAACCAGCCATATGGCCGCTTGAATGAACGGGTCAATGAAGCGCTATACCCTGAAGGCCACCCTTATTCCTGGCAAACGATCGGCTACATCGAAGACCTGAACAGGGTTGACGTCAACGACCTTAAGGAATTCTTCCTGCGCTGGTACGGGCCAAATAATGCGACGTTGACGATCGGTGGCAAATTTGACGAGGCGGAAACGCTCACCTGGATCAACAAATACTTCGGACCGATACCTCGCGGCCCGGAAGTCGCCGATCCGGAGAAACCGGTTGTCACACTTGCCGCTGACCGATACTTGTCGATGGAAGACAATGTTGCATTGCCACTTGTGTATATGGCCTTTCCAACGGTCCACTTGTACCACGAAGACGAGGCACCGCTGGATGTGCTGATGTACATCCTCGGTCAGGGTGAAACGTCGCTCCTTTACAAAAATGTAGTCAAGAACGGACTGGCTGTGAACGCGAGTGCAGGGCATGGCTGTCAGGAATTGTCATGCACATTCACCGTGTTCGCGTTACCGAATCCTGCGTCCGGTACATCGCTTGCGGACCTTGAGCGAATCGTAAGGGCGTCGCTGGACGAATTCGAGACCCGCGGGGTGGTCGATGACGACTTGATGCGCGTCAAAATGAGTATTGTCTCGGGGATGATTTACAGCCTTGAGAGTGTAGCGGGGAAGGTTGCGAGGCTTGCATCGCACCAGACGTATACCGGCAATCCGAATTTCACGGGGGATGATATCGCGAGATATGAAAATGTGACGAAGGAAGACGTGATGCGCGTCTACCGCAAGTACATTAAGGGCAAGTCGGCCGTTGTCATGAGTATCGTGCCGCCCGGCCAAATGTCGATGATTGCCAGGGAAGATTCCTGGTCTCGTTTCGAACGTGATCTCCCGGATTACACACCGATCAGTGAAGAAGATCTTGCATTCCGCCGTGCTAAGGATGATTTTGATCGCAGTGTCATGCCGCCGTCGGGCGACAATCCCAGCGTCGTTCTGCCGGACATATGGCGCGCTGAACTCGACAACGGAATTGAGGTGCTGGGCGCGGTTAATTCAGAGACGCCGACCGTTGCTATCCAACTAAGGATCGAAGCGGGGCAACGCAGCGAATCACTGGATAAGCTCGGACTGGCCGCAATGACGGCGGCGATGCTAAATGAGTCCACTACTCAAAGGACGAATGAAGAACTTAGCAATGAGCTGCAGAAGCTCGGTGCGACGGTTCAGTTTGCCGCAGGCAACGACAATACGATTCTGACTGTTCGTAGCCTGAGCGAGAACCTGGACGAGACACTCGCGATCGCTGCTGAACGGCTGTTACAACCAAAATTTGATGAAGACGACTTCGAACGTGTCAAAGCGCAAACCCTTCAGGCAATCCGTCAGGGTAAGAAACAGCCGGCGACAACAGCGGCTACTGTCTATCAACTGTTGCTGTACGGAAAGGACAACAGTTTTTCTTATCTGAATATTGGAACGGAGGAGTCGGTTGTCGAATTAACACTTGATGACATCAAGGGATTCTATGCTGATAACTATTCGCCCACGATCACGAGCATCGTTACGGTTAGCGACCAGGCGCGGGACGCCATGGTCAAAAAGCTGTCAGTGTTCGAGAACTGGGAAGGATCCGATGTCATAGGCGTCGGTCTCAACGAATTTCCTGAGATTGGTGACACCAAGATCTATCTGGTCGACAAGCCCGGTGCAGCCCAATCGGAAATTCGTATTGGTAAGCGGGCACTCACGTTCGATGCCACAGGCGATTACTATCGGTCCAATTTGATGAACTTCACCCTGGGTGGCGCATTCAATAGCCGCATCAACCTGAATCTGCGTGAGGATAAAGGCTACTCCTACGGTGCTTTCTCGGGTTTCAATGGCACGAAGGACTACGGTTCATTTACCGCGCAAGCGGCCGTTCGCACCGATACAACCGGCGACAGCATCGTGCAATTTGAGAATGAGATCCGGAACTATGCCGAGTCTGGAATCAGCGAGACTGAACTGGCATTCACGCGAAGAGCAATTGGCCAAAGAGACGCCCGAAGTTACGAGACGCCCGGCCAGAAACTCGGCTTCCTTGCGCAAATACTCGATTACGATCTCGACGACGACTTCGTAGACAAGCAGAAAGAAATCCTTGCTGCGATAGGCAGGGAAGAGCTGAGTCAACTTGCTGCAGAACAGCTGTCAATGGATGAGATGATCATTGTCGTGGTTGGGGATAAACAGACTATTCTTCCATCGCTTGAAGACCTCGGATACGACATCATTGAGCTTGACGAGGCTGGCGACGAAGTATCGCAGTTATAGCTTCCGGTTATATCTCCATCTATAATTGCGGACACATAACTACTTGGGGAATAGTATGAAAATCAGGACTGTATTGACTGCCGTGGCGTGCTTTGCGTTTGTGGCCTGTAGTAAAAGCCCGGCTCCCGAGGCTGAAGAAGAAGAGGCAGCTAAGGCAGCGCCAGAAGCAGTTGTGGAAGCAGCTCCTGACGCTATGACGGCCGATGCGCTGAGTGCTGGATGGCCTGGCATGGCAGAGAACGCCACTGTCGTAGATTGGGAAGGCAATGTGCTCAAAGAAGGCACTAATGGCTACACCTGTTTGCCAACTCCGCCAATGCTCG
>JAOTUU010000102.1 GCA_029863705.1 Gammaproteobacteria bacterium
GAGATTTGGCTCGAGTCGCAATGAAAGAAGGAGTCCACTCATGAAGCTGAGCTACGTTGGTGTTGATTTGGCAAAGAACGTTTATCAGCTGCACGGTGTTGATCGTTACGGCAAGGTGGCCTGGAAGAGGCGGTTACGTCGCGGCCAGTGGCTGCAGGCATTGTTGGATAACGCGGAGCCGGGCTGTGAGATTGGCATGGAAGCGTGCACCGGTGCCCACCACTGGGCGCGGGAGCTTCGGTCTTGAGGCTATACCGTCAGGCTGATCGCGCCACAGTTCGTGAAGCCGTACGTAAAGAGCAACAAGAACGACGCCAACGATGCTGAGGCGATCTGCGAAGCAATGAGCCGGCCGCACATGCGCTTTGTCACGGTGAAGAGTATTGAGCAGCAGGATATCCAGGCGACCCATCGCGTTCGCACCGAGATTAAGGATCATCGTAACGCCAAGGCCAACCAGATCCGTGGCCTGGTGGCCGAGTACGGGTTGGTTGCGCCAAAGACTTTACTCGCACTTCGGCGAGCGATCCCCGAATGGTTGGAAGATGCCCAGAACGGTCTGACCGATTACTTCCGCTCGTTGTTGCACGGTCTCTGGGACGATCTGCTTACCTTGGAGGATCGCCTCAAGAAGCTCGACAAAGAGATCGAGACGCTCGCCCGCAGCAACGAAGTAGCCAAGAGGTTGCAACAGCTGCGCGGTGTCGGACCCATCGTGGCAACCGCACTGGTTGCCACGGTCGGTGATGGTGCGCAGTACAGCAAGGGTCGACAGATGGCCGCTGCGCTAGGGCTGACACCCAGACAGAACAGCTCCGGTGACAGATATCGCCAAGCGACGTCATCCCAACGTCGCGGCGGTTGCACTGGCAAACAAGACTGCGCGCATGGCCTGGGCCATGCTACGCAACGACACAGATTACGATCCAAGCCTCAGCACATGCTGAGTTGGAAATACGAAGGAGAACCTCAATAGCGATTGCTTAAGCAAATTGCTTGATGGCAAACAGGTCGAACCGGCGTCGGACGAACCCGGGAATGTCCAAGTACCTGGAGTACGAAGAAGCGATTGGGAGCTGACGCGCGAATAACCCATTATGGCCCGGCATCAACGTGTGCCAACTACAGACGCCGGATATACGTATGCAGTCGTGCCATGTCTGACATCAACAGCTTGCTTGCAATGAGGAGGAGTCCATATACGGACATCCGCCGCTACGGTACTCGCTGTAGCTGATTTATTGAGACCTTCCGATCAAAGAAACCCGCACAGTGGCGGGTTTCTCGTTCGGACTACGACTGGCAGGCCGCTACGGCACAATGCAGATCGGGTCTGTTCCACTAAATAACAGCCCGCCCTCTCCCGACAATTTACCGGACAGAGTCGCAGTACCATTGGCAACAGTCCAGTTGCTGCTGGTTTTGTCTTCAAAATGACACACCAGGTCATCAAATCCATCTGCGTTAGTATCTTTAAGCCCGCACGACGGTAGCTCATTACCTTGGATGCGGACTAGCAATCCGCCGAAGGACAGACTGTCTCGATTGATATCCTCGACATCGAACGTGGGGCTGCCGAGAACTGCCACAGGAATTACACCTTTACCATTGATGTTGAAGCAATTCGGATCACTACCGGGCTTGATGTCTATGTCTACTTGGAGGAGCGCTTCGCCAGGCTCTATCGGCACCACTGCCCCCCCGACTTCCAAGATGACCGGTGGGGGCTCGCTACCCGGATCGGGATCGGAAGTCGCTTCTACCGTAAGCGTGCCCGTATCTGGTGCAATCGTCACGGCAATTTCTGGCGGGACAGTGAGTGTTGCCGGTTCGTTGTTGATCGTTGTCTCCACAATGACCGGTTGTGGTTCGCTGTCAGGCTCCGCGGTTACCGCGAGCGTGCCCGTATCTGGTGTAAACTCCACGGCAATTTTTGGCGGGATATTGAGTGTCGTGTCAACGCCATTCAGCTCGATCAGCGCCTCCAGTGGTCCAATCCAGACAGAGATCGTTACACTGCCACAGGTCACCACCACGTCATCTCCTGCACTGAACGTGAGATTAGCCGTTTCATTACACACGCTGACTGTTGCAGCAGCACCAGAGCCACCGCTTGCGGCCGTTATTCGAACGCCATCAGGATATGGCTCATCACTAATAGCCAGGGTTTGATTACCCGGATCGGTAACTGTCCCCGATGTCGTGCCGTCACTGAATTCACCTGTATCCGCCAGTGGGTCCGTGTCTACATCATTGGCGATGCCATCGGAGTCCATGTCGGGCACCAGACGGGCAACCACAATATTGTCAAACCAGATCGGAGCCGCACTGCCGGTTTCGTTAATGTTGAACAATAATATGGAGACCGAATTTGTGCCGGCGGGGGCCACGCCCTGAGACTGCGTGAACTGCCACTTATTGAGAGCACTACTGGAATCCAGTAGCGGAAGCCCTTCAATACCAGGGAAAGTATCCGCACCACCTACGCCCTTACTAATTTCCTCTGGTGCAAGTTCGGTAAAAGAAAACGGATCACAGTCAAGGTGATAAAAGCCGAGCTTAATGATTCTTGCTGCAGGGACGTCTACTAATGTATTTTCCGTCAACATGTAACCCGATGCATAAAACTCATCCCCTGGGCGTGCGGGGAAGTTCTGGAGCATAATGGAAGCGCCAGTCCCAGGTGTTTCTGGCGTCAGAACAGCGGCGTAGGCGCCGTCTTGGGCGCCGGCAGAAGGTACACCGACACTGGCAGATCCTTCAAGATTGAACCAGCCTGAAAGGTCAGAAGTCTCAAAGCTCCCGTTATCCAGAGCATTCCAAACGCCAGCATCGTCAATACCAAAATCGAACACATACATTGACCCCGGCCCGCCCTTCCATTCATTACTACCACCTAACAATGACGTCGGGGCCGTGATCAATACGGTGTCTCCGAACATCGCTACGTCCTTACCAAACCATTCTTTTGCTGTAGCATCGGATGCGCCAAGCTTGGCACGCTCGGTCCAGAGTCCATCCGAACGGGTGAACACATACGCAGCACCCGAATCAAATAAGAAACAGCCTTCATCAGCGGCGTCCGCGCCAATGACAGCAGTGTCTCCGGACAAAGCAACAATGCCGAAAAAGTCACGAGCGGCACTATCATCGCTAGCGGTGAGCTTCGCCTGCTGCGTCCACGTGACCCCGTCACGAACAAAGACATAGGCTTTGTCTACGTAGGGTGCTCCCAGGATTGCGGTGTCCCCTGACAGTGCGGCGCTAGTGCCCAGGCGATCCCCTGGAGTGGGATCCGAGGCAGTCAATTTGGCTTGCTGGGTCCAGCTACTGCCCGAGCCGGTGAAAACATAGGCCGCGCCGGCACTGTCAGCATCGCCGCCAGCTGTGATGAGTAAACTGTTCCCATCGAGCGCGACGCCTCCGAAGTAGTGTCCGTCCTGCGGGTCATCCGGATGCAGTTTGGTTTGTTCTGCCCAGATGTCGCCGGAACGAGTAAAAATATACACAGATCCGGCATCGAATAGATCATCGACGCCGTCACCGTCAACATCGTAATCGTCGTCTCCCACGCCAAAAAAAGCAGTGTCCCCGTCAAGCGCGATGGCAGAACCGAAATAGTCAAAAGCCGCGCCGTCCGAAGCCACCAGCTTCTGCTGCAATGACCAAACGCCCAATGACCGAACAAAAACATAGGCCGAGCCGGAGCTGGTTCCGAGATCATCATCGAGCCAGGCGCCGATAATAATCGTGTCCCCGGAAACTGCGACCCTGTAGCCGAAATGATCACGATTTGCGCGGTCAGGCGCGATAAGTCTGGTCTGACGAGACCAAACGCCCTCCACGGAGCGGGTGAATACATAAGCCGCGCCCGCTTCGTCGAAAGTGTCATAGCTCTCCCTGTAGGCGCCGACCACGGCGGTATCGCCGTCCAGATCGACCGACCAGCCAAAAAACGCGTTGGCAACTTCATTCCCTTCGGCCGTCAGCTTGACGATCTCTACAGGAGTCACTGCCCAGGACGGTATCGATAAGATGAGAAACAGACCGCCAAGAACCAGCGAACCAAGATTCTTGTGTACGAGAGTACGTGCCGTGATCAACATAATGATGCCTCCGACGTCAGGATTGCTCTGTATTCTTAGCCGAAAGCCGGCTGCTTTCATATCCACCGGAATACTCATTCGCTTGATGCAAATGAATCAGCGAAAAAGATGCGTGGAACGCGCTTGGTTGCAGGCGATCGGATGATCCGATGAGCAATCTGCATCATTTGCATAGTGCAAATGCATCACCCGTTTTCGGGATGGGATTCAGATCAGGCCGAGTTTTTGGCCCTGGTTGACGGCCGCGACTCGGCTGTGCACATGGAGCTTGTAGAGTATGTGCTGAACGTGATTGCGTACCGTGGCTGAACTGATGCAAAGGTCCGAGGCCACCTCCGTCGTGCCCCGGCCCTGGGAGAGCAGCGTCAGTACTTCCTTTTCTCTGTTTGTTAGCGTGCCGCGCTGGTGATTAGCAGTCGGCGTGCCCGTGCAGATCGTGGTAACACAGCCTTCGTCTGTTTCGCATTGCGGGCGGCACATGTGCACAAGCAATTCGTTCCCGGGGCCATCGTACAAGACCAATGTGCAGACGCTGAATCTCATCATCTCGTTGTCAGCCGTTTTTAAGAACATTTCATTGCTCTTGACGGACTTTTCACGAAATGCCATCTCGCGGAGCGGACAGCCCTCGCAGCAATACTGGTTGCCGAACAAGTCCTGGCCCGCCAGCAGCTCCCAGCAGTGCTGGCCCATGGCTTCCGACTCCGAGAAACCGAAGGTGCTCTCGGCGGCGGGGTTCCAGGCCATGATCACGCCGTCCCGATTCACGGCGTAGGCGGGTTCGCCGGTGCTGAACAATGATTTTGACGCTCGCATACTCTGTCGCGGCCGAGCCGGCTCTCGTTGCTACGTAAGGGTAGCCCGGCGATCTTGGGGTCCTTCGGGGAGTCATCCATGGCTTCTCAAAGGAAGCGAGGACCCGCGGCTTTGCGTCCCTGACTTTGGCCAGGTTTGCCTTTATCGTTTTAAATGAAACTAATGCGCTGAGAGGAGAGTAGTGTCAATTCTGGGATGTACTTACTTTTACATAATGACGCCCCAACTATGTCGACTTTGGGTTGAGATTTCAAATGGTCAACGCAGCAAAGCAGGCGCGGAGAGTCCTGTCAGAAACGTTCGGAGCCCTCCAATATAGGTACGTTCATCCCGGAGAAATGCGTCGTTATGGCCGCCATGAATCGCCAAAAGAGTCCGGGGTTCATTCGCAGATGCAAAAATTGCTTCGCCGTGGCTGAACGGGATGATCTCGTCGTCGCGACTGTGAACAACCAGTACCGGGCACTGAACGTCCTGAATGTAATCACGTGTCGCGTGACTAAGGCGGCTCAACCAGCGTACTGGGAGCCATGGATAGAGGTCCTGGGCGATGTCCGGGACGGAGGTAAACGACGACTCCACGATAAGCGCCAACGGTTGGTGCTGTGTGGCCAGCCGTGACGCGACAGAGGCGCCCAATGAACGTCCGAATATCACGATATCGCTGGCGACGATGCCGCGACCCTCGATGAGATAACGCCACGCTGCGTCAGAATCGCGATAGATTCCTGCTTCGGTGGTCCGGCCTTCGCTCTGACCGTAACCCCGATAGTCGATAATCAATACCGACAAACCCAGGTCTTGGAACTGCCGTATTGAGTCCAGACGATGTGAGATATTTCCCGCGTTGCCGTGAAAGAACAACAGCACGCGAGTTGATCGTCCGGCGATAAACCAGCCGTGCAGTGTCACTCCGTCAGTAGTTTCAATGGAGACATCTTGATAGTCCATGCCAACAGTCGCCGGTGTCATGGTCAACGTTCGGCCTGGCACTTCTGCAAGATAGAGCATACGGCCCTGCATGAAATACACGACAACGATGAGAATGCCGTAACAGGCAGCGACTACTAAGATGAGTTTCAACATGACAGTCTGTATCTGTGTTAAGCGCCGACAGAAGCGTATGAAACTCAAGATCTCTGTTCTAGCTGCCTACCGTCAAATAAGGAATTGTGCCTGCTACATCGGTTGCGTCGATGCCGATCAGCTGGCTATCCGTACCGGCCTGTCGCGCTTTCGCATACGGCGCATAGTCCGGATCAGCAATGAACGCGTTTGAAGCATCCTCTGTTGGAAACTCGATGAGGGCTATTAGATCCGCAGTACATTCTTCGCCTTCAAGCGTTGTGATATTGCCGCTGCGCGACAGGTACTTTCCACCGTGGCGATGCACCATATCGTGCACATTCGCAGCGTAATCGGGAATCCAACTATCGTCGTTCACTTTAACTTGCGCAATCACGTAGTAGGCCATTCTGTCGTCCCCTTGTCCATTCTGATGTGGTTCGAGAAATACACTCAGCATAGTACGTGCTGAGAGTCTTGGCTAACCTAATGTCCGCTTTCAGGGATAAAGCAGTCGTTCCGTTGCGATTATTGGGGGCTAAACCCTGAACGTCTGCTTTCATCGAAAACGGTCATTCAGATCGTCGGAAAGACCTGGTTCTGACAGGCTGCTTTCAGCCAGAAGCGGCCGGTCAAACGGAATTGTCAGTCCAAATTCAAGTTGGACAAGTCGATGTCGACCCCAGCGGCAACGTGGCAACCGCGACAGCCTTCTGCAATGCCCTGCGCCGCGGTGCGTGCGGTCTCAATATCGCCCGCTTCAGTGGCCGCGCGGGCCGCATCGCGCATCCTTTCGATGTGCGGTTGCCAGTCGTCGGGGTGACCGGTCACTCCCTCGTGTCGCAGTAGCCAATGGGCGGGTGTCTGGGCCGCTTCTAGATCTCCGGCCGCCAATGCAGTGTTGAGACTGTCGAGATGGCTCGCGTGGAGGTGCATGTGCCGGATAAACGTATCGCTGCCCATCAACGACTTTTCGACAGCCGACTTTGCGGCCGTCTCGGTGTCGTCGCCTTGCTCAGGCACCGCCTGTTCTTTCTCAACGCAGCCCGTCACGCATAGAGCGAACCCGACGATCAATAACTCGCGCAATTTCATAGGAACTCCCGAGCCAGTTGCTGGCCAGCCAAAACCAAAAATGAATCCCTTGGTTAATCTAACAATAAAAGCCAGCAGAAACAGACGTCAATAAGCGTCTCGAATCCAAAATCGGCTTGTTTGAACTCCTCTCGACTTCAAGTCGATTCAATCTGAAATGCAACCACACTTTATGTATCGGCAGGAGAATCGCATCAATTCCGGCATGTACCTACCGATATCTGCTTTCGGTCATTTCTTGCCGTTCAGACCATCAAAATTGTATCGCAATGAGGGGCAGCTTACGACCAGGAGCGGTCTATCAGTCGAGCGGTTGCCTTAATGGTAGCGCCTATATTTACCCATCCCTACAAGTCGGGATGCGTGGATATCTCAGCCATAGCTGAACACGTCGAGTTTGTTGCCATCCAAGTCACGGAAGTAGGCCGCGTAGAAGCCGTCGCCACCACCGGCGCGCAAGCCAGGAGGGCCTTCGTCGGAACCGCCGAGTTCAATTGCCTTCTTATAGATTCGATCGACTTGGTCGCGCGAATCGGCCGCAATGCCGGCCATCACGCCATTACCCACCGTTGCCGGTTGACCATCGTAGGGCTTCATTATGCAGAGCATCGGTTTGTCCATTGCTGCAGCCCATGCATAGCCGCGCTCGCCAAATTCCATCATGCGAGTGACACCCATTTCCGCCAGCAGTTCGTCGTAAAACGACGCGGCACGAGCGAGGTCATTGGTACCAAGAACAACATATCCAATCATCGGGATCTCCTTCGAGGGTGGTAACTATCTTTGAATATCATTTTGGCTGCCTGCTACGAACACCGTTCCGGCGCAATGTCCACCTATCTCGCGGCACAAAGTCTAATCGTGCGTCGCGTGAGATCGCTTAGCGAATCCCCTCATAAACCTGCCGAGTAGCAGTATGGCAACGCCCATTACGATTAGCGCAATTCCAACAAGCCACGCTAGAATTTGGGGCGCAATTAGAATTGCCACACCAAATATCACGAATATCAACGCCGGAATAAGAAGCATAAGTCCTGACTTCGGTTTATCCGTCATTCCCTTGCACATCGCTGCCATTGGACACGGTGGCGCGGAAGTTGATTCAGTCATTTTGTCCTCCTTTTTGGGGCGGCAGGCTACGCCGCCATATGCAGTTGGTGATCACATCCAAAGACGTAATGACAAATCGGAATAACGTCGTGCAACGTACAAGCTGCCGCGAAGAAGACAACAACAAAAGCAAGCGAATAAATAATCCCGCGGTGATGTGTTTCCATCCACAAGTTAAAATTGGTCATAGCCAAACTCCTTGCAAGCCGATCAGGCTGCCTTTGCAACGGCGTAGTTATACGTTGCGGTTACTATCGTCTCATCTCTAAAGCTCCGCTTAATTGGACAAAGGCCAGCCGCTCTTTCGAGCTTCTGACGATCCTCTGCTGAAAAGTCCTGTGGAATATCAAAGACCATCGTGATGGTATCAACGTGCGGAAAGGGTTTGCGCGTCTCCGTGAGTTCGATGTCGATAACCGTACCGCTGAGATCGAGATGATCACGTTGGGCAACGGCGCCCATCGACAAGAGCATGCAACCTGCGACACTAATGCCGAGAAGGTTTCCAGGTGAGAACTCGTCGCCTTTGGCCGTAATCGGACAATCAATAGCAACGGTATTCTGAAACGGCTCTCTCAGTGCGGTCGCATGTTGATCGCCGTCATACGTCAGTTTCAAGGTGCTCATTATTATTGTCCCTCCATTCAAAAAAACGGCGGCCCGGCGATCTTGGGGTCCTTCGGGGAGTCGTCCGTGGCTTCTCGGAGGAAGCGAAGACCCGCGGCTTTGCGTCCCTGACTTTCGTCAGGTTTGCCTTTGTCGGATGTAGCAGCGATTAATGCGGCACTGACGAAATCGCGTCAATTCGGATATATACCTAAATTGGAATCAGTCTTAGGACTGTTGGGCGGGATGGCCGCTTTGGGTCAGTAGCAGACGTTCAACCAATTCCATCCGTGACGACAGCCGGGATCATTGATGAAACAAGCAGAGACGCCCGGATGCGCGTCACCGGCGGTAGCCGGACTTATGCCAGGTTCACCCGCAGAGTGAAACATCCTTATAATGCGTCGATGTCGAACTTCTTCCGAGAGATCAGGGATCGCGGTGTCATAAAGGTTGGCATTGCTTACCTCGTGGGCGCGTGGCTGGTCCTGCAGCTGGCGGATGTCATTTTCCCAGCCATAGGTCTGGCGGATAAGTCCGTTACCCTGGTGCTCGGCCTGCTGCTTGTGGGCTTCCCGCTTGCGCTAATTCTGGCCTGGGTCTTCGATTTCACGTCGGACGGTATTCGGCGCACGGCCGAAGCGAAAATTACGGATTCTCCCTTGCATGTTGCCAGCGGCCCATCCATTGCGGTTGTACCCTTTATGGACATGAGTGCCGAAGGGGATCAGGAATATTTCTGCAATGGCCTCACCGAGGAACTCCTGAATGTTTTAACGTGTATTCCTAATCTGCGAGTCGCGTCTCGCACGTCCTCGTTTTCGTTGAAAGGGAAGGTGATTGACCTAAAAGAAGTTGCAAACCGATTCAACGTGGCCCACGTTCTCGAAGGTAGCGTTCGCAAGTCAGGTAATCGAATTCGCGTGACCGCGCAGCTCATTGAATCCGCGACCGATTCACACTTATGGTCCGAGACCTACGACCGCGAACTCGACGACATCTTCGCCATTCAGGACGACATCGCTGCCTGCGTTCTTGCCGCGCTCAAGCTCAAGCTCGGAACAACCCGGGCAGCTAATGAAGACACGACCAATGCCAAGGCCTATGAGTATTTCTTGCGAGGTCGTGGCTATGCCGTTCCCGGAGGCGTTCGTGAAACTCAACTTGCCGCGGAGATGTTCATGAAGGCGGTCGACCTTGATCCGGGTTTCATCCGTGCATGGATCAACCTCGCCAAGATGTGTGCGATTCATGCGGTTTTCTACGGCAATCAGGCGCACTGGCGAGAAGTCGCCAAAAAAGCGGGAGACAAGCTATTGGAGATTGCGCCCGAGCGTGCCGAGAGCTATCTGGCTCGTGCATACGCCGAGACGGCGGCAGGCAACCATGAAGATTCGGAAGCTGCATTTCGAAAAGCAATCGCGCTCGATTCCAAAATGAGCGCTGCTCACCACTATCTCGGTCGTGCCCAATGGCACCAAGGTAAAACCCGTGCGGCCGCAGAGAGTTTTGCATCCGCAACGGCGTGTGATCCTGAAGATTACGAAAGCCCTTTCCTTGCGGCAAACGCTTACGCAAAGGAGGGCGACAAGCGCAACCAACGGAGGTTCTCCCGCATCGGCCTCAAGCGGGCC
>JAOTUU010000103.1 GCA_029863705.1 Gammaproteobacteria bacterium
GCAGGACTCTGACGAAGCTATCAAGAAAGACATAGTCCTGCTTTGGCACGACGTTCGACGAGTGGTGACCGGTGCTGACATCCTGGGCCGATTGCTCGATGGGATAACAACGCCGCAGAGAGCGATTGAGTCAGAATCATAATACCCACGGCACTATCAGCGAGCACTGCTCACATAAGACGTCCATGCGGTAACTAATGTGAGGCTAAAATTGAGGATACTCAGAAAGCCCACCTGAATCAGTTGGTTACTTTTGGGTGCAATAACTCATCGAAATCGGTGGTCACAAGACCAAGGAAATCAATCGGTTATACGAGTGCCCCTCTCGGCGACTCCGATTGGGAAGCTGATGTCCTACCATTGAACGACACCCGCTTTTCAGGAAGTTAGGTCTCACTTGGGCCTGGCTGAGCATAAGAGTGAGAGTACTTGGATTCTAAGCGATTTCACGGTGGATGGAGAAGATATCAAGAAACCTTACCTACCACCCTGGCAAAACGGTGACCGGAAATTCCCACTAGGCATTCGCCGCGAACCGAATCTTGCGTACTTTCGAGAGGTTCGCAGATTTTTTCGCCTGCCAGAGGTCATAGTTGTCCTGCATAGCCAGCCAGCTTTCCGGAGACCGGCCAAGTGCCATTGACAGGCGCAGCGCCATCTCGGGGCTCACAGCACTGCGCTCGGAAACGACACGCGCCAAGGTGGAGGCAGCGACGCCCAAATTCTCAGCCAACGATCTGATACTCAGATCAAACGGCTCAATATATGTTTCCCGGATAAACTCGCCCGGGTGCGGCGGATTATGCATAGCCATCAATGATAGTCCTCGTAGTCCAACACATATACGTTCCCGTCTCTAAACTCGAAGGTAAGTCTCCAATTTCCGCTGACCCAGATCGACCACCGATTCTTTGCCCGTCCTTTGAGCGGATGCAGCCGATAACCAGGCACATCCATATCGTCAATTACCCGCGCAGTATCCAGAGCTACCAGTTGTAATCGAAGTCGGGCCGCATGTTTGGCCTGAATACCGGACTTGCTTCCTGTCTCATAGTAGCGCCGAAGGCCTTTGTGCTTGAACGACTTGATCACCGACGAAGTATAGCGCGTTGCGCATCACGCAACAATCGCTGTATTTAGGAATTTCTTCGAAGAATGAGCAAACACCCCCTCGTCGTGGGCCGGCCCTTTTCATTTTGGTAGCGGGGGCAGGATTTGCACTGTTCCGACAGTACTCAAACGCGTCCGCTTGAAATAGCTAAAACCGACCTAACCGACCATACCTGGGTCCCCCGATTGTCCGGTTTCCCGAATATTCTATGGTTTAATGAGGCGGTTATGTGTCGTCCAAGTTACTCTTCGGAGTGTCAACCGTGCGTACTTCGCTTTTCCGCAAATTTGGATGGGTATTGGCCGAGCTCTTTCTCAATCCCGGAAGACTAAGAGATGACTATCGTTAGAATATATCTGCTAGCTTTCGTCTGTTTCGGCATTGTTGCTGTGGCGAACTCAGCGGAGAAAGGTGACACCGGGATCGCCCCGACGGCTGCAAATACGGAATCGTCGAAACTGCTTGCAGCCATCCAGTCACAGCAGGAGTTAATCGAGTCGCTTCAGCGTCAAAGAACCCGGGACATGATGGAATTGGAGAGAGCCAGGGCGGATCAGCCCCAGAAACCCAAGAGGGAGGGCTGGGAAGACCCCGAGGAGTTTCAGGCGAAGATGACCAAGCATCGGGCGGCCGTGCAGGCCGCGGAGCATGATCTAGTTGACGCCCAGAAAGCCGTGAAAGCCAGGGACAAAACGATATACCGGGAGCGAACGAAACTGGCCAAGCTGCAAAGTCAGTTGCCGGCGGCCAGAAAGCACGACGAGGAAGAACGGCGACGCGTACTCGAGAGGGAGCGGCAAGGGTTAAAGTCGAAGAAGCCGTGACACCGATTAATTGAGTCGAGTAAGAAAAATGAACTGCCAAAAGACAATCAAACCGGCCTATTGGTACTTTTTGCCCGTCATCCTGCTATTGGCTTGGCAGGTGGCTGATGCATCCGAGCCTAAGACAGGTGACGACTGTTATCAAAAAGGCGTCCTGGACAGGCAATGCCTTTCCGCTCACCAGCAACGCACCGATTCCGCAGTGCGCGATTACTATCAGAGTCTGCAGAAGAGCTTCGAGCAGTCCATTCAGTATGGCCGAGACAACCCATCGGACCCGGACGACCCCGGCGGCAATGAGTGGTTCGAACAACGGCTGGAAATGTTATTGAAATCCCAAACGCTTTGGCTGGAGTATCGAGATACCGTATGCCAGGTGCACGCACACGAGTATCAACACGGTAGCCTGGCATGGCCGGTTAAGATGACTTGCCTTATTGAATTTAACGAAGCGCGCTTGCAGCAGCTCCAGAATATCTACAACCCCGAAACAGAGTAGCCCCACCGAAACTCATCAAGATCACCACTCTACTCGACCGGTGACTGTCGGCCGAAAAGGCCTGCCACGAAACGAGTATGCCTCCAGGCCGTCAGGTATGTCGGACTCATCTCGCAAAGGAGTGTGATAGTTACGCTCACCGTGCTTCTTCACAACATAGATGCAGTTGTAGTCGTTAGCGTTCGCAAGCATGTCTGCATCCCCGCCCATGCCATACGTTGGTTCGATTCGCACCTCAAGCTGTCCATAGAAACTGCCATCGTCGTTGAACGGAATTTGCGCTGATCCCATACCGACTCCCCCGTGATGTAAACCGTTGACATAGCACTCGACGTGCGCTGCCTCGACTTTGCGCAAATCTACCTGGGTAGCTATATCGATCCGTAGAATCAGATGGGCGGCGTTCGCGGCCCCAGACGAAGTCAGAAAAATCAGCCCTGCAATCAAAATAGCTGTTCTTCTCATGGCAATGCTCCGTTAATCTCTATCGTTTGTATCTTGAACACGTACTCGACTACCTGATGTAAACAAAGATGGATCCGCCATCGATGATCACGTTACCTTCCCGGAGTCGATCGCGCGCCTGGAGAAAACGCAGGTCTTCGTTAGCCTGCACTTTTCTCACTTCACTTAGCTTGGTACTGATGGCTGGATTTTGAACGTCCCCGAGATCCGTTTCGGGGACGGCCTTAGAAGTACTGTCTGGCGACTTGTCTCCCAGTGCCTCCGAAGAACGTTTCCGAAGAGTCGCCGAAGCTTCTGATGTGGACTGGGTCACCGTTGCCGTGGGGTTCTGCACCGCCCGGATACTCTTATTGCACGTCGCGAGTTGCTCTTTCGAAAGCAATTTGCCTTTGTATCCGTAACTGGCGATTTGACCGACCTTTTGCGCCAGCGCCTTGCAAGCATCAACCCCAGGTGTAGGCCGAGGACCACTGTTGCGGCATTGATTGCCCTTACATTGCCAAGTCAATGAGCCAGCTTTGACCGGCCCCTGCTCGGCGGCGACTTTTGCCTTTGTCGTCGCAACATAGTTGTATTGGGTCGCTGCCTGGATTGCGGACATCATTCCCAGAAAAAGCATAGTGGCGCAAAACCTCATCGCCATAGAAGTCGCACTTCTGAAATCCACGTTAATCATGATTGCTCCTCAACAAAGCCCTTAGCTGCCAGCGTACCGATGTGCCGTCGATAAACGTTACACAGTTTCCTGGATTTCACGGTCTATCTCCCACGGTATAGGACAGGGCATCCGTGTTGCCGTGAACTGGGACTTTCCTAAGCCTAGCCCCCTGAGCTTTTCTTGGCGGTCAACGGCTGGCGGGGCCCGGTTCTTCACCTTGTTGGCCATTCGACGTTGCTAGCGATCACCTTGCCGTTGTTGTCAATGATAAATGAATAATCAATTTGATTGTTACTCATATCACGATCGCTATCCGCACTTAGCGTAACCGCTAGCGTATGCCACAGTCCGGTATTTGCCCCCCCCCTGGGCCATGCCTTCTCTATGGATACCGTTTTCTTCTCATCAGGCTGGAGGCCTGATGTTACATACTTCTCCTCTTGGGGGGTTAATCGGCGCATTGTCCCTTCCGCGATTCTGGTACGAAGTTCCGTAAGCAATCTAATTGGATATCCAAAAATCTCCCGGCCGGCGTTGCTGAAAATTATTGCGAATTTAACGCTGTCTATACTCCTGTTGCTCGTCATGGTGACCCGGGTAATTTTAACTGCATCCACTTTCAGATCGTTTTCCGTCCGATTATCCACCACTTGGATATTGAACTCGCTGGAATCTAACACTTTCTGCGCAGTTTCGTTCATGAGCCTTACCACGCCGCGAATATTTCCCGATCGGGCACCAGGATTGACCCGGTTCACGACATGGAAATAAGTCCTTGTCTCAAGGGGCCGGATCGTGAATCGCTGGGATGGCTGAACACTACCGGGAATCCCTGGCAATTCCGGCCTCAGAATGAACGCCAGTGTTTCCTTGGAAGTATTTTGTACCTCGACATCGATCTCCAGGTCGCTAACAGTGCTGCGATATAAATTGGAGCGTATCGTGATCGGCCTACTTGTCGCAGCGGACACGATTTTCAGCTGCTGCGGCGTGACCGGTTTTTTCTGGACGGCACCCGCCGGAGCCTGGATCGTGGATCTAACTCCCTTTTCAATAACCGGCGCGCCCATGGCAGGCGATAGCCACAAGACGGCGGCGCAAAGCGTCAGCAGTGATAACAACCCTAACCATTTACTCACTCCGCACATAGGACAACCTTTCGTTAGATGACACTTGATATTCTTCTACCGTTTCGTATCGGCCTACAAATCTCCGCGGCCATAAAAGCTTTCCGGATACACCTTCAGTTCAACCCGCCAGTCGTGACCGTCGCCAGCTATGATAATCGGCCGGGAGCCACGGATATTCCAGGACCAAGTAGTTTCCTTAAGAAGCGGAGCCGACGCACCCGCGGCACTTCCTGTGAAAAAACTTGGTGGATCCCGATCATCGAGCGTGAGAAAGGTAACCACCTGGAGGCCAACCATGCTGTCGTAGTCCAAACCGGATTCGAGGGCAATTCCGAAGGCCTGGCCGATGCTTGGCTGAAGGCGCTCTTGAATTTCAGCAAACGTAGCCTGGACTCGACTGGCATCAAGGACATCCCAGCCGCCGATCAGTTTGTTCAGTCCTTCGCGAAGGAGTCGGGCTGCGTTGCTTACCATATCCATGGTCCGCCCGTCGGGTGTTGAATTGTCCTCGACGGCAAGAATGATCATCCCGACGATTTCAGGCATCGCGCCATTCTCGAACTCCACGTTGTGAATTCGACGAACGCGGGAAAGCCGGTAGCTCGCACCCAACGTCATGATATCGCCATTCCTGAATCCAGAACCGGCCTTCAACGGACGGCCCTTGAAGCTCGTCCGCGCCGAGTCTGGATCACCGAACCTTGCGCGAAAGAGAATAGGAACGAGCATGGGATCGTCGCCGTTACTTTCAGCCGCGCGCCACACGGCTAATCGCGTAACATTGAACGTCCATTTTTCCGGTTTGGAGATCGGACCACTCGGTCCAATTCTGCTGTCTTTTCGTTGCAGGTCCTTTGGATCAACATTAGTGGGTACCGTAACCTTCCCGACCTCTTTGAGAGCGGATATTGACGATACGGCGGCGGGCACGGAGGCGATGATTTTTGCAGATCGGTTATTGGACTCGTTAAGCTCGCGAACGCGGCCATGCGCGAATTCTTCGCCGGCGGTGCTATCGACCTCGAGGTAAATTTCCACGTGCTTTCCCTGAAAGTCGGACGGCAGCGTGATGGTGCCCGTAAAATTCTGCACCTGGCGAGGCGCCAATGGTCCGGTCCATCCGAATTGGAGGTCGCTTTGATCGGGAATGCGCAATGCCAGGTGCCGATACGGACCCGACGGCCGTTGCATGCCGAACGCCGCGAGTTTGGCATTCTCGGCAGCGGTCGAACCACTATTAGAGACAACAAACTTCACTGCCAGATCATACGAACCGTCTTTGCGGACTACTGGGACCTGCGTCGCGGTTAGTTTTGCAACTTGAAGATCCGGCGTGGCCTGGGCCGCGGGCACAAGTCCCAGCGAGAGTAGCAAGATCCATAACGCTCCAAATATTGAAGTCGCACTTCTGAAACCCACATTAGTCATGACTACCCCTTTAGCCGGTCCTCAATTCAAATGACAAGTTTTTTGCCGTCGATAAACGCTTCGTCGCTTTCGTTATTCTCTCTTAAAATCGAGATCCCTTGACGGGCCGCCGGGACAACCGATCTTGGCGCAAAACCCCGCCAGGAATCCTCCCATCGGCGTCGTGTCGATATACCGTCCGCCTGCACCACTCGATCGCCCGAGTCGGTCTGTCCTTGGGTCATCGGTCGCGCCTGAATCACCCGGTGTGCCGTCAGAACCTCCACCGGAGCCATCGCCTCGCCCGCTTTCCTCCTGGCGGCAGACGATCCGATCGCCACCGGCTGGCCCAGACCCCTGCCAGCAACGGCCACCGGTCATAGCGTAAATGGAATCGGCAAGTCTGCTGATACATTCCATCATCCCAACGTGTTCTCCCTTTTCATAACAAATATCGCTCCAAATCGAACCTCTTTTTGCAGCTGTTTCCCTTCCGGCGCAACGGGGGTCTTGAAAACCGGATTGTGGTGTATCGTCGAGCCCTATGCGTGGTAGTTCTTCACCACCACCGTCGGATCGTCCAACTGGCTCTCCGTCTTGGCAGCCCGGAACTCCACCTGCAGCACAATATTCACTGTGACGCATACGTATGTATTCAGCTGATTCATTAAGCTCTTCCTTTGTCCTCGCTATAAGCTCAGGATCTTCACCGTCTTCGATCATTTGTGCTAAGACATACAAATCGACTGAAAATGCCTCTGTATCAGTCCCTAATGCCGCGGCCATCTCGGCAAGTTCCTCCTCACCCCTCGCCAAATGTCTCCCTGCCATATGAAGGTAGACATGAGATTTACGTCCGGCGTCAGAAGCCTGTTCACGGTAATTGCGTACTTGTTCATCTCTATCCTGACTGGTGATCCCTCCCCCCGGTGTGCGTGAGGCAGCACAATCCGGCTCGCCATAAAGATTCGGGGCGCCTTTGCCAAGGGCCGTGGCCAGCAACCCACCACTGCCGCCACTGTTCCTGCGCCGGTTGACACAAGACATTTCTTCGGCGGTCACGGCGGTACCGGCTTCTCTGGCCGGATCGAGACAGGGTACGCACAGACTCGCAGCATCGAACATGTCGTTGCCGGCCGTCGACAGTGCAGACTCCTCTATGCACTGCAAGAGACGTTTAAAATGGTCGTTTGCCATCATCCACAAGCGACTATCCCCTCGGTGACTACCGAGCGCCAGATCAATCACGCCGTCGTTGTTCCGGTCGGCACCAAAGACTGCTTCGCCCCATGATGTCGCGGTAACCGAGTATGGAAATCTCCCACCCGTGTCGTCTACCAAATTACCAAGGAGTACCAGGTTTCCCATACTGTCGTCATAATATCGACCGCCAAGACTCTCCATAGTCGCTTTGTCACGGTTCAGAAGAATCCCATTGATGCTTTCCGCACGGACGACGCTGAGTTTCATCCTCTTACTCTGCGTTGGCGTTCGTCTCCACAACACGTATTCGTAGCGCTGGCTGCCAATCGTGTTGAGGGTAAGAGCCATTCTGTCCAGTTCACTCTGGCTGAGCTGAATCTGGGCAGGCGGACTTAACGCCGCAGACGGGAGGCTGCCTGACGGTAGTTGTGTCACACCCGGGGAAGGCAAAGCCTCTTTGAGCTGTCCTTTGGGTGCCTGTATCACACTCGTAGAAAGCGAGGTTTCTTTTATCTGTTTTTGCTTATCCTTTGCCACGCCCGGAGAGGGTAATGCTTCTCCGACCTCTACTCGAGGTGCCTGGATCACACCGGGAGACGGCAAAGTCTTCTGGCTACCCGCGTTGCACGCGTCGAGTTCTTTACCGGAAAGCCACCTGCCGGAATGCCCATAACTTGCGAGAGGACCGACCTTTTGCGCGAGTGCCTTGCAATCACCGACCCCTAACGTAGCCGATGGACCGCTGGTGTAGCATTCATTACCCCTACATTTCCAAGTCTGGGAGCCAGCTTTTACCGGACCCTGCTCGGCGGCCGCTTTTGCCTGGGTCGTGGCGACATACTTATATTGAGTCTGCGCGTTGACGGAATTCACAAATCCAAGTGCCGCAATCAAAGTGCAGACAGCGTTGAGCAGGATGATTGGGCCTTTGTTATATGAGTACTTCATGGTGTCCTCCTGCAAAATTGATGGCCGGTCGTAGCCGCCGGGAAAGAGGGGGTCTTGCGTCAAGAGCGCCGCGCCACTGTGTGGCCGCAAGATCCTCTCGAGAAAACGTTGGTAATTCCGTTTGCTGTGCTGCGTTGCTCCACAGCTCGCCGGACCGCAGGTCGTAAAGCAGGTACAGGCTCTCCCCGCTCGGCAGACTTGCCTCGGGATGAACATAGAAGTGGCGCCCGAGCAGTACAAAACGGGAGCCGTCGGTGGCCCAGACAATGCGCTCGGAGCCCACGGGCCTGCCCTCATCAGGGGAGGTAAATATAGTTGTCAGGTTGCCGGTCTCGAGATCTTCTACGCGCACCGCAAAGTTGCGGTCAATGAACCGGGGCAACTCGACAACCCAGACGCGGGTCGCCTCATCCGGTGCCAGGCTAGCAACTGTGACCTGTTCACCAAAACGGGCGCCGGCGAGTCCAATCAAGACCCCGATAATCAGCACACCAGTTATCAATATGACGGTACGCATGCGCCCCAGGCCCCGGCTTACAGAGCCCTCAAAAGTCTATTACTCCTATTGCTCAACTAACTGCACACGACGGTTTTTTGCACGTCCCGCTTCGGTACGGTTGCTTGCAACAGGCGATAAATAACCCGCCCCACCCGCCTTCAGTCGAGCTGCATCAATTCGGTTATCCTCGACCAGCGCGTGCACGACTGATGCCGCACGTCGGCTGGACAAATCCATGTTGTAATCGTATGCGCCTCGATTATCGGTGTGACCGACCACCAACAACTTCAAATCAGCATGTTCCTGCAAAAGTTTCGCGATTTCAGTCAGCGTTGCTTCGGAATCGGGCTTGATGTCGGCCTTGCCACTATCGAAATAGATGCCATAAAGCGCGATGCTTCCGGTTTCCGCTATGGCCTTGGCCATCTTGCTGGCATCGACCATCTTAAATCGCATACCGTGTTCTTCGATCACGATGAGTTGGGTTTTGGTTACTGCACTGCCGTCGGTACTCGTCAGCAACGTGGCATAGACGTTCCCTTCGGGACGCACCCGCTCGGCGGCCAGGTACCGCATATTCCAGGGGTCAACCCCCATAAACGGCGCTGCCAAAGTCTCTGTCGCATTGCTGAAGGAGTTAGACCCGCACTCCTCGGAATTACAGTGATAGAGAATATTAAATCCGGCCTCTTCGAGTCGAATCTCGAAGTTCCGCATCACTTCGAGAAAAGACGTTCCAGCGGGCATGTGGTAGGCAATACTGGTCTTCGTGCCTTCGACCGTCTTGCTGTCTTTTACGTTGTTCTGATCCGTGACCGGGCCTGTGAGTATTCTATATTCATCGAATTTAACGACGTCATAATAATTAATCGTCGCACCTTCAAAACGGCCTATTAAAGAATGGTCCGCGCTGCCATCGACGTCCTGTGCGTCCGCCTGCAGCACCAAAAAACCGAGCAACGTGCCTAGCAATGCTGTTAATGGGTACTTGAACATGTAACCCCCTTACGCTTCATCAGCCAAACAACGCAATATCAGAAAGCTAAGGCATTCCGGGACTTTGTGCCCCCAGTTTTGACCAAGTCTGCCTTTATCGGTTGTAACTAGGTTTTTATGCGCGGATAGCAGAATTGCGTCAATTCTGGGATGTACGTAGCACTAACCATGATCGGGCGGAAACGACCGGTTAGCTTCACCGCAGCCTTTATTGATAACTGGGCAGGATGGCCTTCGCGGCTAACGCCGCTCAGTTTGTCTCGGCGGCTCTATTCCGATGCTACGCATCGGGCCGCCTCGGCTTGAACCTGCTTCCCCTTAGGTGAAAATCCGAGCCCACGCGCAAGCGAAAAAAAACGCCAGCCCCCTCTCAGGGGACTGGCGTATTTTTTTGGTAGCGGGGGCGTGATTTCAACCTGCGACTCTGATTGGGAAGCGGATGTTCTACCATTGAACTACACCCGCTTTTCAGAGGTTTACATTACCGGACCCAGACCGTGGTTCCAGCGGATGGAAGTAATAGTCTTCGATTAAGCCACCCAGGCCGTTGGATTTTTCAACGCGTTGAACTTCTCCAGCATCAGCCTGCAGATATCGACGAAGCTTCCGCAAACGAGATACCATCTGGCTTGGAAACCGAAGGAGATCCCATGTTCCGAGTACTTATA
>JAOTUU010000390.1 GCA_029863705.1 Gammaproteobacteria bacterium
CTGGATAAAGTCCGTAACGTAGCCCAACCTCGCCCGATCGATCAGATTGCCAACCGCGCCACCAAGCACCAGGCCCAGGCCGGCCATCAGCAAAACCGCTCCCTGCTTTCTGCTCTGCCAGAGCCAGCCTACGATAACGCCGCTGACGATGATTGCGAGAACCACGAAAAACCATCGTTGCCAACCCCCCGCATCTGCCAGGAAGCTGAATGCAGCACCCGTATTGCGCTGGTGCGTCAAGTTCATGAATGAGTTCAGTGGTACCTTGCCGTACAACTGCACCCACTCAATAATGGCCCACTTCGTTGCCTGGTCGGCCGCGATCACCAGCAACGCAACACTCATCCAGGTGATGAACCGTCGCGTCCCAGTATCCGATGAATCAGTCAAAGCACGCTCCTCTCAAGCCGCATTTGTCGCGAGAATCGATCTGGCATTGTCGGCATCGCGGTGCATCTGCGCAACCAATTCCTCAACCTTGTCATATTTGACCTCGCCTCGCAGACGGGCGACGAAGTCCACGTCGATATATTGGCCGTAAACATCCTCGTCAAAATCGAAGATATGCACTTCAAGCAGTGGCTTCGTGCCGCCAAATGTCGGCCGGGTTCCGATACTGGCCACCGCATCCCGAGGGCCGCCCTCGAGACCGTTGACGCGCACCGCAAAAATCCCCATAACCGGACTTTGGCGACGTCGCAGATCGACATTTGCAGTTGGATAACCCAATTTCCGGCCGACCTTATCACCAAGTACGATCTTTCCTGACATTCGGTAAGGTCGCCCGAGCAAAGCTGTAGCCCGTTGCAAGTCTCCACGCCACAGCGATTCGCGAATCGCTGTGCTACTCACGCGGATGCCATCGACGACGATACTGGGCACCTGCTCCACCGAAAAACCAAGCGGATCACTGACTTGCTGCAGATGCGACAAGTTTCCTTCTCGACGGCGAGCGAACTGGAAATCATCGCCCACGACAATGTGTTTCGCACAAAGGCCGTGAATCAGGATTCGCCGGATAAATGCGTCGACGGTGATGCTGCGCATTTGCTCGTCAAATTGAGGGCAATAGAAAAGGTCGATACCGCGATACGCCAGCGCATCAAATTTTTCGCGGAACCGCATAAGCCGTGCCGGCGGGCTTGTTTCAGCAAAGAACTCCTTGGGCATCGGCTCGAAACTCATGACAACAGATGGCAGGCCGAGCGATTCAGAGGTAGTAATTACACGCTCAAGCAACGACGCGTGCCCAAGGTGCAGACCATCGTACGCGCCGATGGTGACAACACTACCGTCTGCAACAGCGTCGAACGGCATGTCATTAATGTGTCGAATAAGCCGCATATCAGTGTGGCTTGATGCCCAACCTGGATGGACGTAGCCCCAAAACAAACAGCACGCTAAAGTAAGCAGCGGCTCCGGCAGCGATTATGACTGCCAACCAGCCGATCCGGTCGACGCTGTCTGCTTCCAGCCACCAGCTTAACGGGCGCCCCAGGCGAAGGATGACGAGCCCCATCAACCCATTGGCAGCTATAGCCTGTAACAACAGGCTGCTCCAACCTGCTGAGTGGCGCAGCACACCGTCCCGGCGCAAGCCACGATACAGAAGCAAGCCGTTTAGCAGCGCCGCGATCGAAATTGCAAGGGCGAGACCTGCGTGAGTGCCCGCAAAACCGATCGATGTAAGGTACCAGGCCAGCGAAATACTCAGGACGAAATTCACGGCGAGGGCAATAAGGCCAATGCGAACAGGGGTCTTTGTGTCCTCCCTGGCGAAGTATGCCGGTGCAAGTATCTTGACGTAGGAAAAGCCTATGAGACCCACCGCGAACGCCTGCAGAGCGAGACCTGCCATGCGTACATCATCTGCAGTAAACTCGCCGCCATAAAATATCGTGGCAACAAGCGGTTCGGCCAGGATGATAAGACCGACAGCAGCAGGCAGCGCAATAAGAAGAACGAGCTTCATTGACCAGTCGATGGTCGCAGAAAATTCGTCATGGGAGCCGTTCGCGAACTGGCGAGACAGGTACGGCAAAGTGACTGTAGCTAACGCGATACCGAAAAGGCCCAGCGGAAACTCCATTAGCCTGTCGGAGTAGTACAGCAGGCTGATCTTGCCGACACCCAGCATCGACGCGATGATGCCGCCAACCAACACATTAATCTGTGCCACCGACGAGCCGAATATCGCCGGCAGCATCAATGTCATGACGCGACGAACGCCTTCGTGGTGAATCGCCCATCTCGGGCGCGGCAGCGCTCGAATGCGCAGCAGGAATGGAACCTGAAAAAGCAGCTGCAGCAGGCCGGCAAGCAGAACCGCATA
>JAOTUU010000104.1 GCA_029863705.1 Gammaproteobacteria bacterium
CATCTTCCTTGCTGGCACCGGCAGCGATTTCGAGTCCGAACTTCTTCAATTGCCGATGCGCGCTGGTGCCGCGTTGCACGATGTGCTGAAGGGAGTTGACTTCTTCCGTGCAGCCCAGTGCCTCAGCATCTTCAGCAACGAGAGAGAGCAACTCGTCAAGTAGCGCCGCAAAGGGCACGACCTCGCCTTTGGCAAGATCGATAAGACCCTCGTCAAAGCTGTAGCGCATCGCGCGCCAGCGGTTTTCCTGAATCAGCATGGGCGTGTACTGGCGCCAACGCTGGTTGGCTCTTCTGAGCCTGTACAGCATCCGCAAAATACAAACGAGCAACGCCGCCAGCGCAACGGTATCGTCCACGCGCGTACAGACATCCATGATGCGTGTCTCAAGTGTCGGGAAACGGCCACTTGGTCTGATATCCCACCAGATGCGCGTTGAGTCCTCAATAAGCCCGGCGTCCATCATGATTTGTACATGGCGTTCGTATTCTGAGAAGCTTGAGAACCGTTCGGGCACACCTGTTCGCGGCAGCGAATCGAAAACGGTCAGTCGATAGCTCTTTAGACCTGTGTCCTCGCCCTCCCAGAACGGTGACGAACAAGACAACGCCAGCAAATGCGGCAGGAAGTACGACATCTGATTCATCAAATCGATACGCAACTCGTCGTTATCGATACCAACGTGTACGTGCATGCCGCAAATTAACAAGCGGCGAGCTGTACTCTGCATTTCGACTGTTAGTCGATCGTAGCGCTCTTTGCGTGTGGGTTTTTGATCTTGCCAGCGACTAAAGGGATGCGTCGACGAAGCGATTGGCGCCAGACCATGGCTGTTCGCAACTTCCTTGATCGACGAACGCAAGTGTACGAGATCTTCACGCACTTCCTGCATGTTTCTGCAGACCTTGGTACCGATCTCGATTTGCGAGCGCAACAGCTCAGTCGTAACCTGGGCGCCGCAGCGATCCTCGCACTCGCGCATCAGGCTCTCGGGCGGATCGACAATCAGTGCACGTGTCTCCTGATCGACCAACAGGTACTCTTCTTCCACACCGATGGTGAAGGTTGGCTCGGAGTGCTTCATCCCCTCTCCCCTGATTCTGCGCTTCTTGTTAACGACCGGTCTATGCCGAAATTTTATCCCGCTGCAAGCCAATTCGTTTCGGGATGGATTCAATGATTCCATGCATAACGGCCGCAATCTCGTTCACACCCGCTATGTCGTCAATCAGATCTTGCCGAACCTCGATGCCGACATGGGGCAGCCCGATTTCTTCTGCGTGATGGTCGATCGTGAAATCTTGCGGCGCCTTGCCAGAGTACGGCACGTTGTCCCCGGTCAAAAACCCTGCCGCACGAAACTCTTCGATAAAAATGTCGGACAGACTTTCGTCTTGGTCCCACAACACGCCCATCTCGACGGCGCGTGAAATGCCGTTTAATACCGGTGTAAAACTGTGAATCGAAATAAACGCCGGTGGCGGGCCAAGCGCACGAAGACGCTGAACCTGCTTGTCGATTGCATTGTGATACGGCCAGTAAATGGCATCAGCGCGTGCATCTTTATCCGCTTGGGTCAGATTGCGGTTGCCAGGCACCAGGATGCCATCACCGTACTCGAGGAATGCGCCCGGATCCATCAGCTCCCTGTTGCAGTCGACAACCAAACGAGAGTACTGCGCAACAACAGCTGTGACACCCAGACTATTTGCCAGCTGCTCGGTTAGTTTGCCTGCACCAATGTCGATTGCGAGATGACAACGCCGCGCGAACGGATCCAGCCCCATGTCACCTAGCGCGCCGGGAATGCTGCAACTTGCATGATCGCAGATGAGCAGAATGGGCAACTCCGCGAGCGGGTTCAGAACACGGAATGGCGATGGCTCACTTGCAGAAAGCAGGGTTGCTTTGGGAATGTTGTCTGAGCCGTCGGACATAGATGCATGATTCGAATTCTTTGTACACGAGTGTACCGCATATATGGCCGCACGCCATACGTAGAATCACGCCCTCAATTGTGAAAAGCGGTTTTCGACCCAGGGTTCAAACGACTGCACCGACGCCGGTCGGGCGATGTAGTAACCCTGCGCGTACTCAATTCCGAGAGCACCGAGCTTCTCAAGCACCTGTTTCGTCTCCACCCGCTCGGCGATGGTTTCAATACCCATCGCATGGCCAACCTCGCTGATGGCCTTGACCATGCTCTCGTCCACTTTGTCTTCTGCAACGTTGCTGATGAAATGGCCGTCTATCTTTATATAGTCGACAGGCAAATTCTTAAGGTAGGCAAACGACGACAGCCCACTACCGAAATCGTCCAGCGAGAACATACAACCGAGTTCCTTGAGGGCCTGCATGAAGTGTATGACGCGTGACAGATTAGATATTGCCGCTGTCTCTGTAATTTCAAAACAGACCGCCCCAACGGGCAAATCGTGCTTCTTGAGCTCTTCAATGACGAACTCGAGAAAACGATCTTCGCTCAATGAAGTACCAGAGAGGTTAACCGCGATCGTGTAGCGTGCTTCGCCATCGGTGCTACGGTCCGCAAGCTTGGACAACGATTCACGCACCACCCAGCGATCAAGTGTCGGCATGAGATTGTAGCGCTCGGCCGCGGGAATGAACTGGTTGGGACTGACGATTTCACCGTCTTCGTCGCGCATCCGCAGCAATAATTCGTAGTGTCCGCGTACTCTACCGTGCTCCTTACCAATACCGATGATGGGTTGGAAAAACAGCTCCAGGCGATCTTCTTCGACTGCGCTGCTGATGCGTGATACCCACTTCATCTCTTCGTGGCGCATCGAAGCATCGCTGTCTCTGTACAAGTGAATTTGGTTACGGCCCATGTCTTTGGCCGAATAGCATGCGACGTCCGCGGCACTCATAACTTCGGCAACCGTCGCGTTTTCGCTCGTGACCATCACCACGCCGATCGAGCAACGGATCGTCGTGAACGAGTTCTGCCAGTCGAACCGGTAGCCTTCAATCGCACCGCGAATCGACTCTGCGACTTCTATTGCGCGTTGCTCATCGCAGTTCTCCAGCATGATGCCGAACTCGTCACCACCAAGACGTGCGAGTAAGTCCGTTGACCGAATCTTACCGTGCACCAGCTCAGCCAGTTGACACAAGAGGGCATCACCTGCTGTATGCCCGAAAGTGTCATTGACGACCTTGAACTGATCGAGATCAAGATACAACAAGGCATGGCTCTGTTCGGCGTTGCCGCGGAGCGCATTGAGCGATTTGCCGAGACTGTTTTCGAACTCACTTCGGTTAATAAGGTCTGTCAACGAATCGTGCGATGCCTGGTAGCTGAGCTGGCGGAACAGGCGCGTTTCCTTGCTGACGTCATGGAACACCATCACTGATCCGATGACGTTGCCGATCCTATCCCGAATTGGCGCAGCTGAATCCTGAATAGGCACTTCATCGCCGTTCTTTGTGATGAGGATCGAGTGTTCTTCGAGCGTGATCACACGGCCGCCTCTGAGGCAACGCATCACCGGATTTTCAACAGTGGCACGCGTGTGCTCGTTGATGATCGTCATGATTTCGGAGATGGATGTATTTCGAGCGTTGCGTATATCCCAGCCGGTAAGATCCTGCGCAACAGGATTTATGTAATCAACCAGGCCGTCGGCATCTGTTGTGATGACACCATCACCGATAGACTGAAGCGTAATCTGAGCGCGCTCTTTTTCTTCAAAGACCCGCGTCTCAGCGCGTTTGCGATCTGTAATGTCCGTGATCGTGCCTTCATGCGCGACGATATTGCCGTCGTCATCGCAGACCGCTCTCGCGTTCTCCAGAACAACGATTTCCGTACCGTCTTTGCGACGTAGACGATACTCAAAATTCTTTACGACACCCTCCGCCTCGAGCCGCGCAAATACGCGCTCCCGGTCGATGGGGTTAACGTACAACATTGGCGTACGGCCGATGGATTTCAGGTCCTCTGAACTGTCATAACCAAGCATCTCGACCAGGGCCGGGTTTGCGGCGACCAGATCGCCATCGCGCGATGCGATATAGACGCCGTCGACAACGTTTTCGAACAAGCCCCTGTAGCGCATCTCTGAATTGCGCAGTTTGTCTTCGTCAAGCTGCCGCTTTATGGCGATGCCCACGAGCCGCGCCAGTCGGTTCAGCTTGTCGATTTCATCTGTCGTAGGGGAGCGAACTTCGTTGAGATAGAGATCAAACGTGCCGATAACGCGACCGGCCGCACCACGTACCAGGAATGACCATGCTGCCGCAATATCATGCTCTGCCGCCTCGCGTGCTTGCGGTTTCCAGGCAGTATCCTCAGCAAGATTCGGTGTGAAGTGGTCTTCGCCAATATGCACAGCAGCACCACAAGTAATGCTCTCAGGCGCCACTTTCACGTAGTCCAGACAGAGCTTGAAAGACTCAGGAAGGCTCGGTGCTTCTACAACGTTGAGTGTGTCACTTCCGTTATCCAGTTGCATGACAGCGGCGCGAAAGCCGGCGTCGATCTTTTCAGCGCAGCGGCAAATTGCCCGTAGCGTTCTGGCGTAGGGCGTGCTCGCCGCAATCATCTCGAGAATTTTGTTCTGTGCGAAAGAGAGCGCCTCGCCATCCTTGCGCTCGGCAATGTTCGTGATGGAGACACGAATAAGGGTTCGATCGTCTTTAGGTAAGTGGCTGAAACGCACTTCACAGGGGATTTCCGTGCCCGTAGAATCTTTGTGCATCCACTCGAAAGTCGGATGCCCACCTTCAAGCGCCTCATCGACGTAGCCGCGCCGCACACCAAACGATGGCTTACCGTCCGGCTGCATTTCCGGGCTAAGTGCCTCTGGCCCGACCATGAGCAGACGCTGTCGCGACAAGTTGAATAATTCGCAGGCCTTGTCATTGGCGTCGACGAAACGGCTGTTTTCCACGTCGAATACGACGATCGCCTCGGGCGCATTCTCGACGAGCGCACGATAACGCTCCTCGTTCTCTCTAAGTGTCGTCTCAGCTTCCTGCCGACCGGTCACATCGCGCAAACTGACAACGTAAATATGGCCGTCGCCGACCTCGAGTTTACTGGCGTTGATCTCGGCGACAAAATCTTCGCCGTTCGCCCGCAATGCGTCGACCTGGCCTGACTCGACTTTGACATGTGTATCTTCGAGGTCGGACATGAATGGCTTGAAAAACTCGGACAATCGCTGGTCTTTGACGGCCGGAATGAGGTGTTCGATTTTCGAACCGATTAGCTGGTCTCGCGTCAGGCCAAAAAGACGCGTGCACATTTTGTTGCAGTTGCAAACGGCGCCTCGTTCGCTGACTGAAAACAGTGCATTAGTCACGCTGTCGAAGATGGCTTCTATCGGGGTCGACGTGCTTAGCGACTGCGTGATCGTCGCCTCCATCTCGTCGTAATGCTGGTCGATCAGATGCAATAGCTCAACGAAGTCGGGCTTTTCAATACCTGACATCTCGGTGGCCTTTTTGATCTTGTCACGAAGATCCTTGTGCATCGGTCAACCCGCTCAATCCGTTGAAAACGTTTCGTTTTGTTGCCAGTGGACCGCACACAGCTGACTGGCACATTAGAAGTACTCTAAGCCGATTTCGCAGCGTCGTCTGTGATGCAATGCAGATTTTGAGAGATTTTTTGGGAATTAATTCCCTTTAACGTTCAGTGACTTATGACAAGGACCTGACGTTCATTGGAGTGGCGGCACTGCGCCATCGGGATCTTCACATAAGCATGTGGCTGTCGCGGCGGTGCCGTCAGTCCTCGCCAGACAGCACCCGAATCGCCTCACCCTTCTCGTCGACCGTCACCGTGCCGTTTTGCTGCTGTTGCCGCGCTGCGGGACCCAACTGAATAGGAATAGCGGTGACAGTGGAAATCGTTCCGCCGTCGGTTTCTATGCTGGCGGAAACGTTAAGAAACAAGCGTCCTTCGCGCAACGGGATAATACGTACCTGCTGGGTCTGAGGTTCTGCACTGTTAGTCGCTGCCATGGACACGCTTGGTGGTTGCGCCTCCGGAAATTGCATCGCCGTGGTGTCGTTGATTCGATAGGTCAGGGTTATTGCCTGTGCGCCGACATTAGACACAACCTTCAAATCAACCGCGACTGGCTGCCCGATGATCGGCGCCCCGATTATCTTGTAACTGATGCTCACAGGCCCGTGCAGCTTGGTGGTTTGGCCAACCGCCAGACCTGGCTTGGAAGCAACTTCGGGTGCCTCGGCCGCTAGCGACTCAGCCACGACCTCACTGGCATTCTCTTCGACGCCATCACTGCAGGCGCCGGCGAGTAGCGCGGCGACAAATACAAATACTATCTTTGAGCTCATTTCTTCCACCTGGGGCTTAAGGAGTCGATGCGAAGCTTACTTCGAAACAGATGCGCTCAGGATAGCTGCCCGGCGCCAATTCGTCATCGAAGCGCCAATCTTCTATTGCAGCAATATAAGTCGCACCCGCTTGCAAAATCGGGGTCCTGAATGTCTCGGTATTTTCATCGGGGCTGGTTCCCTGATCTATGAACTGGGGGCCTCTAAAGAGGTAAATATCAGGATCGCTTTGATCCTGGTCATCCACATCCGGCGTGACGGGTGTCGGCGTTGTCGTGGTCATGGTGACATCGTATTGATCCGTCAACGGAACAGTGATGCGCAAGAACCGGTTTTCCGTCAGCTTATTGCCGTCCCGGCCACTATCGAACTGGCTATTGACGCATATTGGCAGGATCGAACCATCTGCGGTCAGATCCGCATAAATCGGAATAACGTCCGCTGCGCCGCCGGCAGTGTTGGCCTCACCCACGCCCCAAATGTCAAATCCTGCGGTCATATCTTCCCTGGCCAGTTGTGCGTCGAGGAGCGCTTGTCCTGCCGGATCCAATGTCTGCCGAAGCTCAGCTGCAAACGAAAATATTGTCGTAAATGCATCGGTTGATACCTGGGGCCCTGTCATCACCGCATAAATAGGAGCGAAACCGATCGATCCCGGGTCGCCGCCCTCATCGTTGCTATCGAACAAGTCGTAAATAAAGCGCAAAACCGAGACCTCGTCATACCACCCCGACCCATCGTAGCTGCCTGATTCTGCGCCGAGCGCCAGACGGTTGAACTCGCTACCGACCGGACCTGTATCGCAGTAAAGCTGATCGCCAAGTGCAATAGCTGCAAGTGCCGTCGCCCAGCCTTCGCCGAACGCGAGGCGCGGGTCCAGAAGACTCCCAATCGAATGTGGACCGCCAAATGAATCAGTTCGAGAGAGGTTATCTTCGAAATAGTGGCTCCACTCGTGGACGACTACGTGATCATCGAATTCATCGGTGTCGCTCGCAGCTTCACCAACGAGAAATAAACTGTTCTCGCCGATCCGGTAAAACGAACCGCCGAGTTCTCCCGTATCGGTGCCGGTGATGCTACTTGTTGCCGAGGTATTGTTGACGCTCCAAAAAACGTCGAGCGGAGGGAAGAACACATCTGCATCCACCGATTCGATAAAAGTCATCGCCGTATAAACACTGTCCAGAATCGCAAACGGTGCTGCGGCGCGATCGCCAACGTAACTGGCGCCGCCCCAACCCGTCGTTGCGGTCATATTCTGCACCGCACCTGCCGAGCCCGTGTCGAAATTGGTGCTCTCAACGACATACAGTGGCCGGCTTCCAAGCGCAGGAGGGTTCGCTGATAAATCGTAGTTGTCGCGTACCTCTACATCCCAACGTGAAGTACCCGTTGTCTTTTTGAGTTCGGCACGTATTCGCAAGCGAACCATCGTTTCTGAGTCAATATTTGCAAAGGAATAATTGCCGCTAGCGTCAGATTGGCCTGTCGCCAGAACGGCGCCCGTGCCCGTATCGATTAGCTGCACAGTTGCACCACGTATAGGTTTTGGAAATGTACTGGCGAAATCGAGGCCCCGGCAAACAGGGTTGGGGGGCACGAATTCGTAGTTTAGCGTGCCCGTGACAGCAACTTTGGGCTTCTGCTCCGGGGCCGCAGCGCCGCTACTGAACGACTCCGAACCACCACCGCAGGCGCCGAGAACCAGCGCCAACACCACGACAGGCAGCGCGCGGCTCTGCTGCGGGAAATTTGGCTTATGGGTCGAACGCTGGGGCACTCATTACTCCCTGCTCACATAATATAGTGCGATACAAGTCCGTATTCATCGCCCCAGTATTGATAAACTTTGTCACCTGAACGTGGCCTGAGTTCACAAAATCGGCCTAACTGACGCAACGGGCGGAACTATCATGTCAAACGGTAAAATCCTCGTCACCGGCGGCGCCGGCTATATCGGCAGCCACGTCGTACGACAACTGGGCAGCGCAGGAGAAGACGTTATCACGCTTGATAACCTCAGCACAGGCTTCAAAGCGGCGGTGACAGCCGGCGAATTGGTCATCGGCGACACCGGTGATGACGCCCTGCTGGAGCGCATCTTTGCCGAGCACGACATCGACACTGTCATGCATTTTGCGGCACACACGATTGTGCCCGAGTCGGTCGCCGACCCGCTGAAATATTACGGCAACAACACGGCAAGCAGCCGCACGCTGCTCGAGGTGTCCAATCGGCACGGTGTGAAGCACGTCGTCTTTTCATCGACTGCGGCCGTGTACGGAATTCCACCCGACGGCACGGCTGCTGAAACCACACCGACACGCCCGATCAACCCGTATGGCAGCTCGAAACTCATGACGGAATGGATGCTGCGCGACCTCGCTTTTTCAGGAGGACCCAGCTACGTGGCGCTGCGTTATTTCAATGTTGCAGGTTGCGAGCCGACCGGCACGATCGGTCAATCGACGCCGAAGGCCACGCTGCTCGTGAAAGTAGCTTGCGAAGCCGCAACCGGACGCCGACCGGGCGTGAGTATTTTCGGCACCGATTTCCCAACGCCGGATGGCACCGGGTTGCGCGATTATATTCACGTTGAGGACCTTGCGAGCGCACACCTGGATGCGCTGGCGTATCTCAGGGACGGCGGCAAATCGGCCACGCTCAATTGTGGTTACGGACACGGTTACAGCGTGCGAGAAGTACTGGCCGCGGTTGAAAAAGCAAATGGAGAACCGCTGCATATTACGGAAGAGCCTCGACGCGCTGGTGACCCGCCAGAGCTGATTTCAGTAGCCAGGAAAATACAAAAAGTGCTTGGCTGGACGCCGAAGTTCGATGACCTCGACACGATCGTGCGTACCAGCCTTGAGTGGGAACGCAAGATCGCCGCGCAGGATCCAAGCGCTTACTGGGCAGCCTGAACTGGCCCTCGTCGGTGCTACACTGGCAGCATGAAGATCTACCGCCCAAAGTCTCTTAACGGCCTGATCCTCGTAGGGTTTGGGCTTGTGGGCTTGCCGCTGCTCATCGCGGTTATCTGGGCGCTGGTCAACCTCGATCGGCTTGCTGAGCAAAGCGAACAACTGGTTACTACCGGAGTTACTGCCGCCGAAAATAACCGCCTGCTCGTTGAGCGCGTCGGCTCGCTTGAACGTGTTGCCCGCCAATACCTCGTGTTGGGAAACCCGGACAGCTTGCAGCTTATGCGGCAGGATCTCGAGAGTGTCGAGGACCGGCTAGCAGCGATGGCGCCGCTTACGGCGGAGACCGGGGCTACGGCTCTCGAATCGTCGATTGCCGCGAGCGCCAGGCACATCGTAACTACCCTTACCCGGGAAGGACTCGGTAACGCCGAGGCAGAAGCAGCGATTGCAGAATTTGCACCACTGCGGCAACGCGTCGGCGAACTGACAACAGCGCTGAGCGCATTTGTCGACGCCGAGCTCAAGGCACTTCAGGACAGCACCCGACGCGCACAACGGGTGTCGGCCTGGCAGGTCGCTGCGCTGGTGCCGGGCACGCTGATCCTCGTGCTGTTCTTTATCCTGCTTGTGGCGAAACCAATTCGTCAGTTGGATACCGCTATTAGCCAGTTGGGGCAGAGTGGCTTTTCCAAACCGATAGCGGTTAAAGGGCCAACCGATCTTGAGCGCCTCGGGCAACAATTGGAATGGTTGCGCATCCGCCTGCTGGAACTGGCCCAGGAGAAAAACAAGTTTCTCCGTCACATGTCGCACGAACTCAAGACGCCGCTCGCGAACATTCGCGAGGGCACCGAATTGCTGCTCGATGGAACTGTAGGTGAGCTGGATCAACCGCAACGCGAAGTGACAGACATCCTGCGAGTAAACGGGCTCAAATTGCAGCAACTCATTGAAAACCTTCTGAGCTTCAGCGCCTGG
>JAOTUU010000391.1 GCA_029863705.1 Gammaproteobacteria bacterium
CCGGGGAACCTAAGCCAGGCGTCCTTGAGTATCTCCAGCGCTTCGTCGCTACGGCCAAGCGAATTTGCGGCGACACCATAAACATAGACGTATCGAATGTTGGAGGGTTCGAGTTCGGCTGCTCTTTGTATATGCGCGAGAGCTGCCTCATGTTCTTGTGCTCGAACCAGGAAAAGCCCGTAAGCGTGATGTGCTAGCGCAAATTCTGAATTCAGACGAAGGGCGTGTGCGTAAAACCGTCTAGCCAAGTTGACATCACCCAGTCGTGCTTCGAGTTCTGCGAGGCGGACAGCGGCATCGGGTGTCGATATTGTCGTTTGCAGCGATTCGCGATATTCATCGATCGCGCTCGGGAACGCCCGCGCGTCCTCTATCGGTAACAAGTCACGCTGGTCCATGAATGCCAGAGCTGCCTCAGCACGTACCCCTCGGATCGGGTCGCGTAGTAGTTGGCTGCCGAGCTTGCCGCGAATATCCGCCGGCATATTCTCAAGCGCCCTAAGGGCGCCGATACGTACCAACGGATCAGTATCTCCAAAGCTGCTATTTATAGCTTGCATTTCAGCTTTGCCAGCTGGTGGCGTGATTAGCGAAAGCAGCGTTGCTCGTGCGATAGCTGGGTATTCTGGTTTGGTAATGGCAGCAAGGAGCTGATCGTTTGCATTCGCCGATCGACCTGCGGCGATAGCGCTGCCGTAATGCGATGCGGATTCTCCAGCACCCGGAATTCGAAAGCTGTGATCGCGCCGATCATCGACACCCATGTAGGTAGTAGCCGGCATATGGCAGTCGACGCAGTTTCCGACATCGACATTGCTGTGTTCCGCAGTCTCGAACTTCATGGGCAGGTGACATTGGGCGCAAACGTCATTCGGATTCGGCCCCGTGTGCAATTCACCTGAGTGCGGGTTGTGGCAATCGCTGCAGGTCACACCGGATGCGTACATTTTGCTTTGCACAAATGATCCATACACATAGACCTCGTCGAGTATTCGACCATCTGCGTAGTAGAGAGGCTCATCAAGCAAGGAAACGCTATGCGTATCGGATAACGATCTACCGTATTCGTAGTTTTCTGTAAGCACGCTGCGGCGCGAGTGACATCGGCCGCAAGACTCTGGTTGTTGTTTGTGAAGGTTTGGCTCGCTTCGCTCGGCGGTGCCGGTTTCGACGTTCATGATCCAGGCAGAAGCGCCGCGATCATCAAGATCAACGAGAATCCCGTAAGCGTCGTCGAATTGTTTCGCTTCGGCCTGTTCCAAATGCAGTGAACTCGGTCCATGGCAGGCTTCGCAACCGACCGATATTTCATCGAAGGTCGTCTGAAAGGTATCCGAGTCAATGTCGTAGTCCAGTTGCAGATTCGTGGAGTGACAATCAGCACACGCGGTATTCCAGGTGAAGTACTGGCCGGTCCAGTGGAGCGGGTCACCCGGCCCAACATATTCGTCGGGGTACAGGTGATACCAGCGTTGACCGCCGTCGTCTATTGGCCGCGTGTCCCACGTAAAAGGCAGGGATTGTTTTCGGCCATCTGGAAACTCGACCAGGTATTGCTGCAGTGGTTCGACACCAAACGTATATGTAATTTCGAAATCCTGTTGCTCGCCGACTGCATTATCGGTTCGCACCATGAACGAACCGTCTTTCCTGAAGAACGAAGTCCTGGTTTCGAAATACTCGAATTCGACGTCGGAGAAATCGCCAAGCACGGTTGTGTCGTTGGCGACCTGCATTGCCAACTCGTGATGCGATCCTTGCCAAAGCTCGTATTCATCCTGGTGACAAGATGCACATTGCTGGCTGCCAACGAATGTCGGAGCTGTTTCGGGCTCAAGTGTTTCCAACGGCGGCTTCGTGCATCCGGCAGCGATCAACAGCAGTGCAACGACAAATAGCAGCTTGCTCAAGAGTCCGCTCCATTGGAGAATTCGACACGAAATGATATCAGTAAGTTACGGAGCGCAACCGATAGTATAGTGGGACAGTGAAAGTCTTTGGCGCTGAGCAGTCAGCCAGATTTGTAGCGAGAATTGCCATGCTTACTATTCTGAATTGGCCACCCAAAAGCGCAGTAAGGCATCGTCAGCCCATGCTCAATTGCTTGAGTCAAAGGACTCGATGATCGCTTTTGAAGATGACCACTTTGCTTACGGGCCACCACTGTCAGTCGTCAAAACAGCCTATGACGACAACGGCTTCTTTCACATTGAAATGTTTGTGGCAGCGCCTGGCAAGGCAGATGAACTGCTCGGTCAGCGACGTATGGAAAATGTCTATCTCCGCACGACC
>JAOTUU010000105.1 GCA_029863705.1 Gammaproteobacteria bacterium
CGGGGCTCAGATTTCCTTGCCTGCGGCTGCCGCGGTTCCGCTTGGCGCAGCTGCGACTTGCGCGGTTCGCTGACGCGAGCTTGCAGTGATCTGCCTTGTGTAGAAGGGCGAGTGGCAGAAGAGCGAGCCGTAGAAGGACGAGTCGCAGCAGGACGATTCGTGGTCGTTCGTGGCGTCACCGTCGCGCGTTCGCGAAAATCGAAATCGGCCTTCGGTGATTGTCGCTTGCGGCTGCCCGGCTCTCGCAAATCATTTTCACGGGGTGCAACCACGCGACGCTCGTCACCTCGACGCTCGTTACCTCTTGTAACCGAATCGCGATTGATCTGCTTGCCGGCAGTGCCGCGACTGGTCGTCCGCGGCGCGTCCACCGTTCCGCGAGTAGGTGGCGTCAGGCCACTGGACCTCGTTGTAGTGGTCGATGTCGTGTTCGGATTCGGAAAATAGCGCGTACGCGTAATGCGCTGATCCGATGAGCGAACAGTGCGGCGATGCTGCGGCCGCCAATAGTCGCCGTCACGGTAACGGTTGATCGTGACATGATTATTTCTATTCACGTAATAATTGTTGTGGGTATGGATGTTCGGGCGTCGATACCACCAGTTGTTATAGTACGAATGTCCGTAGTAAGGATGACCATGATAGCTGTGGTGATAAATGTGCAACCGGTCGGTGTACCAGCCGATGGAAAAAGCCGACGTAACACCCCAGAAAAAGCCATGGTTGAATGCATATCCGGAAGGATACGGGTAGTAGTAAACCGGGTAAGGCCTGGGGTAGTAGTAATAAACCGGGCGAGGTTGATACACGACGACACGCTCGGGTTCATAGTAAGGAACGTAAATCACGTCCTCCTCGACTGGCGTGATCTGAATTACGCCGTCTTCCTGCGCAACGGTCTGGTGGTCGTCGCTCTTCAGGTTTCCAGCTGCGTAGGCGCGGTCGCGGAATCGTTCGATCGCAGCGATAACTGCAGGTTGTTGAGCGACCACGGCTTCACCAAGACGCCAGGTCCAGTCAAGATCGTCGGCCATCATCTCGACGACTTCCGGATAGTTGCTCAGCGCAACGACTGAGTCATCCCAATCCGGATCAGGTTTCAATGACGGATCAGACTTCAGGTCTTTCAGAAAACGCGCCGCTTGCACAATTTGCAGCGGATACGTCGAGGCAGGAAGTACGATTGCCAGGAGGTCGTCGGGGTACAGCGCTATGGGGCCGATGATTCCTTCAAGTTCTGGCCCGGACAGAATGGTCAGTTCCTCACTGCCCGCAACAGCCTCAGGTTCATACGCTGCAACTGGATTGCCAGATTCGTCAACGGGAACCTGCGCGCTGCCAAGGGCTGGCCAGGCAAGAATCGCCGCCAACAGGCAGATGTTTTTCAAATTCAGCGTCTGAGTGCTCATGAGAGTCTCCGGTTTCCCGATGTTGGAACCAAGAATAACGCATGTAAACTGAACAATTGCTTAACCCCGCTGCGAAATTCCAGCTTATGGAACCTTTGGCGCGGAAAAATCGTTAATATGACTGGAATACGCGGAAAAAGTGGACAGCAAAATGACGGGTAGACATAGTCTACTGGCCGAATTAGAAGCCAGACGACAGCAGAAGACAGAAGGATCAGTTGAGGTTCTCAGCGCTGAATTGAGACCAAATGCTCAGGATGCGGGATATGACCCGTACGACAACCCGGGACCGGCCAAGACCGTAGCGGAGCTTGGCCGGGCTGCGTCACTGCGATCGAGACGCAAGCTACTCAAAAAGCGACGTTAACCGCAAACTACTTTTCGTCGTCACCGCCGTGCCAGGCGATGAATTTCCAGCCTTCCTCTGTTCTTATCAGAATGTCGGTATAACGTCCGTTGCTGACCTCAACGTTGTCGTCCGTGTCTTTGAAAGCACTCGAGTAAAAGTAATGCGCAATTGCGACATCTCCATTGACGACAATGGCGAGCGGATACAATTCATGGGCAACAGTTTCTCCCTGGTCGTCACGAAATCTGTCCCACATAGTGGTTGATGCTTTCGAGCGGGGCGCGGGAGAGTTCTTTGGCCATCCCGAAAAATCTTCGCTAAGAAGCCGGTCTATCCACTTCTTGTCGCCTTTTTCCTCGGCTCCCCACTGATCTTCTATAGTAGACCAGACATCAGCCTGGTCGTTGTGGTTTTCCTGAGCAAGGCCCAGGCCCGACATCGTCAGAAAAACAGAAGCGATCAGTAGTTTGTAGCTGGTCTTGTTGGTCATTGTGCTTGCCCCGTTTGTTTGTTTTTGCGAATAAGGCGAGTCTAGTCAGTTTTCATGATCATCGCGAGCAGGGGGACGAGATTAGCGGACGAAAATTGCTGCTCTTTGTCGATGGCATATAGCTCAAGCAAAGCCGCCTCGGTCAAATAGTCGGGATGATGAGCCTCAATAATCGTCGCGTACTGAATTGACTGATCATTTTTCTCGAGCGTCATTCGATAGACATGCACGGCGAGTTTGGCACCTTGTTTGAGCCTCATCAGCCGAACAATCGGGTGTTGCAGGTCTTGCATCGCTAAAGTGCCGATATGCAATGTGTCCTTGCGGATATTCCAGCCGGACTCTTTGAATGTTGTGCCGATGGACTGACCAGCCAGAACATCCTGATGTGGCTCCTCTATTTCGGCAACGCCTGCGTCGACAAACTGGACGACGGCATACGTTCGGCACGTGCTTTCGCCGTCAGCCACGCTGTTGAGACTTGAGCGACGCACTCCGGCATTCTGACCCAGCACGACTATCTGATAATTGCCAAACTGTTTTTCAATGCGGTCGCTATTCAGTAATTCAGGGTGGTGTGCACAAGCACTGAGCGCGGCCGCGAGAATAACGGGGGAAACGGGTTGTTGACGCATATTTGAGTTATCGATGTGGTTGCCGGCGCACTATACTACGGCAATGGATCATACTATCTGCTGTTATCGATGTGGTACCTCACTTGCCGCACTCTCTCTGCCGCTATCTCGCCAGGACCAATGCCCTGAGTGCAGCAATTATCTGCATGTCTGCAAGATGTGCGTGTTTTTTGACGTGCGTGTGCCGAAGCAATGCCGCGAAGACGATGCCGAAGAAGTGACCGAGAAGGCGCGGTTGAATTTCTGCGAATGGTTTAAACCAAGCGAGTCAGCATTCGACGACAAGGGCAAGGCTGAGGAAGATCAGGCCATTAGCGCGCTCGAGGCGCTGTTTGATGATTGATAGACGGACGTTTCTTAACCTGGCCGCAGCATCCATAGCGACAACGTCGATTGTCTCTTGTTCCGGCACAGAGAGACGCCCCGCAGTCGGCGTGCCTCGGAGCGCGTTTGATGAGCACTCGACCGCGGAAGAGGTAACGGCCGGCGTCGACCTGAGCGGCAAGCTGGCTTTAGTCACAGGCTGCACATCTGGAATCGGTTTTGAAACGATGCGGGTGCTGGCGATGCGCGGCGCATGGGTGGTGGGCACCAGCCGTGCGTTGCCACGAGCGGAGGCGGCGTGTGCCAGGGTCAACGGAACGACAAGCGCGTTACAACTTGAGCTATCAGACTTTGAATCGGTAATCGCCTGTGCAAACGCAATCCGATCGATCAATTTGCCGCTCGATATCCTCATTTGCAATGCGGGGTATTGGGCTGCCGGTGGTCAACGCAAGCTTGTCAATGGTGTTGAAAAGCATTTTGCGGTTAACCACCTGGGTCATACGGTGCTCGTTAACCGATTGCTCGGTCGTCTGTACATGTCCCGGCAGGGACGAATTGTGATGGTTTCCAGCCGGGCTGCATACACGAGAGCGCCGGAGCGCGGCATCGAGTTTGACAACCTCGATGGAAGCGAAGATTACAAAGACCGGCAGGCGTATGGCCAGTCGAAACTTGCCAATGCGCTCTACTCGTTACATTTGGCGAAATTACTCAGGGGAACACGCATAACAACAAATGCGCTGCATCCCGGGGTCATCAATACAGAGCTGTTTCGCAACGAGGGTCGGCTTTTTAGGGCGGCAATCTCGGCAGCGACCTCTCTCGGTTACGGTAAGACCGTTGAAGAGGGCGCGGCGACCAGCTGTTTTGTCGCTACACATCCCTCGCTGTCTGCAACGAGCGGCGAGTTCTTCGAAGACTGCAATGCGGTTGTCGTCGCTGGCGATAACCATCTGCACGACGAAGTGATGGCCGAGAAACTCTGGCAGGTGTCAGAGGACCTGACGCGCGAGCATCTTGTGTCACACACCGGGCCGGACTTTAACGATTTCGAACGCGCAGCGAGAGAACGACGAGCGAACAAAAAGTGAACGAAGCCACCGACAAAGCAATGGCAAATATGAATCCACGTCGCGGAGGATTACTGTTCGGACTCGCCGTCGGGCTGTTGGTCGCGTTTCTCTCTTACCAGTGGATTACGAACCCTGCGCCACGCGAGGAGCGCCAGCTGGAAGAGGCTGTTGTGCTTGATGCGCGCAACCACCTTATCGTGCAACTCGGTGTTCGAGAGATCATTGATCCGTTGGCCCCTAACCGGAAAATTGGCAAGTCCTACGTCTACCGGGCAGGCACAGGCTGGGAGGTGTCGGGATATTACCGAAGAGACGACGGTGATCGTTGGCACGCGTTCCTGATGTCCTTGGATGATGCGCGCAATATCACGCTGCTCAAGGTCCAGGACAGCGAACTTGCCGAGCGTGCAAGCGAAGACTCGATGCTCGAAGTCTCTCCCTAGGTAGCGGCGGTCGCCGTTGCCTGCTCTTGTGTTGTCTTATGCCATTCGAAAACGTTGAGTTCGATGAAAATGAACGCCACCAACCAAAGCAAGGCGTCCCAAAAGTCCACAAAGTCGCCGTTGATTCCCCAGAAAACTGCGGCGCAAAACAGCAGGGAATAAAGCACAAATTTGATGCTATTGCTCGCATAAAGTACCGCACCGTCATATCGCTGCCTTTCCTGTAAGCGGACATCAGTTTCGAGCACGATGACAACGAGTAGCCAAACGCCCGAATTGATGACGTCGACCCAGGCCAGGGCAATAATGTCCTTATAACCTTCGAAGTCCACGACGGCTCGCATTTCGTCGAAGCGCACGAACGATGTGGCGGTCGAGAACGATTGGCAGTTTGCCGCCGTAATGGCGGTGTATTCGTCCAGGCTCGTCGAATATGACCATTGCCCGGCAAGGGCACAAAGATCGTTAACGTTGGCGAGAGGCGTCATGCTGTTGAAGGCAAGCAGACTTACGATGTAGCCATAAAAAGCGTAGACAATGAACGCGTAGCAAATGGCTCTCAGGCCGTGCAATGACCAGGTCACAGGTCTGGTGAATTCTTCGTCATCAAGCACGTAGGTCTCGAGTTCGAACATCAGCAACAGGACGACCCAGGCAGCCGTATCAATGGTCGCGGCATAAGCTTCGATCATCACCTTGATGCCGACACCGTTCGGGAACTGTGTTTTGGCAGCGAGGACTTCTTCAACGAAGAACCAGTAAATGTTCATCGCAAGAAATAGGTAGACGATGTACTTAAAGGCCTGGAAGAGCTTGCTGCGGTCGATCGTCAAATACGTGCTCCGCTGATCAGCGGATGATTCTAAGCTCCTCCCGAGATGTTAGGCAATGCCGTAGCGATCTAGTCGTAGTCAACTGCACGCTCTGTCTCGGTCTCTACACCCGCATAGTAGACCCAGACATTCTCTTCGCCGGTCAGCAATTCGATGTATTTGGGGTGAACAAAGATATTTTCGCGGCCCGATTTGACCTCTTTGAGGATTCCGACATCGCAGAGTTGCTTGAGGTAGACCGACGCCGTTTGCCGTTTGGCAATGCCCGCTTCAACGAGGTTACCGATGCGGCAGTAGGGCTGCTTGAACAGAACCTCGACCAATTCCCAGGTGTAGATCTTCGGTAGATTGCTGTGCGTATATTCCGCGGTGTGCTCCATCAGTTCCCGAATCGCCTTGATCTTGTCAGTCGTCCAGGTGCAGGTTTCCTCCACGCCAGTGAGGATGAACTGGATCCATGGCGACCAATCCTGATCGCGCGTCACGTTCTGCAACAAGCGGTAGTAGGCCGCTTTGTTCTGAATGACGTAACGGCTGAAGTACAAGATGGGGGAGTCCAGCAGGCCGAGCTGCACCAGAAACAGAATATTGAGAATGCGGCCGGTCCGTCCGTTGCCATCGGCGAAAGGGTGAATGGCTTCAAATTGATAGTGTTGCACGGCCATACGCACCAGCGGATCGATGTCCGTCTTGTTGTGCATGAAGTCGGCCCAGTTATCGAGCTTGGCCTGCAATAACTTTTGGCCTTCTGGCGGCGTGTAGATCACCTCCCCGGTCATTCTATTCTTGAGAGTTGTTCCAGATTCTGCTCGAATATCAAGTTCTAAACCTTTGATAGTGCTGCATATTTGTATCGCCATATCCGTGGTCAGCATGCCTCGTCGAACCATTTTGCTGCCTTCGAAAAGGGCGGTCCGGTAACGCAGAGCCTCCTTTGTTGCCGCATCTGCCCGATCCTCGGCGATGTCGACATACTCGAATAATTTGTCGGTGGTGGTGACGATATTCTCGATTTCGGAGCTCGCACGGGCCTCAAGCAACGGCAGGGCATTGACCAGCACAGCTGAATTCGGGATCAACTCGGCAGCCTGCTTCAGTTCAGCCAGGGCGACGCGTGACTTGATACAGGTTTTGAGGATTTCCTTCGTTTCGATGCTGTCGATGGGCGGCGGTAGATCAGGTAAGGAGTTATAGGGAAGTTTCGGATTAAAATCAGTCATTTACGGAGCCTCTGGTCACTGCATCGGTAAGTCGATCGCGTCGACGTGTTTTCCTGATATGTCGAAAAAACAGAACTTTGTCGACATATACGGTCGAGTTGTCGATTGTATCGACATGTTCTGCCGATATGTCGATATAACTCAATTTTTTCGACATGTCTGCAGTATATGTCGATCGAATCAACACGAGCGTGAACCAGTTGGGGAAATACGGATGTTGCTGCTACGGCATTCGTAGGAGACTGCGTTTCGCCGATATTGCTTTAGAATTCGGCTCCCGATCGATAACGACCTGAGGGATCCCGGAGTGAGCGTGAAATCTGACATCGAAATTGCCCAGGCGGCGAGCATGCTGCCAATCGTCGACATTGCCGAGAAACTCGGAATCCCGGCACAGTCCCTGATCCCGTACGGCAACGATAAAGCGAAAATCAGTGATGATTTCATCAGGACGACTGCTGCGCACAAGAACGGTAAACTCATTCTCGTGACCGCGGTTTCGCCGACACCGGCCGGCGAGGGCAAGACGACCACGACAGTGGGCCTGGGCGACGCCCTGAACAGAATTGGCAAACGTGCGTTGATTTGTCTGCGCGAACCCAGCTTGGGACCCTGTTTTGGAATGAAAGGCGGAGCTGCGGGCGGCGGCTATGCGCAGGTCGTGCCAATGACGGACATCAATCTGCACTTCACGGGTGATTTCCACGCAATTGGTGCTGCACACAACCTCCTGTCTGCATTAATCGATAACCACATGCACTGGGAGAACGAGCTCAACATCGACCCGCGCCGTGTTACGTGGCGCAGGGTTGTCGATATGAATGATCGTGCACTGAGAACGATCACATCCGGTCTTGGCGGTTTTAACAATGGCATTGTCAGGGAGGCAGGTTTCGATATTACTGTTGCCTCGGAAATTATGGCGATCTTCTGCCTCGCGACTAGTCTTGAGGACCTGGAAAATCGTCTTGGCAATATCGTTCTGGGCTACACGCGAGATCAAGAGCCAGTAACAGTCAGGCAACTGAACGCGCACGGTGCGATGACAGCGCTGCTGCGAGATGCATTGCAACCGAACCTGGTACAGACCATGGAAAATAATCCGGCGTTGATGCACGGTGGGCCGTTCGCCAACATTGCGCACGGCTGCAACTCTGTCATGGCAACGCAAACTGCGCTGAAGCTGTCGGATTACGTCATCACCGAGGCCGGCTTCGGTGCGGACCTCGGTGCTGAGAAGTTTTTTAACATCAAGTGTCGCAAGGCCGGGCTCAAACCTGCGGTGGCCGTATTGGTTGCGACGATCAAGGCGCTGAAGATGCAGGGTGGTGTTCCCAAGTCCGAACTGGGCGCAGAAAACGTGGCGGCGCTTGAGCGAGGCCTCAAAAACCTCGGCCGGCACATGCGTAATCTCGCTCAATTCGGTGTGCCGGTTATCGTCGCCGTAAATCGTTACACCGCAGACACGGATGCGGAAGTCGGCGCAGTACAAGCTTACTGCGAGACCTTTGGCGTACGCGCAGTGAATTGCACCCATTGGGCGGATGGCGGTGCCGGCGCGGTAGAGCTTGCGGAGCAAGTCGCTGAGTTAGCCGACAGCGGCGCGGCGCAATTCAGAACCTTGTATACCGATGAAGTTTCGCTGTGGGACAAAGCCAAACGTATCGCGACAAGCATTTACAGCGCGGACGACATTATTGCTGACAAGAAGGTCCGCGAGCAGTTCGCGCAATTTGAAAAAGACGGCTACGCACATTATCCCGTTTGTATGGCCAAGACTCAGTACAGCTTTTCGACCGATCCGAATCTCCTGGGAGCTCCGACGGGGCACGTTGTGCCGATTAGAGAGGTACGTCTGGCTGCAGGTGCTGAGTTCATCGTTGTCGTTTGTGGAGCGATCATGACGATGCCTGGTCTGCCGAGAAAGCCCGCTGCCAACGATATTCGCGTCAACAGTGAGGGTCGCATCGAAGGTTTATTCTAGTTCGGCGGCTGCCCTTCGAAATGACGTCATAGTCCATTATGGGGCGCTATCGGCGCTCATTAAGCATCTTCAGTTAACTTATGGCTGTCTGCTGCTGTCAGTGCACAGCCGTAAACAGACTTGAGCTGGTCAATGACCTTTTGCGTACCCGTCGAAAAGGGCGCCTTTCCCTCAAAACTGTGCAGAACGATGCCTTCCAGCAAGTCTCCGAGTGACAGGTCGGTGTATTCCGCGAGAGCCTTGAGCACCTTGAGCAGCGACGTTTCGATACGAACACCAGTCTGAGTACGCGTAACAACCTTGGTCGGCATGGTCTTTCTCCCATCTAGAAAGGTAACATGGTAACAAAATAACACAGTAAATGGCAAAACGAGTACTATTAACGATACTGGCGGTGCCTGCATCGCATGGAAACACTCGCATGCCGACCAAAAGCGAACTACAGAAGGGTTTCAGGATAGGCGACTGGGAGGTCTTGCCAGGGCAGGGCATCATGCGCTGCGGCGAGCACGAAGAAAGACCTGAGCCAATGGTCTTCGAGGTCCTGATGGCGCTGGCAAGCCGAGATGGCGAACTGGTCACGCGACAGGAATTAATCGACGAAATCTGGGACGGGCGGCCGACCAGTGATGAGCCGATAAACCGGTGCCTGTCACAACTTCGGGGCCATCTTGGCGATCGCGAGCGGCCGTACCGATATATCGAAACTCTCACGCGCCGGGGGTATCGGCTCAATCACAAGGTTCGGCTTTACGAGCCGACCGTAGCTGACAACGATGAAGTCGTTCGAGTCGATCGCTTCCGAAATCAGAGGTGGCTGTGGACCCTGATTGGCGCGATCGTGGCCACCATGGTTATCGCAGCCATTATTCGTGCCGGATTGGTTGCCAATGTCGAGGAGCCCGGTAACGATAGTGGTGTTCGCTCGATCGCGGTGCTTCCGTTTGACAATCTCAGCGGTGATGAAAACGATCAGCACATCGTTTTCGGGTTCCAGGAAGAGCTTCTGTATACCTTGCATTCGATCCCTGGTTTCGCGGTTAAGCCTGGGCGCATTTCCTATCCGGATATGGAAGTTTCTGATATCGCTCAGACGCTCGGTGTTGATGCTGTGCTCTTTGGCGCCGTGCAGCGCGACCGCGATATGTTGAAAATTAATTACAACATCGCCAGCCGCGTCGATGGTCTCAACCTCTCATCGGGCAGCATTACCGGGCAGCTAAACGGGATATTTGGTTTGCAGGAGAGGCTGGCATCGATGGTTCGTGACGACTTGTTAGGCGAGTCGCCCCAGCAACTTGTTACGAGAACCCGACCGGCCAGTTACGAGGCATACGATCGCTACCTGCGGGGGACCTACGCTTTAGACCACCGGTCCACACAGCG
>JAOTUU010000392.1 GCA_029863705.1 Gammaproteobacteria bacterium
GCCGATGCCGTGAGTTCCGGGTCAACCCGATCGTCGTCGGCAACTTGATAGACTGCCGTAACGCCACCAGCCCATGCAATCCCATTGTTCCCATCGATCTCCTGCGCACATAGCGATAATGCCGCGAATGGCAGCAATGCCAAGAGCAGGATTGAGCCGATCCTATTCATGTCAAAACTTCACGTTGAAGTTAGTAACGGCCACATGATTTCTGCGGTCTTCGCCACTGTCGTTCCATAAAAACTGATTCATGTATCCGGTTTCCAGGTTCAGGCGCTCCGAGGCACGCCAGCCAATTCCAATATACGCGCGGTTCTGGCCGAGCCCGGATTCGCCGCCCCAGTCAGTATCTCGAAGGTCGACAAATGGTTCTACAGCCAGAACAAGACTGGTCTTTCCGGCATCCCCAATTGGCCGCGCATACTTGACGTTGAAACGCAAAACGAGACCAAGATCATCGCCCGCGCTGACCGACCGTTGCTCGAGCCTTGCCCGCATCGTAATTTTGCCGCCGTTCCAACGGCCCGCGGTCCACGACAGTTGCTGCCAGAAGCGATCTTCAGTGTTTACATTTCCCGAACGGCCACGTGTCCACAGGCGTGCATAACCTGCCCACGCTGTCAGATTGTCATTGACTTTATAGCCGATCCCCGGTCGCAGCAGGTACTGGTTAATTCCGGCTCCAACGTCAATGTAGCGCGCTTGGGCATCGAACCAGTAGTGCCAGCGACTCGATTTGTCTGCATCTTGAAACGTATCTGTAGTGGTGAATATAGCTCGGACGGCGTTGTTGTCTTCGGTTGCCGACACGCTCATAGACATGCCAAGTCCTACGATGCCAATAATGCAACAGCTTAGCCATATAAGCCTACGCTTCGCACACGTCCAGATCTGAAATCGTTCACGCAGTGCGCTGATGTTGCCGGGCAATATTTCTCTCCAGTGTGTTTACTTTGCCATGTCCGAAAACCTGGCTACGAGTCTCTTAACTGATTGCGATAGATCTTCCCAGGCGCTGTCAACGTCATCCGCACACGCTGTCCATTCATGCTCGCCAGACTTCCTCAATTCTTCGATGCGTTGCTCTGCCGACAAAAGAATGAGGTCAACAGCGTGCTGTGCCCGCTTGAGTTGCTCGGTCGCATCAATTTGTCCCATTGAAACCGCGCTCCCAATTTTCGCGTTGACACCGTCGAGTTTCCTTTTAGTTTCTGCCAGCTTCTGGTTTGCAGCTTTCGAGTACGCTGCTTTCGCTGACAGTGTTTTCATGCGATCCGCGCTTTTCTGAGCTTTTGCCCACATCAGATTGTTGTCGTCCTCAAAGTAGCTATTTCTGACCGAATACCGGCAGGCTGAAGGCACTGTAAGTAGCCGAAGCTGATAAAACAAACTAAAAAAACTTGCTAAGTTAATAAAAAAAATTTATAAAGCAAAAATGGACCTGGAGCTCCTAAGAACCTTTCTCGAACTCAACCGTACCCGTCATTTCGGTCGTGCGGCGGAGGCGCTGTTCGTTACACAGGCGGCGGTGAGCAGTCGCCTGAAGAACCTCGAGGAGCAACTTGGGGTCACGCTATTTGAGCGCAGCCGACGGGAAATGCGTCTGACACCGGAAGGCGGCCGGCTGGTACGACATTCTGAAAAACTCATTGCCGGATGGCGGGCAGCCCGTCAAGATGTGTCGCTTGCCGAGGCAAGCGAGCAATTGGTTATTGGTGGCAGCTTGCGACTGTGGGATGTCCTGCTGCAGCGCTGGCTGCACGATCTACGTCGCGCCCATACCGATTGGGCGATAATTGCTGAGTCACAATCTCCGGACTTTCTGACGCGAAAGCTCATTGACGGCACGCTCGACGTTGCGATTATGCTGGAGCCCGCGCAGCTCGACATCATGCAGATCCGTGAGATTGCGACGGTCGAGTTTATTTTCGTTTCCAGCAATCAGGGACTTGACTTGGAGTCTGCCCTTGCGCAGAACTACGTGTTTGTTGATTGGGGTCTGTCATTTGGGCTTGACCATCGACGCACATTTCCTGATGCACCAGAAGCAATGACCCGCGTCTCCCACCCCAAAATGGCACTCGAATACATCAGTCTGATTGGCGGCAGTGCTTACCTACCCAGGCGCATGGTCGACAAGGATATTGAGTTAGGCCTGTTACACGAGGTTGTCGATGCGCCGGTTTTCACGCGCCAGGCTTACGCGACCTTTCCTGTGAGGTCGCCCAGACAGGAGCTCATTGAGCAGAGCTTGCTGCTCATTCGTGCGGATTAG
>JAOTUU010000106.1 GCA_029863705.1 Gammaproteobacteria bacterium
CGCCGCGTGTATTGGCTGGCTTTTTGGTGATATCGAGTTCAACGGGATCGTCGCAATGCCGCCGTCACCGGCGCCTGTATTTCTGCAACTCGATATTGCCGCCGCTTTTCAACTTTCGATGGTGACCGTCGTGCTTTCGATGCTGATCGTCGACGTCTTCGACACGGCCGGCACCCTCATCGCTGTATCGACGCGAGCCAACCTGCTCGATGAGAACGGCAAACTGCCGCGTCTGAAAAAAGCACTGCTAGCGGATTCAAGTGCCACTGTTGTCGGCGCATTGGCCGGGACATCATCGACAACAAGTTATATCGAGAGCGCTGCCGGTGTGGAGGCTGGCGGACGAACTGGCCTGACGGCGGTTGTTTGCGGACTGTTGTTCCTGGGTTGCCTGTTCTTTGCTCCTTTGGCACAAAGCGTGCCGGCCTATGCAACGGCGTCTGCGTTATTGTTCGTTGCTTGTCTGATGGCCCGGAGCCTTGCCGATCTGGATTGGAATGACATTACGGAAAGCGCGCCCGCGGTAATCGCAGCAATCGCAATGCCGTTGTCCTTCTCCATTGCCGAGGGCATCGGCCTGGGATTCATCAGCTATATTCTTATCAAGATCATTAGCGGACGGGCTCGTGATTGTTCCATCGCCGCCTATGTCATCGCGCTCATCTTTGGGCTCAAGTACATGTTCCTGTGAGCACTAGGTGAGGGGGATACACGCCGTCAACCCTGGCCTGCAGCGAGCTGGTACTTAAAAGGTACACTTAGTTCAAAAGGTACAATTTTCCGCGTTTTGGACTATGCTCTTAGGTATTGGCGCACTTCCGCGCGCCGAACAAAAACAACGAAAAGGGGAAATCAATGAAGAAGACTTTGTTAACACTGCTGACCGGTGGGCTGGTATTTGCGGGTGGGATAAACACCGCAATGGCACAGGACGACGACGGTAGTGCTTCGCCGTTGGAGATTTACACGTGCAGTTATGCCGATGGCAAGGGACCAGCCGATCTGGATAAGGTTGTCGCCAACTGGAATAAATGGGCAGACGATCAGGGAGTGACTGACTATTCGGCGTGGACCATGACGCCGGTTTTTTTCAGCTCTGAGCAGGACTTCGATGTAATTTGGCTGGGCGCAACAAAGACCGGCAAAAGCATGGGCGCCGCGCAGGATACGTGGCTTGCGACTGGCGGAAAGCTCGCGGACGAATTCAACAGCGTTATTCCCTGTGACTCGCACTCGATGAGCGCGGTAGTGCAGTTCAAAGCACCACCCGAGCCGGAAGATCCACCGTCAAACTTCGTTCTCGACTTCTCGGATTGCACAATCGGCGATGGCAAGCACTTCAGCACTGATGTTGCGCCGGCGTTAAAAGCCTGGAGTAAACTCCGGGAAGAACAGGGTTCAACTGCCGGCATGTGGGCGTTATTCCCAGTGTATGGCGGCGGCGGTGAAAAGTATGATTTCAAATTCGTTGTCAGCCACGGCAATTACTCGGAAATGGGTGCCGACTTCGACAGCTACGATTCTGCCAAAGCCAGAGAGATATTCCCGTATGGAATGCTCGATTGCGACTCGTCGAGATCGTACATGGTCACGAGCAGGCGTCAGGCAGAGAGCGCCGACGAATAGAACAAATGGACTTGGATGAAGAACGGCGGGCATAGCCCGCCGTTTTTTTTTGCGGCGCCGCGAACCGCTTATGGTGTTTTTGCGCTCACCGACTCCAGGAGCGCTGTCAAGTCATTCGACGTCAAGAAACGACCCTTTTTCATCGGCCGGCTGCACGGCGATGATTTCGTCGCCGTCGAACACGACCGTCTGATTCTCTCGCAGGCCGTTGACAGCGTCGATCACGGTAACGTTGGTAATCGCCGTTCCACTCGGTTTGTCCTGGCAGGCTGCCAGGTGCAAAATGGGGACATTCTGCTTTTCTACGAAATGCAGGGAAAATGGGGACATTCTGAATTTCGTAGAAAAGCAGAATGTCCCCATTTTTCCGCGCAACAAAAAGCCGGGCATTGCCCGGCTTTTTTTATGCGGCCAATAGTCGGCCTGCTCGGCCGCTCCCACATTGCGACGTCCAGCCGCGAATATGCCGCAAATCCCATGTATCATAATCGGCTTGCTGGAGAGAATTCATGTTGCCGCACCAGGACGTCGTCGCCGAGATACTGGAGTTGCCGGACGGGCCACAAATCGGAGCGTTTTTTGACTTCGATGGCACGATAATCTCGGGCTATTCGGCGTTCGCGTTTATCGAAGAGCAGATCAAGCGCGGCCACCTGTCGCCACGCGAACTTGTTGAACTGGTCGGTGCGATGGCCAGTTTCGGTCTCGGCAACATGGGTTTTTCAGCCATGCTGATGGCCTCGACCCAGTTCCTCCGCGGTATCCGTGAAGACAGTTATGCGGCTTTCGGCCGGGAGTTATTCGCGTCCCACATCGCGCGCCAGATCTACCCGGAATCGCGCGCCCTCGTGCATGCACATCTCCGCAAGGGTCATACGGTCGCTATCATCTCATCGGCGACACCCTATCAGGTAGAACCTGCCGCTCGTGATCTCGATATCGAGCACGTGCTGTGCACACGGCTCGAGATCGAGAAAGGCGAGTTCACCGGCAGGATCCTGCGGCCGACCTGTTTCGGGGAAGGCAAGGTACGTGCCGCCGAGGCACTGGCCGAGGAGCATGGCGTCGATCTTGAGACGAGTTATTTCTACTCGGATAGCGATGACGACTTACAGCTGCTCGAACGGGTCGGCAATCCGCGGCCGCTGAACCCGAACAACAAGCTGATCTCGATCGCCGAAAGGCGCAACTGGCCCGTGCGCAAGTTTGGCAGTCGCGGTAACGTGGGTATCGCCGACTTGCTTCGATCACTGATGATGCCAGCGAGCCTGGTTGGTTCGTTTTTCGCCGGTATGCCGATATGGGCGCTGACAGGTTCCCGGCGCGATGCGCTGAATTTTTCCATTTCGTTGTTTGCGGATACGGCGAGCGCGATCATCGGCTTGAACCTTAAAATCAAAGGCGAACATCATCTGTGGTCGCACCGGCCTGCCGTGTTCATATTCAACCATCAGAGCAATGTCGACCTCGTCATCGTGGCCCGGCTATTGCGCCGCGATATTACGGGCGTGGGAAAGCGCGAGATCCGGGATATGCCGTTGGTCGGACGTGTCATGGAGGCAGCCGGCCTCGTGCTGATCGATCGCAGAAACACTGCCAGCGCTATCGAGGCGATGGCCCCACTGGTCGACACGATGCGCATCGAAGGCAAGTCCGTGTGCCTGTCGCCAGAAGGAACGCGGGCTATATCGCCAAAACTCGCACCGTTCAAGAAAGGCGCGTTTCACCTGGCGATGCAGGCGGGCGTGCCTGTCGTGCCAATCGTGATTCATAACTCCGGCGACGTGCAGCCAAAAGGCGACATGCTCTATCACCCGGCAACGGTCGAAGTCGAGGTCCTGCCACCTGTGGATACGAGCGAATGGACGGTCGATACAGTCGACGCGCATGTTACTGTCATCAGGAACATGTATCTGCAAGCCCTTGACCAGGTCGATCATCCGAACGTCCTCCAAGTCGTTACAGGTTCCTGAAACCAATGGACCAGCTAAACCCTCAAGACGCTCAGTTCCTCTACATGGAGTCGAGCGACAACCTGACCCATGTCACGTCGATCGTAATACTGGACCCGACGAGTGTTCCCGGGGGCAAGACAGTGCGCTTCAAGGATATCCTGGCGCACGTCGAGGGGCGCGTGCACATGAATCCGCTGTTTCGGCGCCGGCTCGTGCGCGTGCCGCTGGAACTCGATTTTCCGTACTGGGTCGACGACGAGCACTTCGATCTCGAACATCACGTTCACCACGGCCGCCTGCCCGACCCGGGGGACTGGCGCCAGTTCTGTATCCACATGGCGCGATACCACTCACGTCCGCTCAATATGCACCGGCCGCTTTGGGAGATGTTCGTTGTTGAGGGGCTCGACAACATTGGCTGGTTGCCCAAGGGCAGCTATGCCATCGCGACGAAGATTCACCATGCCGCTGTCGATGGCTCATCCATCGTGAAATTCTTCAGTGCGCTGGCCGATATCGATAACAAGGGCACACCGGCGGTTCCGCTCGATACGGCGCCGCTCCGCCGCAGCCCGGAGCCGAGTCTGCTGGACATGGGTGTGCGAGCTGCGTGGCATACGATCCGGTCGCCAATCGGCATCGTCGACGGCATCATGCGTTCGGCGCCAACCCTGTACCGGTCCGCGCAAAAAGCACTGACATCCCAAAGTGAGGAAAAGCACCCCGTCCCCGAGACGCGTTTCAATTGCCCTGCAACACCCCATAAGGTGTTTGATGCGACAGCGTTCCCTTTGGCGGACCTGAAGGCTGTGCGCAAGGCGGTTCCGGGTAGCACGATCAACGATGTCGTGCTGGCGGTTTGCGGCGGTGCATTGCGCCATTACCTGCAACATCATGACGAGCTGCCGGAAGAACCGTTGATCGCCTGGGTGCCGATCAACTCGCGCCGCGGCGGCACGGCGGATCAGCACACACCCGGTAATGACATCACCTCGATGACCGCACCGATCTTCACGAATATCGAGGATCCTGTCGAACGCCTGCAGTGCGTGCATGAAGCCACTCAGCGCAGCAAGGAAGCAACGGCCGGTGTGTCGGCGCGCCTGATGACCGATCTGAGTAAGCATGTTCCTGCGGCAACACAGGTTGCGGCGGGCCGGCTGGTACTGCGAACGGGGCTGGCTGCGCGGATGTGCAATCTGTTTATTTCAAACGTACCGGGACCGCAGCAGCCTTTGTTTATGAATGGCGCCCGGCAGGTCGCAACGTATGGAATGGCGCCACTGTCTGACGGTATGGGGCTGTTTATCGCAACGCCCAGCTACGACGGCCAGATGTCTTTCAGCGTCACGTCCACACGCCAGGCGTTGCCTGACATTCGTTTCTTCGTGACCTGTATCGAAAAAGCGATGGCCGAGCTTAGAGAGGTCAGCCCGCTCGCCGCGTAATGTCGCCTGCCAGGCGCTGAAAATCACGGTCAATGTCGCCGAGGATTCGTCCCAGCACACGACTGATCTTCGTCTGAATGCGGATTTGCTCGATCTTGGGCCACGTCGCTCTTTCGCCCATTTCAATGAGGTCCACAACTTCTTCGATCGGGCGGTGTGACAGCCACTTCAGCGGATTCAGGAATGCCTTCTCCGGGATGATATTAATGTCACCGATGTAGTCCTGGTTGATGATCCCCAACCCCAGGTTGGTCAGACGATTGACGATCGGATTCATTGACAGCGGTTTCTCCAGCATTGACGCGCTGGCGTTGATCCACTCTCTCGCCGTAGCCTCGGTCGCAAGCCGCATCGTTGACATGACACTCTTCTTCTCGCCTTCCGTGTTCGTCAGGAAGGGGAATACGTGTGGATTGACCTGGCTGACAATAAAATGATTGACGCCGTATAACCGGGCCAGCCTTTTCGCGGGCAGGTCGTCGCTCAACGAGCCGTCCACCCACTTGCGGGACGGTAGGTACGGTTGTCGCTTGCCCTTGTCATTCTTGGCCGCGAGCGTGACAGGTGGAAAGAACCCCGGGATCGCGGTAGACGCCATCACTGCCTCACGAACATAGACGTTGGGCGTCGTTATTGCATTGAGCAGCCGAGAGGTCTGGTGTTTCTCCTCAGCGGCAATTGAAACATTCAGACGCCGGCCGGTAAGCTCGAAGGCCTCGAGAAACGTCAGATCCGGAATCAGACGCTCGATGACGTTGCTGACGTCCTCGGTCGTGGCGACCTCCAGCTTGAAGGCGGAAAGATGCTTGAGCAGACCCTGTTCCAGCTCGATTTCGTGGACCAGGTTCTCCGGCTGGAAAAAGTCCTCGAGGTTCTTGTCCTGATTCGTACTGATGACGGTGCTAACCAATGCGCCACCACTGCTACCGGACAGGATTTGCGGCAGTAGTCCTTGTTGCCACAAAGCCTTTACGGCACCGACATGAAAAAACAACAATGTGCCGGCGCCACTCATCATGAAGGCGGAGCAACCATTACAGTGTTGCGCACGGCGGAAGAAATCGAGACGCTCGTCAAACGGAATCTCATCCGCGCAATCACTCGCGATCAGTTCAAGTCCCGCGACAACGGCATCGACATAGTCGACGATCAGTTTCTTGGTGCCAAACTTCGCTTTACCATGCAGCCGTGCATGACCCATGCCATCTATATTGCCGTGGATGCCTTCGTTGAGCGCGAACAGAACTCCGACGCAGTCACCGTTATTCGTCAGTCGACGCAGCTTTCTGAGCCGCCGCCGAATGGAGGCATGATCAAAATGCTTGGACTCGTCGGATTTTTTCCATTTCACGATGCCCGATTCGTTGTCGTGAGCGATCGCGGCTGCCTTCCACTCCTCGTAACTCGTGGCGGCGTCCATCTCCGCTTGCAATCGGCCGGTTGCTGAGAAAACCATAGGTCGTACTCGACTCTCTTCGCGATATAGCAGTAGAGCGTACACCCTAACTTCATCAAGGGCGAGGTTCCCTTACCGAGCGAAAGAACCATGCGATAAGCAGGACGAAGGCGGCATCTATGCCTGGAGCAAATCGGCATTCGGCGAATTCACGGCTTCATTTCGGGCTGGGCGTACATTGTTCGTTGCTATCGGGCTCGGATTTTACTGGCGCGCCGGAGAGGATTGATTCCTCGCTTCGTGCGTCACCCCCTTGGGGCGCAGCACGTGCCACTTCATCGCCGATTCCCCTGACGAACGAGATAGTTGATTTGTTATTCTTCGGTCACGCGCTACTATGAATACGAAGCGGCCGCGGGTGGCACAATATGGAGTGCCCGTAAGAAGGTAAGTACTGCCGGCCCGGGAGCCCAATAACGCATGTCACGCGATACCAGAAATCGAATCCTTGTGGCGAGCCTGCTGCTTTTCAACGAACACGGTGAGCCGAACACAACGACCAACGATATTGCTGACGAAGTCGATATCAGCCCGGGCAACCTGCACTACCACTTCCGCAAGAAAACCGACCTCGTCGCGGCCCTGCTGGCGGAATTTCAGGCCGATGCGAGACGCGTACTCGAGCCGCCCGAACAGGAACTCGTTTCGCTTGATGATTTCTGGGTATTCCTGCATTTGCTTCTGGAATTCAAGACGGCCTACCGTTTTCTGCTACGCGACATGGAATCGCTGGTCGTCGAATATCCGAAGGTTGGCAATGCGATGCGCCATTTCGCACGAGGTCTTGCGGCAGCGTTCGAGCTGCAACTTCATGCTTTGGCGCACACCGGCGTCATGAGTATCGACGCTGAGGACATGCCTACCGTCAGCAGAAACCTCGCCGTCATCGCACTGTTTTCAGAGAGATTCGATGTGCTCGTCGAATCCTCGCAGTCCGCTGACGATTCGGCGTTGCGTATTGCCGCGGCCGTACTGAATGTACTGAAGCCCTACGTACATGCCAGCGTTGCTGCACACCTCGACGAGCTGGCGACCCACTACGCATCGACCTAAAAAAAGGGCCGCACAGGGCGGCCCTTCAGGTACCCGACCAGGGGGGACGGTCGGGGATTGTCGCTCTGTCAGTCAGCGACAGAGCTTACGTTCTCAACGATACGGTCTTTGACTTCAACGACTTCTTCGACGACATCTTCGCCGAAGTCTTTTGCGTCTTCACGAAAACCCTTGATCTGTTTGCGATAACGATCGCGGGCTTTCTCACCGTCTTTAACGAGTTTCTCGAATGTCTTCTCGAAGTCCGTCTGGAATTTTTCGAACTCGGTCTGCATCGTGGAAACCAGCCCAAGGCTCGCCAGAAAAGTACGGTTGGCAATCTTGATTGGCGTGCCAACAACGCTGTCTTCGAGCGTCTCAAATACAGTCTTTGCTTTCTTGGGCGCTGCCCGTTTCTTTGTCACTTTCTTCTCCGTCATTTCCTTACTCCTTTATACGTGTCAGGCCGCTTTTTTAGCCGGCTTGCTGGCCGTCTTCTTGGTCACCTTCTTGGCGGTCTTTTTCGTGGTTTTCTTTTTCGCTGTGGCTCGCGGTTTGCTGGCCGCGGGCTTGCTATCGAGCAATCTCAAAATCTTGTTGAGCTTCTTGTTGATCGCATCGATGTCGTTCTTGCTCGGCACGTTCAGGCGATCCATGGCGTCTGCAACGCGTGCGTCGAATACGCTTGGCAACTTGCTGAGATTCGACTTGTCGCGAACCTGGTCCAGGAGGCCAGTGGCTTTCGACTGGGCATCATCAGTCATGTCGCGAATCGCGTCCTGCACATCGTCGATCAGGGATTCGGTCTTCTTGCTGGTTTCCTTGCGGAATTTCTCGCCCTGCGTGACGAGCTTGTCAAAGGTCTTCTCGCCCGCTTTCTGAGCGTTCGACAACGCGCCGAGCCCTGCGAGGAACGCGTGTTCGAGCTGTTCCGTCACTCGTTTGTTGCTATCTTTCTGTTTTGTCTTGCCTTTTTTGGCAGCCATGATGGTTCTCCTCTGGATTCATCGTCTTCCGATGCATAGAATCCTAACTCTGGAAATTAGGGTGATCACACTAGATGAGGATCCGGCGCAACCATCAGCTCGGCATCGAGGAAGCGAAGAATCGCGCGAGCCATATTGCCGGACACCTGGAGCAGCAATTCTCGTTGACGTCCAACTGGGTGGGTGATCGACTGATGGTCCGCGGCAACGGTGTGGACGGTCACCTGGCAGTTGCGGAGGAGAGCATCGAGGTCGTGGTCAGGCTTGGGTTCGCGCTAAAGCTCATGGAAATACCGATCCGCCGGGCCATCGAGAGCACCATGGACGAACACCTCTCCTGACGGTCCGGGACCAGCGCTAGTTAGTCTCAGGCAAACGCTGTGCAGATTTGTCTCGGTAGCCCCAATAGCCGATCGTGCGTGTCTGCGGCCGATGACGGCGCAAGTGCTGGCGGCGCCAATCGTCAAACGCATCGACGTCGACTTCTTCAGGCACTTGCCAGTTGTTGCGCCGAAAAAAGTATGCCGTGTAGTCACCGAGATAACCTGCTTCCCGAACGGCTAACAACTCGTCAAGATAGCCATCTCTAATGTCGGGGTCTTCGGCGCGTTGTTCGGCCCATGCATCGACAAGGACATTGCGCGCCCTGAACTCGCATTCGTATGAACTCTGACGTGCCGGATTTTCGCCGCCCAGCTCGAACTGGCAGACACTTTTGACGAGGCTGTAGGCGACCCAGCTCTGCAGCGCCGGATCAGTATCGACGGTTGCGACTGGCGCAAGGTAAAACGTGTCACCATCAGTGACGCCGTCACGCACGTAAATTTCATTATTGCAACCTGCTATCAAGAGCAGGGCAATGAGCCACAGATACCACATGATGCAACACAGCTTACACTTACCAGCTTAATGAGGCCTGAATGCGGAACAAAATGGGGACATTCTGCATTTCGTAGAAATGCAGAATGTCCCCATTTGCCCCGTTACAGGCCGAGCCAACGTTTTGGCATCTTAGTGGAACCCACTATAGCGTGGTGATCGATCGCCAGTTACGCTCACTATTGGTGTATCAACTGCCTGAATTGATCAGTGAGAGTTTAATGGGGTTCGAATCCGAAGGACTCATTCACCCGACAGGTGTCGCCCATGCTGGTACAACGGTGCGCGAGGCTTTTGCAGAGTGTGTTTCCCGTCGTGTGCTCGGTATTCCCTTTCTCGACGACGAAGATGAGATCATCGGCCGGGTCTCGGTCCGTCACATTCTCAAAGCAACCTGCATTCCTGACCACATGGTGCATGGTGCGCATTTGCTGGGAAATCTCATTGAGGGATTGCGAATACCCGATGAGATGATCTGGACTATTTTCGCAATGCCCGTAGACGAATTCGTGATCCCGGCGCCAGCGATCATCGACTCCGGCGCACCTTTGGTAAAAATTCTAGCCATCATGGAGCAGAATAATACGCCTTACGTTTTCGTCGTCGACGATGGCACCTATCGCGGAATTATCACTCGTATGTTCTGTGTGGAAGCCATGTTGAGAGTACC
>JAOTUU010000393.1 GCA_029863705.1 Gammaproteobacteria bacterium
ACCGCTGGCCGAACCGATTGGATTACGCAGCTTAACGTATCAGCCATTTACTCCTTCGCATGGGGAGATTCTGCGAATGTCGAATTGCGAGCCGAGGTGTTTAACCTCTTCGACAGTGACAGCGCTGATGAGGTCTATGAGTATCCCGAAGAGCAACCCGATGTGTACAAGCTGCCGATGAGTTACCAGCAACCACGTTACCTGCGCTTTGGCGCGGCGATTCGATTCTAGATGTCGCTCCACTCTGAGCTCAGGCGTCGCAACGTCTTCGGCATGGTGGTGCTGTATGTCGTTGGTGCCTGGCTGGTTGTCCAGGTTGCTGAAAGTATTTTTCAGGGATTGGGGATACCGGAATCATCTATCCGCTATGTGTGGATAGCAGCAGCAGTTGGGTTGCCGATTGCGTTGATCTTCAGTTGGCGTTTCGACGTAACGACGAAGGGAATAAAACGAACACCGTCTTTTCACGACGGAGCCACGGGTCTGCCGCTGAAAACTGCCGATCATGTCTTGCTGGTAGGTCTTAGCGCGGTGGCGATTGCAACGGTCGCAGTCTTGACTCAGGAAATCCTCGAAACTCAGGGAGATGGGCTTGTTCCGCCGATCGTTGGTGCGTTTGAACCGCCCGAAAAATCCATCGGTGTGCTGCCCTTCGAGAACATGAGCGATGATCCAGAGCAGGCGTGGTTCTCCGCTGGTGTCGCCGTTGAATTGTCAGATCGGTTGGCGCAGATCAAGGTTCTAAAAGTGATCGCGCGCGAAACGATGAAAATATTCGAGAGACCTGTCGATGTCGGCGAGGTCGCGAGAGAAGTCAACGCCAAGTACGTATTGGACGGCAGTGTGCGCCGTTCCGGCGATCGCCTGCGGATCACTGTGCAGTTGGTCAATGGCACAGACAATACACAAGTGTGGACACATTCTTATGACGAGGAACTGACTTCCGATAATTTATTCGACATCCAAACTCAAATCGCGAACGCTATTGCCAGCCGAATGCAGATTACGATCAGTCAGGCGCAGCAATCAGGTTCGGCGCCGACAGCTAGCATCAGTGCTTACGATGCGTATCTACAGGCGCGCGAATTAATGAATCTGCGTAGTAGCGACAGTTTGGCAGAGAGTGTTCGCTATCTGGAGCGCGCGCTCGGTCTTGACGATAACTTCGCGCCCGCACACGCGCAACTGGCAATGGCCACTATGTTCACACGTGGCAGCCGCCAGATACCCTGGGAGGAACTGCGAGAGGATGTTGTTGCGCATCTTGATCGCGCGGAAGAACTGCAGCCCGGCATGGCTGAGACCTATGCCGGCCAATCGCTGCTTGCCGCACGAAACGGTGATCTCGAAACCGCCGTCAAGTGGGCGCAGCGGGCACTGGAGATTAATCCGAGTTACGTGGATGCCATGAACTTTTTGCAGGGAATTTACCGGCGTCTTGGGCGGCACGAAGAATCGGAGAGCATCCTCGTTGAGATGTTGTCAATTGACCCGCTGAATGTTGCTGCTCGTGTGAACTATATGGAAGTACTTCATGAATCTGGTCGATGCGAAGAGGCTCACGATCACGCTGACCTGTTGATTCCGAGGAGCCCAGGATGGGGATACGGGATGCACAGCGGTATCTCGTATAATTGTGACGGCGAGATTGCAGGCGCCCTGTTCTGGGATATGAAGCTAAATTTTTCAGGGGGCGGGTGGGTATTTGCGCTGGTCGGCGAGTACGCAGAGGTATATCGCAAGGCTGACGACCATGCCCGTCCATTTCTGCTAGTGATGGAAGGGCGTATCGATGAAGGCATTGAACTGGTGGATCGGCGCGTTCGTCTTGACCCAAAGACATATGCCGCGGATGTAGATACCGGCGATTTGTATTATTTCGTTCGCAGCTTTGACAAAGCCCAAGCGATATACGAGCGAGCGTTTGAGCGCGCTCCGGCGGGTCGCCCGATATCGGGCAACATGCCGGTGATAAAGACGATGCGGCTCGCCTACATACGGCGCATAAACGGTGACGAAGCGGGTGCACAGGAGATTGCCGCTATTGCGCGCGACGAATACGCCAAAAGGTATGCAGCCGGGAAAAGGAACGGTGATATCTATCTATCGGCGGGAATGATCGCTGCTTTCGACAACGAACCGCAGCGCGCAATTGCAGCGTTGCGTACCGGGGTTCATGACTCCAGCCTTCGACTGCATATATTCTTAGATGAACCGGTATTTGATGCTCTCAGGAATGAGCCCGGCTTCATTGAAGTCC
>JAOTUU010000107.1 GCA_029863705.1 Gammaproteobacteria bacterium
CGCCGGCGAGACGCACGAGTACACCGATATGTACCCGGGCATGGCCAAGACGGCTCGAGACGAAGACTTCGACGAGATCGCCGATTGGTTTGAGACGCTGGCAAAAGCTGAGCGCTCGCACGCCAATCGCTTCCAGAAAGCTCTCGATTCACTAGACGACTAAAATGGCCAACAATCGCGAGGGGAGCCTTGAGGCTCCCACTCGCCACCCGCTTGACTGGCGGTCGGAGGAATTCTACGACGAGCCCGCGCTCTTCGAAGAGCTGGAGCGCGTTTTCGATATTTGCCACGGTTGTCGACGTTGCTTCAACCTGTGTAATTCGTTTCCGACACTGTTCGATGCGGTCGACGAGTCCGAGAGCATGGAGCTCGATACGGTTCCCAGGTCGGTCTACTGGGATGTAGTTGATCATTGCTACCTGTGTGACATGTGCTACATGAGCAAGTGTCCGTATGTGCCGCCGCACGAATTCAATATCGACTTCCCGCACCTGATGCTCAGGGCAAAAGCCGCGCGCTTCAGGCAGCAAGGTGCGCCGTTGCGTGACAAAGTGCTCAGCGCGACAGATACGGTGGGCAAAGTCGCAGGTATTCCGGTTGTCGCCCAGATAGTCAATGCGACAAACCGTAGCAGGCTGGGACGCAGCATCCTCGAAAAAACGTTTCGTGTACATCGCGATGCGCCAGTCCCCGATTACCACTCCAGACCTGCCCGCAAGCGTCTGAAGACCTATCGAGGTGCATCGGGTGATGGTGCCGAAGCAACCGAAAGCACGAGCGGCAAGGTCGTCCTGTACACGACTTGCTACGGCAATCGAAATCATCCAGCCATCGACGAGGATCTCGTTACGGTTTTCGAACACAATGGCATTCCCGTCGCATTATCGGAAAAAGAAGTCTGTTGCGGCATGCCGAAGCTCGAGTTGGGTAATCTTGAAGCCGTCGCGAAAGCCAAAGACGTCAATATTCCGATTCTCGCAGCGATGGTTGACGAAGGCTGGGACATCGTCACACCGATTCCATCGTGCACGCTAATGTTTAAACAGGAATTGCCGCTGATGTTCCCGGACGACGCGGATGTCCTCAAAGTTCGCGACGCTATGTTTGACCCGTTCGAATACCTGATGCTGCGCCACAAGGACGGCAAACTGAAGACTGAGTTCAAGAATTCATTGGGCAAAGTTTCTTACCAGGTGCCGTGTCACCTGCGCGTGCAGAACATTGGCCTCAAAACGCGAGATCTCTTGCAGCTTGTACCGGATACGCAGGTTGATGCGATTGAGCGTTGCTCGGGCCACGACGGTACCTATGCTGTAAAGAAGGAGTTTCACGACACGTCCAGAAAGATCGCACGCCCCGTGGTTAACAAGGTGAAGAAAGCCGAAGCTGATCATTTCACCAGTGATTGCCCGATGGCAGCCGAACAAATAGCCCAAGGCGTCGACGGCCGTGATGCCGAAAACCCTATGGGACTTCTCAAGCTCGCCTACGGACTTTGACAGTAATGCAAAAACTCACACGGGACGATCTGTACAGCCTCGAGGAATACTCTGACGCTCGCGATGCCTTTCGCGACAAAGTCTTGCAGCACAAGCGCAACAGACGTCTGGCACTGGGCACCAATGCAGCGTTGTATTTTGAAGATCGCTTGACGATGCAGTACCAGGTTCAGGAAATGCTGCGTATCGAGCGCATTTTCGAGGCGGATGGCGTTAACGAAGAACTTGAGGCCTACAATCCGCTGATCCCCGATGGCTCGAACTGGAAAGCGACATTCATGGTCGAATTTCCGGAAGAAGAAGAGCGTCGAGAGATGTTGGCGCAACTTGTCGACATCGAAAACCTTGTCTTCATGCAGATTGGCGAGATGGACAAGTGTTATGCGGTCGCTGATGAGGACCTGGAACGTGCGGATGAAACCAAGACATCGGCCGTTCACTTCATGCGCTTCGAGTTGTCTAACGATCAGGTGGCTGCCTTAAAGGACGGCGCCGAGTTGACCGCTGGCATCGATCATGAAAATTACAAGGTCAAAATCTCGCCAGTTGCTGGCAATATTCGCCTTTCACTGCTCGGTGATCTCGATTAATTCGGGGAACAATGACCTTAATTAAGGTGCCTGTCCCTCCAAATCAAGCTAGAATCCGCCCGTGCTTCGCTTGGCAACCTCTGAAAATTTATTAAATGGCTAATCGCTACGACGCTGCGGATATTGAAGTCCTTAGCGGGCTGGAACCTGTGCGGCGCCGGCCCGGCATGTACACCGACACGACTCGGCCGAATCACCTTGCTCACGAAGTGGTCGACAACAGCGTCGATGAAGCGCTGTCTGGCCACTGCAAGAAAATTGAAGTTACGGTGTACAAAGACGGCTCGCTTGAGGTTGTCGACGATGGCCGCGGCATGCCCGTTGACAAGCACCCGAAAGAAAAAATACCTGGCGTCGAGTTGATCCTGACGCGCTTGCACGCGGGCGGCAAATTTAATCATGACAACTACCAGTACTCGGGCGGCCTGCACGGCGTTGGTGTGTCGGTCGTAAACGCGTTATCGAGGAATCTCGAGATCTGGATCCGCCGTAACGGCAAGGAATACAACATGAGCTTCGCCGGCGGCAAGAAACGCGGCAAGCTTGAAGTAGTCGGCACTGTTGGAAAGGCCAACACTGGCACGACAATTCGTTTCTGGCCTGATCCGCAGTATTTCGATTCTGCGAAGATCTCCATATCGCGACTCAAACACGCGCTACGTGCCAAGGCTGTGCTTTGTCCCGGGTTGACGGTCAAGCTCAACATCGAGCAGACGAAAGAAAAAATCGAGTGGTGTTACTCAGGTGGCCTTGAAGAGTACCTGGTCGAGGCCATCGGCGGCGGCGAGTTGCTGCCCGCTGATCCGTTCTCGGGAAGCCTGACCGGCAATAACGAGGCCGTCGATTGGGCCGCGGTATGGCAGCTTGCAGGCGGGCAGGCGGTCAGTGAAAGTTACGTCAACCTGATTCCAACCCCACAGGGTGGAACACATGTTAATGGCATGCGTACCGGGCTCACAAATTCCATTCGCGAGTTCGCCGACTTCAGGAGCTTATTGCCGCGGGGCATCACAATTGCGCCTGAGGATGTTTGGGATGGCCTGAATTTCGTACTTAGCGTCAAGCTTGAGGATCCGCAATTCTCGGGGCAAACGAAAGAAAGGCTGTCGTCTCGGGAGTCTGCCGCATTCGTTAGCGGCGTTATGAAAGACAGCTTCTCACTGTGGCTCAACCAGCATCCCGAAACCGGCGACCTTATCGCGCAACTTGCGATAAACAAGGCGCAGAGTCGACTCAAGGCCGCGAAGAAAGTCATTCGCAAGAAGATCGTTTCGGGTCCAGCCTTGCCCGGAAAACTGGCCGATTGCACATCCCAGGAACCTGAACTCTGCGAGTTGTTTCTTGTGGAGGGTGACTCGGCCGGTGGCTCTGCCAAGCAGGCGCGTGATCGCAATACGCAGGCGATCATGCCCCTGAGGGGCAAGATCCTGAACACCTGGGAGGTCGACTCCAGCGAGATCCTGGCATCGCAGGAGGTGCATGACATCAGCATCGCGTTGGGCATCGACCCGGGCGACACCGACCTCGATAGTCTTCGTTATCATAAAGTCTGTATTTTGGCCGATGCGGATTCCGACGGCCTGCATATCGCGACACTGATCTGCGCACTGTTCCTGCGACACTTCCGCGAACTGGTGTTGGCGGGACATGTGTACGTTGCGATGCCGCCGCTGTATCGGATTGATGTTGGCAAGCAGGTGTTCTATGCCCTCGACGACAGCGAACGTAAAGGCATACTCGATCGTATCGAGGCGGAAAAGCTGCGCGGTAAGGTAACCGTCACGCGCTTTAAAGGGCTTGGCGAGATGAACCCGGGGCAATTACGCGAAACAACCATGAATCGCGACACACGACGGCTCGTGCAACTGACCATTAGCGGCAAAGACAAGACCGACCAGCTCATGGACATGTTACTGGCGAAGAAGCGGGCCAAAGATCGCCGCAAATGGCTCGAAACCAAGGGCAATCTTGCCGAGGTATAAAGAATGCAGAATAGTCTGAATCTCGAAGGCGTCGAGCAACAACCGCTAAAGGAATACACCGAGAAGGCGTACCTCGACTACTCGATGTACGTCATCATGGACAGGGCGCTGCCCCAGATCGGCGATGGCTTGAAGCCCGTGCAGAGACGCATTATTTATGCGATGAGCGAGCTTGGCCTGTCCGCTGGGCAAAAACCAAAAAAATCAGCGCGCACGGTCGGCGACGTTATTGGCAAATTCCATCCGCACGGCGATTCAGCCTGCTACGAAGCGATGGTTCTGATGGCGCAGGACTTTTCTTACCGCTATACGGTTATCGACGGGCAGGGCAATTGGGGATCAACTGACGATCCCAAGTCATTCGCAGCGATGCGATACACGGAGTCGCGGCTTACGCCGTATGCGAAGAGCCTGTTGCAGGAACTCGCAGACGGTACGGTAGATTGGGTGCCGAACTTCGACGGCACAATGAACGAGCCGGTGGTATTGCCGGCGCGCTTGCCGAACCTGTTGTTAAATGGCACAACCGGCATTGCTGTCGGCCTGTCCACAGATGTGCCGCCGCATAACCTGAAAGAAGTCGCGAGTGCGCTGATCCACTTGATTGACAATCCGAAAGCCAATGTCACGGCTTTAATGAAACACGTCAAAGGCCCCGATTACCCGACCGGGGGCGAGCTTGTTTCACCGCGCGATGACATCAAAGAGATTTATGAAACCGGCAGCGGTACGTTGCGCTTGCGTGCGGCGTATAAAGTTGAGAATGGGGACATTGTGATTACTTCGCTGCCGCACCAGATATCCGGTGGCAAGGTGCTCGAGCAAATCGCGATGCAGATGCGCGCCAAGAAGTTGCCGCAAGTTGAAGACCTGCGCGATGAATCGGATCATGAAGATCCGACGCGTCTTGTCATCAGCCCTAAATCAAATCGCGTCAACAAAGACGAGTTGATGTCACATCTGTTTTCGACGACGTCACTCGAACGCACTTGCCGCGTCAATATGAACATCATTGGCCTGGATGGCCGGCCGCAAGCGTTCAACCTCGTCGGGTTGCTGACTGAATGGCTGAAATTCAGGAAGGAAACGGTCCGGCGTCGCCTGAGTCATCGTTTACAGATCGTCACTGACCGCCTGCACATCCTCGACGGCCTGCTGGTTGCCTATCTCAGTATTGACGCGGTCATCAAGATCATCCGCGAAGAGGATGAGCCCAAGCCAGTGTTGATGAAACGCTTCAAGCTGACCGACGTCCAGGCCGAGGCAATTCTAAACCTCAGGTTGCGCAATCTCGCCAAACTTGAAGAGATGAAGATTCGCGGCGAGCAGGATGAGCTGAACGAAGAGCGTGAGTCGCTCGAGAAAACGCTTAAGAGTGCTGCGCGATTGAAGACGCTCATCAAGAAAGAGATTCTCGCGGACGCGGAGGCCTATGGAGACGATCGCCGTACTGAGATTGTGGAACGCCAGGCCGCCCAGGCCCTCGACGAAACTCAACTCGTGTCGAGCGAACCGGTGACGGTTGTTTTATCGAAACGGGGCTTCGCGCGCGCGGCGAAAGGCCATGAAGTCGATGCACTGGCACTGAGCTACAAGTCCGGCGATGGCTATCTCGCTGCTGTACAAGGTCGTAGCAATCAGCTGGCAATGTTTATTGACAGTACCGGTCGCGTTTACAGCGTCGCTGCACACACGTTGCCGTCTGCTCGTGGGCAGGGCGAGCCATTGTCCAGTCGTTTCAAGCCACCCGATGGCGCTGAATTTTGTGGCGCCATGATCGGTGACAATAACCAGAAGTACCTGCTCGCAAGTGATGCAGGCTACGGCTTTATCGTGACGCTTGAGGATCTGGTTACCCGTAACAAGGCCGGTAAGGCCATCTTGCGCGTCCCGGCCGGTGGCAGGGCAGTTGTGCCTGCTGCGGTGCCGGCAGAAACTGAGTGCCTGATCGCAGCTGTTAGTTCGATCGGTCGATTGTTGATGTTCGAAATGGATGAATTGCCGGAACTTGCCAAAGGTAAAGGCAACAAGCTAATTAATATTCCAACAAAGAAATATCAGGGCGGTGAAGAGAAACTCGTCGCAGCGGCCGTCGTTCCTGAGGACGGCAATCTGCAGGTGTACAGCGGCAGCCGCATCATGACGATCAAGTGGAACGACACAGATCAGTACTACGGAGAGCGCGCGCTACGGGGCAGTCTGTTACCGCGTGGCTGGCGTACTGTTGATCGCCTTGTTGGTTTGACCAAGTAGGAGCGGCCCATGGCCGCGATCGCGCCCGTCCTGCAAAGGCCGCTGAACCAGTCGATCAGCTCAGGGTGCCAATAGCACGGGGCGCTCCTGCACTAGCCGGTTTTGGTGTCGACCTTGCCCGGCTCGACTTCCATCTCCACCGTCTTCTCATTATCGCCTCTCGGCATTTCAACGGTGTTGTTATCGCCGTCTATATCGACCGTCGGGTTGATGCCCGTATCGTCCGCGTCGCCGATTTCGTCGTTCGTGGCGGGTAGCTGAGCTGTCACGTCAAGTTCGGTGACGGTTGCCAGCGGCATTTCTGCAGTTGCGTCGACTTGATCTTCATCCAACCTTGCGGAGAGCTCGGCAGAAGCCTTGGAGATTTCAACGTTGAGCGCCTGGGTCGCCGTCATCTCATCCTCGTAGTCCTGCTCGAGGATCTTGTAGTCGACTTCCTGGCTCACCGTGTAATCATTGGTGATCAGGGTGCTGTCATCGTCTGTATCCATCTGAATCGCTTCGAAATCGCGTTCCGTAACGTCGTCCGGATGCGGCATCTTGGTCGCGTCCACAATCACCGACATGTCGTAGTCATCGTCTTCCGGCAAAACCTCACTCTCGAGGATTGAGTCCGTATCGATACGAACCGGAGCTATGATGTCTGTTTCTATTGTCGTATCACCGCTGGACATTTCTTCAGGTAGATCAAAATCGACGGTCGTCGTTGCAGCAAATGCGAAGTCCTGCGCGATATCGACGTCTGTACCTTCCTGCAATCCGGTGCCAACGATCAGGTCGGCATCCAGCTCGAGCTGCCCGGGGAGCGGGGCTTCGTCAGGAAATACGAAATCCGGTTCTGCAATTGTCTCGACCGTTGCCGAATCGCCATCGGATGGACGTCTGGTCGGTGCCACGACGGCTGCGCTAATTGGCGTTGAACCGAAGCGGTTGCCGAATCGACCAAATAGAAACAGACCAGCAATTAGCGTCATGCCGCCGCCAACAAACCACAGAAACCAGTTTGTTGTTGAGGGTTCAGCTGCCGTCGATGTTTGAATTACCGCAACGGGAACGTTGGGCGACGTCGACGATGCATCGGCGGCATCGAGCACGGTCTCAGGAATAATGGTAGTGCCAGCATCCGCGGAGCCAGCACGCGTCACGAACGGATTGTCGCTGTCCAGAATGACATCCCCTGGCTGCAAATCAGCCATAGGTGCCTCGGACATGGCGCTGGCCGCGGGTTCGTAGGCAGCGCTGTCCGCAACCGGATCGATGTCTTCAATGACCGTCGCTGCGGCTGTTGCCGTTACTGTGTCGATGCTCGGAGCGACGCTCGGAGCGTCGGCCGCGGCGAAGTCTGGAAGATCCAGCCAGCTGCCAGCTTTGAGTTTGTTCGGGTCGCCGTCGAGAAAAGCACCTGGATTGGCGTCAAAAATCGCGTTAACGGTAGACCAGAGTCCGACCGGACGATTCTCGACACGCTGTGCAATCTCAGACAGCGAGTCACCGGGTTGTACCTGGTAGCGGGTGGTGTCGCTGATCGGATCAGTGTTAACCGGGCGTTGGCGAGCAACGCTGCGCGCAGGTGCAGCAACCGGTGCTGATACAGCAGGACGGGACGCAATAGGCGTGGCCGCAACAGCTGGTGCCACAGCCGTATCTGCGCGCCCGGCGGGGTCAACCATAAGCATGTATTCGCGGCTCAGGTTCGGCGTGTACGGGCAACGGACATTGACCCGCAGGGTCATGAGCGGTTCGCGCACAAGCGAACTGCCAGTAATCGCGATGACGCCATTGGCGACGATGAGCGATGCGCGACTAACTGACGGTAAGCCACCCGATGAAAGGCCGGGCTGCAGCGACACGCAAGTGTCGGACAACGCTTCATTCGGTGCCAGCGCATACGCGATGCTCGCGCGCAGCGGCTGTCCAAGCGTCGAGTGGACCTTGATGTCACTGAGTTCGAGCGCCGAAGCCGGGGCAATGGCGAGGCTGCCGCCGACGGCAACCAGGGCCGGAATCAGTATTCTTTGTCCCACATCCGCTCGCGCGACCGGATCAAGCCTGGATTTAGTTGCTTTCTTCACTTCTCAGCACTCCGTGATATCAGCATCAGCGAGTCTCTGTATCCTCGCTATGACGATTTGCCAGTACATTCTATATTTTGCCGTTTCGCAGTCGTTAGCGGATGGTTCCAACACCGCAGTGTGAACCACGTCACACTCTAAATTCTTCATTGATCAGTCAGTTCGCGCTAGCGGCGACCAAATCGTCCAAAGTGACGTTCTTCCCGGAGCCTGTGTCCTCCAAAACCACCGCAGGTTCGTGAACATAATGTCCTTGCATGAAGTCGAGGCCGAGTTGAAACAGCACCGCCATGGCGTTTGCATTCTCGACTCTCTCGGCGACGGTCTTGATACTCCGCTCACCTGCGGCTCGCACGATTCGTTCAACCGCTTTTTGCATGCTGGAGTCGGTGATCAGCGTATGCATCAATTCGCCGTCAACCTTGATGTAGTCGGGCTTGAGAATGTCCAGAATCTGAAAGCGTTCTTGATCTACACCATAGTGTTCGAGGGCAAATCCGACGCCCAGTTTGCGCAGTTTCCTGACAACCGAGCGAGTCTGCTTGATGTGTTTGGCGGCGTCGCGCTCTGGCAGTTGCATGACAAGGCGAGTGCAATCGAATTCGCGTTTATCAAATTCCTGCTCCATCCACGCAATCGTCGAAGAGTCGAGCACCGACTGCCTGGAAAGCCGAACGAAAACGCGATCTGCATTCGAATTGTTGCAGAAGTTGATAGCGGCTTTAACCATCCACCGATCGATGTTCTTCATCATGTTGTTGCGTTCGGCTGCTGGCAAGAACTCCGACGGTAGTACCGAGTTGCCTTGTTCGTCGAGCATCCGAACGAGCAAGTCATACATTTCGATGCCATCGCTGCGCAGACCCGCTATGGGCAGTTGAGCAAGACGAAAGCGATCGTCCATAAGTGCCGACTTGAGGTGTTTGACCCAAATCGCGTCGAATTCCTTTTGTTTCGTATCCTCTGCAGCGCTGTCGCTAAGCGCGACCGTATTGCCGCCGGCCTGTTTTGCGATTTTGTGTGCGTCTACGGTGGCCGTGACAAATTGCTCGAGCGTACTAAAGACCTCGTTTGCTGCGCAGACGCCGACCGTGCACGTCAACGGTGTTGATTTGTCGTCGACATCAAACGTCAGTGTGCGAACGTGTTCGCAGAGTTGTTTGCCCCAGACTTCGGCGTCACGTGCTTTTCCTCGTTCGAGAAGCACCATAAGCGCTGTTCCCTCAAACCGGCCGGCCACGTCGCGAGGGTGCATGCGTTTTCGTACCGCTTCAGCGAACTGCGCAAGAATTTCCTCTGAGTTGAGGATGCCTACTCTTTCGCAAACATCGGCGAAATTGTCGATTCGTACGTAGGCTAAAGCGTGCAGGCCAGACGCCGGCTTTCTGCGGAGTCGCTTCTCGATCCGTTCCAGGAATTGTGCCCGATGAAACAGCAGCGTTGTAGGATCCCGCTTTAACGCGTCGTGGACCAGTTTAGTCGGCTCTTGAATTTGTTTTGCAGCTGCGGAGATGCGCACCTGCACACACGGTCCATTGTCGAAAACGAATTTGCGAAA
>JAOTUU010000108.1 GCA_029863705.1 Gammaproteobacteria bacterium
CAAGCTTGACGCCAAGCTTCGCTTCGACATGCTCGACGATTTCGTCCGAGCCCCGCAGCATGCACGAGACGTTGGTACAAATCGCGACATTGTGACGCCCGACAGGTTTTGTCTGGAACATGGAGTAGAACGTTGCGACTTCATAAACCTGGATCGTCGGCAGGTCGAGGTAGTCCGCAACAGCGTTCATCAGTTCGGCGGTCAGGTAACCGTCGTTCTCGTGTTGCACGACATGCAACGCGCTGATGACAGCGGATCGTTCCCGGCCCTCCGGAAACCTGGACTTCCATTGCTCAATAACTTCTTTCGCGTGGTCGGATAGCAAAGCTGAATCGCTCATCGGTCGACCTCACCAAAAACGATGTCCTGCGTACCGATAACGGCGACAACATCAGCCAACATGTGCCCTTCCACCATTTCCGACATCGCCGAGATGTGCGCGAAACCCGGCGCGCGAATTTTTACTCGATACGGCTTGTTGGCACCGTCCGATACGATGTAAACACCAAATTCACCTTTCGGATGCTCAATAGCGGCATAAGCCTCCCCTTCAGGTACGCAATAGCCTTCGGTGAACAACTTGAAGTGGTGAATAAGCGATTCCATATCGCCTTTCATGTCGACGCGACTGGGCGCGGCCACTTTATAATCGTCAAACATTACAGGGCCCGGATTCTCGCGAAGCCAGTCAACACACTGCTTGATGATTCGGTTCGATTGGCGCAATTCTTCAATGCGTACGAGATAACGGTCGTAACAATCACCATTGCTGCCAACTGGAATATCAAAATCAACCTGATCGTAGACTTCATAGGGCTGCTTCTTGCGCAGGTCCCATTCAACACCCGAACCACGCAACATTGGTCCCGTAAAGCCCAATTGCATCGCACGCTCGGGTGAGACCACGGCGATGTTCACGGTGCGCTGCTTCCAGATTCGATTGTCCGTCAGCAGCGTCTCGTACTCGTCAACACAACCCGGGAATTTGTCTGTGAATGCTTCGATGAAGTCCAGCAGTGACCCTTCTCGAATTGAGTTCAGGCGATCGACATCCTTATCGCTGCGAAATTTCGAATACTGGTACTTCGGCATTGTGTCCGGCAAATCGCGATAAACGCCGCCGGGTCGATAATAAGTCGCGTGCATACGCGTGCCAGAGACTGCTTCATAGCAGTCCATCAGATCCTCACGCTCGCGGAAGCAGTAGAGGAACATCGTCATCGCACCGATATCCAATCCGTGGCCACCCAGCCACAACAGGTGGTTAAGGATGCGAGTGATCTCATCGAACATGACGCGGATGTATTGCGCTCGGACCGGTACCGTAACGCCGAGAAGTTTTTCGATGGCCATGACGTAGCCGTGCTCGTTACACATCATCGAAACGTAGTCGAGACGATCCATGTAACCAATGCTCTGGTTATACGGTTTGTGCTCCGCCAGTTTTTCCGTACCACGATGCAGTAGCCCTACGTGCGGATCCGCTTTCTGAATGACCTCGCCTTCCATCTCCAGCACAAGTCGCAACACGCCGTGTGCAGCGGGATGCTGCGGGCCGAAGTTCATCGTATAACTTTGAATCTCAGCCATCGCTAACGTCCTTCAGGTCGGCTGAGTAACGGTTGTCATCACGTATTACCCTGGGAACAAGCGTCCTTGGCTCGATGCTAACCGGCTTATACGCCACACGTCCCTTGTCGGCGTCGTAGCTCACTTCAACATTGCCGGTCAATGGAAAGTCCTTGCGGAACGGATGACCAATAAAACCATAGTCGGTCAGAATTCGACGCAGATCCGGGTGCCCGTCAAACAAGATACCGAAGAGGTCAAATACCTCACGCTCGAACCAGTTTGCACCGTTCCAGATATCAACGACGGAATTCACGATCGGCGGGTTATTCGTGCCGGTGAAGGTGCGCAGACGCAGACGGAAATTGTGCTGCACGGACAGAAGGTGATACACGACGGCGAAACGTTTGGGCTCAAACTCATCAGCCTCATCAAGGATGACCGGTTCACGCTCTACGCCGCGGCTAAATCCTGTGCCGGTCGCGCTGCTCGTCGTCCATTCGTCGCTTCCGTAGCTGAGATAGTCAACGCCACATACATCCACGAGCATTTCGAAACCGAAGTCGCCGTCATTGCGCAACGTAGTCGCAATCTCGACGAGGTCGTGCTTGTCAATCTCATACGTTAATTCGCCACAGACTGACGGAACTCGCATCATCCGCTCACCGAAGCGCTCGTCAATTTGAGCGGCCAATGTCTCGATCGGGGCACTCATTTTATCTTGCTATCGTACTCGTGCGGCGGATCTTGTTTTGCAGTTGCATCAGCCCGTAGATCAGCGCTTCCGCGGTTGGAGGACAGCCAGGGACGTAGACATCAACGGGAACAATGCGATCACAGCCGCGCACAACCGCGTAGGAATAGTGGTAGTAACCGCCACCGTTGGCACAGGAACCCATCGAGACCACCCAGCGTGGCTCTGGCATCTGGTCGTAGACCTTGCGAAGTGCCGGAGCCATTTTGTTTGTTAAGGTACCGGCAACGATCATGCAGTCCGATTGCCGTGGGCTCGGGCGAAAGATTATGCCGAATCGATCCAGGTCGTAACGTGACGCCCCTGCCTGCATCATCTCGACAGCGCAACACGCCAGGCCGAACGTCATCGGCCAAAGCGAGCCGGTACGCGCCCAGTTCATTACCGAGTCGACGCTCGTAACGACAAAGCCTTTCTCCTGCAGGCTCTCGCCGGACGCTTCAGCTGTTTCAACAGTCGTTGCGTCAGCAGCCCCGGCCGAATTCGCTAGTCCCACTCGAGAGCCCCTTTCTTCCACTCGTAAATGAAGCCTACGACGAGTATGGCAAGGAACAGTCCCATCGCGAGAATTCCGAAATGCCCGACTGTGTCGAGAGACACTGCCCACGGGAACAGAAAGGCGATTTCCAGATCGAAAATAATGAACAGAATGGCGACCAGGTAGTAACGAACGTCAAATTTGGTGCGAGTGTCTTCGAAGGCCTCGAAACCGCACTCATAGGGTGAGAGTTTCTCGGCGTCCTTGCCACCCTTGCCAATCAGGAAGCCCAGCCCGAGCAACAAGAGACCAATGCCTGTCGCGACGCCAAGGAAGACCAAAATCGGAAAGTACTGTTGCAGCATGTTCGCCTGAGATCCGGTGCGCCGGTTCGCCCCTGAATTAGCGCGACATTGTATCAGCGTAGCGCGCTTTGAGTAGCCCCTTGTGCGAGGAGACTCACTACTTTTTTGTTGTTTGGTGCTCTGGGCGAGACTCGAACTCGCACGGCTCGCGCCACTGCCCCCTCAAGACAGCGTGTCTACCAATTCCACCACCAGAGCGTGTGCTAAAAGTGTACCGGACTTACTGCCCCTGATCTTCTGCAGGAACGTCTTCTTCGAGGGCTGGAATTGCAGGTTCGTCGTCCGACAACTCCAGAGATGGCATGTCTGATACCGGCATCTCTTCATTAATAACGGGCGCTTCCTCAACCTGCTCCTCGATAATGGCTGCGTCCTCGAGCAAGCTCTCCGGCCCCGCTGAGCGCTGGCTTCTGAGATAAGCGAGTGTGAGGCTGCTGGCGAAAAATGCTGTCGCCAGGATCGCCGTAGCCCGCGAGAAGAAACTGCCGGAACCGCGCGCGCCGAATACCGTGCCTGAGGCACCAGCACCGAACGCTGCGCCCGCATCGGCACCCTTGCCGCGTTGCAACAAGACCAGGGCAATTATGCCCAGGGCTATAAGTGTGTGTGTGATAAGTGCTGCTTTTTGAATCGTGTCCATTTCTTCCTCAAACCTGGGCGGCCGCTTTCGCGATCGCCAAAAAGTCGCCTGCCTTAAGTGACGCGCCACCGATGAGCCCGCCATCAATATCCGGCATGGCAAGTAATCCTGCCGCATTCTCCCCTTTCATGCTGCCGCCGTACAGAATTTGTGTCGACTCAGCCACTTCCGCGTCGTGCGCGGCCATCACGCCCCGGATATGACGATGTACATCCTGAGCCTGCTCCGGGCTCGCCGTGACACCGGTACCAATCGCCCAGACTGGCTCATACGCGACAACGGCAGACTTGAACCCCGCGATGCCAACTTTGTCGATTACGGCTCCCAGCTGCACTTCTACAACCGACTCCGTACCGCCGCCCTCTCGTTGCTCCAGCGTCTCGCCCACACACAGAATCGGCTTAAGGCCCGCGTCCAGGGCAGCTTTAAACTTCGCCGCAACCGCAAAGCTGGTCTCACCATATAAGGCTCGCCGCTCGGAATGCCCGACGATCACGTACTCACAACCGATGTCCCGTAGCATTGCTGGCGCTACCTCGCCGGTGAACGCGCCCGACTCATGTTCTGACACATTCTGCGCGCCCAGGAGCACCCTGCTTCCGGAAATTTGTTCGGCAACTGCAGCAAGATATGGAAAAGGCGGACAAATCAACAGCTTGGCGCTGTCTGACTGTGGTGCGCCTGCAACAATGCCAGCAACGAGTTCTTTATTGCTCGCCGTGCTGCCGTTCATCTTCCAGTTACCTGCTACGAGAAAGTCGCGCATAGTGGGTGTGTTCCCAAGCTCAAAAGGCGCGCAAGGATACCGAGGCTAAACCCGCAAATCAACGAATTGCACGGATCAAATTGGTCGCTTAAGCCAATATCCTCAGGTAGCCGCTTCTGTCACGACCGCGGCCAACCGCTTAGCCAGAGCGATTACCTGGTTCTTGTCCTGACCCTCGACCATGACCCGAATTACCGGTTCGGTGCCAGAAGCCCTGAGTACCACCCGACCCGTGTCCGCCAGCTCGGTTTCAGCCGCGACGACAGCCTCCTGGATCGTCGTCGAGGCACCGGGATCCAGGCGCTTGTCAGTACGTACATTGAGCATCGTCTGCGGGTATTTGGCCATACCAGCTACCAGCTCGGATAATGGCTTTCCGGTCCGCTTCATGACCGCGAGGATCTGCAATGCGCAAACCAGGCCGTCACCTGTGGTTGTCTGATCGAGGACAATCATATGCCCGGACGTTTCACCGCCGATAGTTCCGCCGGTCGCTCGCAAAGTTTCGAGAACGTAGCGGTCGCCAACACTGGCGCGACGAAAATCGATGTTCTCGGCTCCGAGCGCATGTTCCAGGCCCAGGTTGCTCATAACCGTGCCAACAACCGGCCCCTTGAGGCGCCCTTCGCTCTTTCTCGAGGTTGCGAGGATATAGAGAAGCTGATCCCCATCGACCAACGCACCGTTCTCATCGACCATGGTCACTCTGTCGCCATCGCCATCCAGCGCGATACCAAGATCGGCGCGAACCGCCGGTACGGTTAGTTGAAGGACCTCGGGGCTGGTCGATCCACAGCCATCGTTGATATTGCAGCCATTTGGGGAGCACGCGATCGGAATGACTTCGGCGCCCAAATCAGCCAGCGTCCGCGGACCGACTTTATAGCCGGCACCATTGGCGCCATCGAAAACAACCTTCAAGCCATCGAGATTGAGGTCTTCAGGAAATGTCGATGCGCAGAATTCCTGGTAACGAACACGCGCAGTATCAATGCGCTTTGCCTTGCCCAGCCCTGCTGATTCGCGGGTTATGGCCGGACTTTGCAGCTGCGCTTCGATTGCTCGCTCGACATCATCGCTGAGCTTGGATCCCGCTCGGTCAAAGAACTTGATGCCGTTGTCGTCATACGCATTGTGCGAAGCGCTGATGACGACACCAAGGTCTGCTTCAAAAAACTGGGTCAGGTATGCGATGCCCGGGGTCGGCAATGGCCCAAGTAGCAGAACGTCAGCACCTGCGGCAACGAAACCCGCCTCGAGTGCCGCTTCAAACATGTAACCTGACAAGCGTGTGTCCTTGCCAATGAGTACCGTACCGCCCTTGGGCACAAGTACCTGTGCCGCCGCACTGGCAAGGCGCATCGTGAAATCCACGGTCATCGGATCGGAACCAACCTGGCCACGGACTCCGTCTGTTCCAAAAAACTTCTTAGTCATTAAAGCTACCTGTATTCATCACGGCTGCCGCAACTCGCAATGCATCAACCGTTTCTGCAACATCGTGTGCGCGGATAATCTGCGCCCCTTGCTGAAAAGCCAACACGGCCGCCGCGATACTGGCGGGCATCAGTTGCGATACGTCTTTGCCCGCAATCTTGCCAAGCGTTGATTTCCGCGAAAGGCCTACGAGTACCGGAACGCCAATCTCGGTCAGCCGGCCCAACCCGGCGAGCAATTCGACATTATGCGCCGGTGTTTTGCCGAAACCGAATCCTGGATCCACGATAATCAATCCCTTGCCAAGTCCGGCCTGTACGCATTGTGCCACGCGCTCGCGCAGAAACTGTGTGACCTCCGCCACAACATCATCGTATTGGGGCTTATTCTGCATAGTGCGAGGCTCGCCTTGCATGTGCATAAGACACACCGGCTGCTGCAACTCGACCGCTGCCTGCAAAGCGCCGTTGGCCTGCAGTGCATATACGTCGTTAATGATCGAAGCTCCGGCCGCGACGGCCGCCCGCATAACACCAGGCTTGCTGGTATCGATCGATATCGGCAGGTCAACCACACGGCGAAGCGCTTCGATGACTGGCACCACCCGATCCAGTTCCTCCTGCTCGTTAACCGCCCTGGCACCGGGTCGAGTTGATTCGCCGCCAACATCGATTATCGCCGCGCCCTGCTCTGCCATTTGCTGCGCGTGCTGCAACGCGACGTCGATCGTCAAATAACGACCGCCATCCGAGAATGAGTCGGGAGTGACATTGAGAACGCCCATTACTGCAGGGCTGTCCAGTTTGACAGGACCGAGGTGCAACATCAGGCTTGGCGCATTACTGGCAGGAAAAGGCAGCTAGTGCTCGCTGGCAGGGCCACCGATTGACCCGGTACTCTCGCCCTCGGACTTTGGCTTCTCTTGAGTCGAACTTGAGTCGGGTGTGTCTTCCCAGTCTTCGGGCGGGCTCGGCTCTTTGCCAGCCATGATCTCTTCTATTTGCGAGAGGTTGATCGTCTCGTACTTAACCAACGCCTTGGACATGGCGTGTAATTCGTCGAGATGGCTTTCGAGGATATCCTTCGCGCGCTTGTAATTTCGGTCGACGATCGCCCGAACTTCCTCATCGATTGAATGTACCGTGACATCGGATACTTGCTTGTGCTGCGTCACCGAGCGACCAAGAAATACCTCACCGTCGTCCTCACTGTATGTGAGAGGACCGAGTTTTTCCGACAAGCCCCATTTCGTGACCATATTCCGGGCAAGCTCTGTTGACCGCTCGATATCGTTCGATGCACCGGTGGTAACGGCTTCCTTACCGAAGACCAACTCTTCAGCAAGACGGCCGCCGAACAGCGTTGAAATACGACTTTCCAGTTGCTGTTTTGAGGTGCTGTAGCGGTCTTCCTCTGGCAGATACATCGTGACGCCCAACGCTCGGCCGCGCGGAATGATCGTCACTTTATAAACCGGGTCATGATCCGGAACTCGAAATCCAACAATGGCGTGCCCTGCCTCGTGATAGGCGGTGTTGAGTTTTTCCTGCTCGCTCATGACCATCGAGCGCCGCTCGGTGCCCATGATGATCTTGTCCTTGGCCTGCTCGAACTGTTCCATGCTGACCACGCGCTTATTGGCACGTGCCGCGAACAATGCGGCCTCATTAACAAGGTTGGCCAGGTCTGCGCCTGAGAAACCCGGCGTGCCACGGGCAATCACGTTCGGCTTTACATCATCATCAAGCGGCACCTTGCGCATATGCACTTTGAGGATGAGTTCCCGACCGCGGATATCCGGCAGCGGTACGACGACCTGTCGATCGAAGCGCCCCGGGCGCAACAGAGCCGGATCGAGTACGTCAGGCCGGTTCGTTGCGGCAATGACGATAATGCCCTCGTTGCCCTCAAAACCGTCCATCTCGACCAGCATCTGGTTGAGTGTTTGCTCGCGTTCGTCGTGGCCTCCGCCAAGGCCCGCACCACGATGGCGGCCGACGGCGTCCAGCTCATCGATAAAGATAATGCACGGTGCCTGTTTCTTAGCCTGCTCAAACATGTCGCGTACGCGGGACGCTCCAACGCCAACAAACATCTCGACAAAATCAGAGCCGGAAATTGTAAAAAACGGTACTTTCGCTTCGCCTGCGATGGCTTTCGCAAGCAGTGTCTTACCGGTGCCAGGCGGTCCAACCATGAGCACGCCCTTGGGAATTTTGCCACCGAGGCGCTGGTATTTACTCGGGTCTTTAAGGAAATCGACAACTTCCGATACCTCGGCTTTAGCCTCCTCGACGCCCGCGACATCCGCGAACGACACACCGACCTGGTCTTCGCCCAGCAACCGTGCTTTGCTCTTGCCGAACGACATCGCACCACGGCCGCCGCCGCCGCCCTGCATCTGCCGCATGAAATAAATCCACACACCTATCAGCAACAATATCGGGAATGAACTGATCAGCAACTGTCCGATCAGGCTCTGCGATTGCGGCTCAGCGGCGGAGAATTCAACACCGTTGGCATCAAGCAGACCAATCAGGGTGTTGTTGTCCGTCTCCGGGCTAATTGTGTAATAGGGATATGGCTCGCGATTACCAAAGCGAATCTTCTGCCCTTCGATCTCGACCAACGCCACCTGGCCCGATCGCACCTGCTGCAGGAAATCAGAATAATCTTTTGATTGAGGCTGCCCTCCGCTGACGCCGGACAAGCCCTGCACTACCGACAGCAGCACGACAATTATGACAACGAAGACAAGCACATTTTTGGTCAGATCATTCACAGTTTTTTCCGCGGTGGGAGGGAGCAGAAGTACTGTCTATTTAGACAGGTTCCAGCCAATTAGACACTACTACAATTGATAGTTTCTCGCTACCAAGTACACCTCACGGCTTCCAGCCCTTGATGCCTTGGGTTTCATGACTCTTACACGATCAAAAACGGCTCTTGCGCCAACGATAAAAGCATCGGTACCTTCGCCCTGAAACAGCTTACAAATGAAGTCGCCGCCGCCCTTAAGCCTGTCCTTGCACAGATCCAGCGCGAGTTCCGCCAGGTACATCGATCTTGGCTGATCGACCGCCCTGGTTCCGCTGATATTGGGGGACATATCGCACATTACAAGATCTACCCGCTGATCATTTGTGGCGGCACGTATTTTTTCAACCGCAGCGTCATCTGTAAAATCGCCCTGAATAAACTCAACGGACGGCAAAACGTCCATGGGCAACAAGTCGATCGCGACAATCTGTGTCCGCCCTTTGAGCGTCTCTGTTACGTATTGGCTCCAGCCTCCCGGTGCCGCACCAAGATCGATGCAAGTCATGCCAGGCTTGAGGATTCGTTCCTTTTGGACAATTTGCTCGAGTTTGTACACCGCCCTGGAGCGCCAGCCGTCCCTGCGCGCCTGCGCCACAAAAGGATCCCGCTCCTGGCGCTCACGCCAACTCCGACTGGAAGCTCTGGGTTTACTCACTGTTTATCATCCGTACTGTTACACTTCGCGCCCATGACTCTAACTGAATCACAAAAGAAGTACCTGCGTGGCCGTGGCCACGACCTGAAGCCTGTCATCACGGTTGGTGACGCCGGCTTGTCCGCGTCGCTAATGGCCGAGTATGAGTCGACCATCGCACATCACGAATTGATCAAGGTCCGGGTTCGGGCGGGCGACCGCAGCGTGCGCAATGCAATTATCGACGAACTCTGTGCATCCAGCGCTGCCGAACTCATACAACGAGTCGGCAACGTCGCATTGGTCTATCGAGAGAACGCCGACGAGAAAAAAATCATCATTCCAAAGCGGTAACCGTCAGACGTACCTGACCTCGAGTATTTCAAAGGTCTTTTCACCGCCGGGCGCCTGGAACGACACAACATCGCCTTCACCCTTGCCAATGAG
>JAOTUU010000109.1 GCA_029863705.1 Gammaproteobacteria bacterium
AACGCCCCGAGCCTGAGACATCGATGTATCGGGAACCATGTTCCTGAAATGCGCTGATCACATTCCAGGAGGCCTCACGATCTCCAGACCGGAACGCAGCTGACATCCCCATGCCGATAATTGGCAGTGCTTCGCCGCTGGCAGGAATCAGCCGGGTCGGCAATAACCGTTGCTCGGCAAGAAGAGTTGCCGGCGCAACTGTTACGAGCGATGCAGCGGTTGCCGCATGCAGAAACTTTCGTCGACTAAGCATATGAGCTCCTCTTTTATCTCGCCCGATCGTACTGATTTCTTATCATTTCTGCTATGTTGAGCGCCGAATACGATCAAAGCAGGATGTGTAACGAATGTTCGAATACGGAGAGATTGGCTCGGCCGTAATCATGGCGGTCACTATCGGCACCAGCCTGCTCGGCCTGTATGGCTCGCCCAAAGTCATCGACAAGTGCCTTTTTCGGCCGTATCTTTTTCTGCGTAAGAAACAGTACGACACGATTTACATGAGCGGCTTTGTGCATGCGGACATCCCGCACCTGCTGTTCAACATGTTCACGTTTTATTTCTTCTCGTTTCCGCTTGAAAGCCACCTCGGCACCGTCCCTTTTCTTATTTTGTACGTTGCGGGCTTGCTGGGCAGCCACACGTGCACTTACTTCAAGCACAAGGACAACCCGGAGTACGCGTCGCTGGGAGCGTCCGGTGCAATATCTGCGGTGCTGTTCGCTTACATCGTCTATTTCCCGACGACAACGCTCATGATTATCCCGATACCGATCCCGATTCCCGCTGCACTGTTCGCTATCGGATACGTCGGCTACTCGTACTGGGCTTCAACGCAATCGCGCGGACGCATTAATCACGATGCGCACCTTTGCGGCGCGATTACTGGTGTCGCGTTTGTGGCAGTCACCGAACCTGCGGCATTCCTGCGGCTGATGGCGATTTTCACGTAAGAAAATAAGGGCGCACGGTCCCCAGAATTACGGCAAGTGCCTATAGCGACAAATTGGGTTTTGACGGTTCAATAATTCAATATGTCTGATCTTTTTCAACCGATCTCTGCCGATCAGCTGGTCGCTTGGGTATTCTGCGAACTGGATACCCGCGATTCGATTTTCGGTATCCCGCGGCAACATTTCTTCGTGCCGCATGAAGAGAATCCGTTCCGTACCTCAGTGTACGGCCATGCGCTCGAGACTCCATTCGGTCCTGCCGCAGGGCCGCACTCGCAGTTGGCACAAAATATTGTCGCGTCCTGGTTGTGTGGCGCACGTTATATCGAGCTGAAAACCGTACAAACCCTCGACGTGCTGGACGTGTCCAAGCCGTGCATCGATATGCAAGATGAAGGCTACAACGTCGAGTGGTCGCAGGAACTGAAGGTTGAGCAGTCCTTCGAAGAATACTTGCGCGCGTGGGTCTTAATTCACGCACTGCACCACAAACTCGGTTTCCCGGGGGAATTGCCAGGTATCGTGTTCAACCTCAGTGTCGGTTACGACCTCGATGGAATTCAGAGACCGAATATGCAGTGGTTTCTGGATCAAATGCACGACTGCTCGGAATACAAGCAGGTGCTCATCGACCAGGTCGCCCGCTTCTACCCCGGCGCAAAAGACATTGACATTCCGAACCGTCTCTCCGACAACGTAACTCTCTCGACCATGCACGGTTGCCCGCCGGATGAGATCGAAAACATAGCGACCTATTTGTTGCGCGAACGCCGGCTTCACACGCTGGTGAAATGTAATCCGACACTTCTCGGCCCTGAACGTGTACGAACAATCTTGAATGACGATCTCGGTTTTGGTGACGTCGTGGTGCCGGATATTGCGTTCGAGCACGACCTGAAATACCCCGACGCCGTGACAATGTTGAAAAACTTGCAGGCAGTCGCGAAGGATTGCGATCTTGAATTTGGCGTGAAGTTGTCGAACACGCTTGAGGTGGAGAATTCTCGCTCGGTTTTCAACGCTGCCGAGAAGATGATGTACCTCTCCGGCCGCCCGCTGCACGCGATCACGGTCAACCTCGCGCACGAACTCGCGGAAGAATTTAACAGTGAGCTTCCGATGTCGTTTTCGGCGGGAGCAAACTGCTTTAACGCACCGGACTTGCTCGCGGCGGGAATGCAAACCATCACGGTTTGTTCCGACCTGCTGAAGACCGGTGGATACCTGCGTTTATTGCAGTATCTCGAGACCGTGGAAGATGCTTTCGGCAAAACGGGGTCGTGCAGCATTGACGAATTTATTTTTGACTCTGCCGAGACGGATGAGTCTCATGCAGACATCTCGGCCGCTGCTCGACTCAACCTGCGTCACTACGCGGCGCAGACACTCAGGAATCCGCAATACATCAAAGGTACGTTCGACACCGCGCACACGAAAACGTCTCGCGAACTCGGACTGTTTGACTGCATCCAGGCTCCCTGTGTCGACGAGTGCCCGATAAGCCAGAAAGTCCCGCAGTACATGAACGCCGTGCGTGATGGAAATACCGCCGAAGCGCTGAAAATTGTGCGGATGGACAACCCGCTTGCGTGCGTACTTGGCCGCGTCTGCGACCATCTGTGCGAAGGGGCATGTGTCCGCAGCCACCTTGATGAGCCCTTAGCCATTCGCGACATCAAGCGTTTCGCTTCGGATTTCAAGCCGTCAGCAGTAGCGGATAAATGGTCGGCACGGAACAGCAGTAAGGTTGCAATCATCGGTGCCGGACCGGGCGGCATGGCCGCAGCGTCAGAACTGGCACATGCTGGCGTCCACGTGGAAGTATTCGAGGAGCACCTCTATGCCGGCGGCATGGTCAGCGGTGCAGTACCTGAGTACCGGCTCCCACGGGCGATATTCGATCGTGACTTCGGCTTGCTGGAAGACCTCGGCGTTAAGTTCCATTTCGGCAAGAAAGCAGGTCGGGACTTTAGCTTGTCGCAACTGCGTGACGATGGTTTCAACAAGATCGTGATCATGGTCGGCGCCCAGCTCAGCAAGATGCTGGGTCTTGAGGGGGAAGACTGCGACGGCGTGATCGATGCATTGCAGTATTTGCGACGAGCCCGGGAAGGACAAGCCAATAAATCCGCCCGGCATGTCGGCGTTATCGGTGCCGGTGACACAGCCATGGATTGTGCGCGAGTCGCTCGCCGCCAGTCGGATTGCAAGGTCAGCCTGATCTACCGCCGCACGATCGACCAGATGCCAGCAGACCGCGAGGAAATTACGCATCTCCTGGCCGAAGGCATCGAGGTACTCGAGCTCTGCAAACCGCAGCGGCTCATTATTGCAGACGGTGAATTGCAGGGACTGGAGTGCCGTCGCATGGTCTACAAAGGTGACCGTGACGCATCCGGCCGCAAAATCCCGCACGAGCTGGCCGACTCAGACTTCGAAGTGCCACTAGACACTTTAATCCTGGCCATCAGCCAGCACACCGTTCTCGACTTCTTTGACGACGAACCGATAGCGGTGAACAAGTGGGGATACATTGAAGCCGACCCCGTGACGTTCGAAACTTCTGTCACAGACGTTTATGCCGGTGGCGATGTGGTCAATGATGGACCTTCCTCAATCGTTAAAGCTGTAGCCGCGGGAAAAGCGATCGCCAACAGCATTTTGCAGCGCCGGCCGCCTGGTATTGAGCCGACCGAAGCCACCTCCTTCGATCGAGCGGTAATGCTGCGCCGACGCAGTCATCGGCAATGGCGAGTTCCCGCACCACACATCCCGCTCGCAGATCGCGACGATTCCAAAGAGGTCGTGCTCACCTACGATGCGCAACAGGCACGAACAGAGGCGGCACGATGCCTGGATTGCGATACCTTTTGCAGCCTGTGTGTAGGGGTTTGTCCTAACCTCGCCCTGCTGACTTATGAGACGCAGCCGCTCGGCGACTCCGCGACAGCGCAGCAGCAATACCAGGTCGCTGTCATTGCCGATTTGTGCAATGAGTGCGGCAATTGCACGACCTTCTGCCCCACGTCGGGACAGCCGTATCGCGACAAACCCCGCTTGTACCTCGATCGGCCGGAATTTGAAGCTCAGCAGGACAATGCCTTCATGGTTTTCAATGAGTTAGGTCGATGGGCCATGGACGCGCGCTGGCACGGGGCGACCCATCATATCGAGCTGGACGGCAAGCTGGACTACTCGGGTGACGAGCCTGTTTTGGCGGAACCCGAGGTCTCTATGGCGATCCTGCTGCGAGGCATCGCGAAGTCGATGCCGCATATCCCCGTTATATATAAGGAATAACCACGACCGACTGCAGCGTCGGCGACGTCTATTCTCGGGAAAAGAGACTTATCACATGACCTCGCTGCTGATCACAAATGGCCTTCTGGCCACACTCGACGACGACAACCGCTTCGTCGAGAACGGCAGTGTTTATGTCGAAGGGAACCGCATTGTCGCCGCCGGCGACCTTGATACCAGTTCCTACTCGCCCGACCGCACGATCGATGCTGGCGGCAAGCTCGTGATGCCGGGGTTGATCAATGCCCACCATCATCTCTATTCCACCTTTGCTCGCGGCTTCACGCCACCAGGTCCGCAGGCGACCAACTTCGATCAAAACCTCAAGCGCCTGTGGTGGAAACTCGATGCGGCACTCGACTTTGAGGATGTTTACTACTCCGCGTTGCTGGCGTTGATGGACTCCGCGCGTGCTGGCTGCACAACCATCATCGATCATCACGCTTCACCCTCTTGCTGCGATGGCAGCCTCGATCAGGTCGAACAGGCATTTCGCGACGTCGGTTTAAGCGGCTGCCTTTGCTATGAAGTCTCGGACCGTAATAAAGACGGAGAAGGCATCGAAGAAAACGAGCGTTATATCCGCAAGTGCCGTGACTCTGACGATACGCAAATGACTGCCCTCTTCGGTTTACACGCTTCGATGACCCTGGGCACGAAGACGCTGCAACGTTGCGCCGACGCAGCACACGAACTCGACACCGGCTTCCACGTGCATGCAGCAGAAGATGCGATCGATGTTCAGATGACCCGGGAGCGTTACGGCCAGAAAATCATGGATCGTTTTGTCGAATTTGGCATTCCTGGTAGCAAGACGCTCTTCGTGCATGGCACCTGTCTTGAGCCCGCGGAACTGGACGTACTGCAGGCCACCGATTCCATCCTCGTAAACAACCCCGAATCCAATATGAATAATGGGCTGGGCGTCTCACCCATTCTGGACATGCTTGAACACGGCGTAACCGTGGGTGTCGGTACCGACGGAATTTCGTCGCACCTGATTTCACAGGCGCGAGCCATGTATTTGCATCAGCGCGCCGAGCACAGGGACCCGACTCTTGCATTTGCAGAGGCCTGCGAAATTTTGCTTAGGAACAACAGCCGCATTTCCAATCGCCTGTTCGCCGAAGCACGCGGCACATTGGCAGCAGGACAACTGGCTGACGTTGTCATTCACGACTACGTTCCTTTTACACCGCTGAATGCAGATACGTTCTATGGGCACCTGCTGTTCGGCCTGAGTTTCAGCCGCGTTCAAACCACGGTCGCAAGAGGTCGCGTAGTGGTTGACAATGGCCGCCTGCCGCATCTCGACGAAGAAGCCATTCGTGCCCGTTGCATTGAACGAGCACGCACAATATGGGCCAGGATCAACTGAGCAATGAGCAATTCATCAGCAAACCGATGGGAAAATTACTACACGCCTGAGACTGTAGCGGAGGCTGTCGAGTTGCTGCAGCGCTATGACGGCCAGGCTCGTGTGGTAGGTGGTGGCACCGACCTGGTCGTGGAAATAAGGCGCGGGCTACACCGGCCCATAGACGCATTGGTGGATGCCTCGCGCATCGCTGGTCTTAATACAATTGACCAGGATGGTGATTACATTGTTATCGGTTGCGGCGTCACACACAGTCAAATTGTCAGGGATGTCCGCATTATGCGGTACGGCTCATGCCTCTCTGAAAGCTGTGGCGTAATCGGCGGCCCCCAGGTGCGAAATGTCGGCACGCTCGCCGGCAACGTGGCTCACGCCCTGCCCGCAGGTGACGGTACGATCGGCCTCCTTGCGCTCGGTGGTGAAATCGAGATCGCCAGTATCGACGGTACGCGCTGGATCCCGATGCAGGAATCATTCAAGGGGCCGGGAAAGAGCTTTATCAATCGCCACCGGGAAGTACTGACCAGGCTGCGCTTCAAACCCACCGGAACTCGAGAAGGCTCGGCACATCACCGCGTGATGCGGCCGCAGGGTTTGTGTCTGCCGATCATCTCGATGGCAGTTCGAATTCAATTGGATGAGAACAACACGATCACAAAAGCACGTATCAGCATGGGGCCTGTCGGGCCAGTGCCCTTTTTGGCCGAATCCGCAATGGAGGTACTTGTAGGCGGTACTGCTTCTGCAGAACAGTTCGACAAGGCGGCCGAAGCCGCGCTGGCAAGCGTTACATTGCGGTCGAGCAAATACCGGGCAAGCGCCGAATATCGCGAACAAATGGTGCGGACTTACCTACCGGCCATTCTGACCCGCGCGGTCGAGCAGGCAACGGGCAGCACCCCATGAGCAGGCTGCAAATGACCGTGAACGGAACGCCGGTCGACATTGACGTGCCGGAATCGCGTTACCTCTCGGAGGTACTGCGCAAAGACCTGCAAATGACCGGAACGAAAATCGGCTGCAACGAAGCTGAATGCGGAATCTGTACGGTACTGCTTAACGGCACACCGATATCGAGCTGCGTCTTCCCTGCATTCAAGGCGCATGGCGCCAACGTTGAGACGATCGAGAATCTCTCACCGAATGACGAATTGCACCCTCTGCAACAGGCATTTCTGGATCATGGCGCTGTGCAATGCGGCATCTGCACGCCGGGCATGATCATGACGGCGAAAGCGCTGATCGATGAAAAAAAGGCGGCCGGCGAAACGCTGACCGAAGATCATATTGCCGTAGCTTTGAAAGATACGTTTTGCCGTTGCACGGGCTACCAAAGCATAACGCGTGCCATTCTGCAGGCGTCCGGGCAGGACGTTCCACCACTCCTCCCGGCAACCCAGCCGACGGGAAATTCGGTCGGCAAACCCATGGCCAACCTGCAGGCGCGCGACAAGATTACGGGCACCGCAAAGTTTGCCGATGACTATCGGTTCCCGGGCATGCTGCACGCACGCACGAAACGCGCCGGCATTGCACACGCGAAGATCTGCTCGATTGATACGTCCGCAGCACGCGCTTTGCCCGGCGTCCATGCTGTACTGACTCACGAAGACGTTCCCGGCAGCAATCTGCATGGCGTGTTCATCAAAGACTGGCCGGTGCTGTGCGCCGACAAAGTTCGTTACGCCGGCGACGCAATCGCGATCGTGGCCGCTGACACAGAAGAAGCAGCTGCAGCCGCAGTGGATCTGATCGACGTGGTCTATAAAGAACTGCCCGTCGTTAGCGATGCGATAGCAGCTGCGAAACCCGAGTCGCCGTTGGTCCACGAAGGTCGTGCCGAGGGCAACGTGCTCAAGCACATCAAAGTTAACAAAGGCGATATCGAGGTCGGATTCGCCGCAGCCGATACGATCATCGACCGAACCTACCGAACGCCCGCGACTGAACACCTGTTTCTTGAACCGGAATGTTCAATCGGCGTACCGGCCGGGTACAACCCGGAGGATTTTGGCGGGAATCTCGATACAACGGCGGCGCGAGGCGAAACCGCAAAGCATGACAAGACAACAGTCTACGTCGGCAGCCAGATTCCTTATGGGGATCGTGACCAGGTCGCCGCGACGATGGACGTCGAACCGGAATCGATACGCGTCGTAGCAACGTTGATGGGCGGCGGCTTTGGCGGCAAAGAAGACATTACCGGCCAGATTCACGTCGCTTTGCTCGCCGAGAAAACCCAACGCCCGGTCAAGATGCTGTATTCGCGCCAGGAAAGCCTGTTAGTCCATCCGAAACGGCATGCCACCGTCATTCGGATCCGCACCGGCGCGACGCGCGAGGGCAAATTAACAGCGGTCGAAGCAACGCTTTATGGCGATGGCGGTGCTTACGCCAGCCTTAGTGAAAAGGTCCTGACGCGCGCAAGCACACACGCAGCCGGGCCCTACGACGTGCCGAATGTGAAGGTGGACTGCTTTGCCATGTACACCAACAACGCACCCAGCGGCGCCTTCCGCGGTTTCGGCGTGACTCAGAGTTGTTTCGCTGTCGAAAGCAATATGGACATCCTTGCTGAGCAGCTCGAACTCGACGCCATCGAAATTCGTCGTAGCAACGCGCTCGACGTCGGCTCGGTAACCTCAACAGGACAGGTCATGCGTGAGAGCGCCGGCCTGAATGAATGCATCGACCTGGTTGAACGCGATTTGCGGGGCGACGACTTTCGTTGGACGTGGCAGGAAGGCAATCGACGCTTCGCCTGGGGAATCGCCGCTGCCTACAAGAACACGGGCCTCGGCGGTGGCGCCCCCGACAAAGCCAGCGCTGAAGTTGAAGTGTGGCTGGATCCGGAGCAGGGAACGAGGGCCGAGGTGCGCACATCTTCTGCGGAAATGGGTCAGGGCTTACCGGCCGTGCTTGCAGCATGTGCAGCCGAGGAACTGGGCATAGAGGCCAGCGCGGTGAACGTCTTGCTCGGGGATACCGACTATTGTCCCGACGGCGGCCCGACGACTGCGAGCCGGCAGACATTCGTCAGCGGCAACGCTGCACGACTCGCCGCGAAGGATGCGGCCAGGCAACTCGAGGGAGCGCAGGCCGGAGCAAATATCGTCGTCCGCTATGACTACCTCGCACCGGAAACGAAACCCCTGGGCAGCGGCGGCGACATGCACGTCGCGTTTGGCTTCGGTGTGCAGGCAGCCCTGTGCGAAATCGACATGGAATCAGGCGAGGTGCAGGTCCACAGGATTATTGCCGCACATGATGTTGGTCGCGCCATCAATCCATTAACGCTGCAGGGGCAGATTGAAGGCGGCATCGTCATGTGCATCGGCTATACGCTGACGGAGCATTACATTCAGGAACAAGGTATGCCCTGGACTGACGTATTGGCGCGCTACAAGATTCCGAGTATCAGTCACACGCCCAGGATCACGTCGCACATCGTTGAACACAACACCTCAACAGGGCCGTTCGGCGCGAAAGGCGTCGGCGAATTGCCAAGCATCCCGACCAGCGCTGCCATTACTAATGCCATCTACCGAGCCACGGGTGTGCGCATGCGCAGTTTGCCCGTCGACCAGGATGAATTGCTACGCGCGACGCGTGCGGGAGATACCGAAGTTGAACTGGCCTGGGGCGACCTGACGCCGATCCCAAACGTCGCTCTTGGAGGCGAACAATGAGTTTGATACCGGACATTCGACACGATGTTCTTGAAAAGACGATAGAACGCGCACGCGCACGCAATATCATTCTGCCAACGTTCGCCCAGCAGAAAGATCCCCGCCTTGTGCCAGCAGCTATATCTGAACGGCTCAAGAAGGTTGGCCTGTGGGATTTAGACCCCGCGAACCTGTTCCGCATCACCTGGAAAAATGAGCCCGTCGAAAGGGGTGGCGGTTTTGGCGAAGGCAACTGGATCGAGTTCCCCAAAGCGCTGACGGGTGTGGACGCCACCATCATCGGAATTGTCGGCAACTGGTTCCCGACAGGCGCCCACAAGGTTGGCGCTGCATATGGTTGCCTTGTACCACGTCTGGTCACCGGCAATTTCGACCCGGAGACGCAGAAGGCGGTTTGGCCGTCCACGGGCAACTATTGTCGCGGTGGTGCCTACGACTGTGCGCTGCTGGCTTGCCCCGCCGTGGCCATCCTGCCCGAAGGCATGAGCCGTGAGCGATTCGAATGGTTGCAGGAAATCGGTACCGACGAAATCATCGCAACGCCTGGTACGGAGTCGAACGT
>JAOTUU010000111.1 GCA_029863705.1 Gammaproteobacteria bacterium
CACGCGAAGAAGAGTGGTGGCAACGTATTCTCGTTTTACAAGCCAGAAATGAACGAGGCTACGGTGGAAAGGCTAATGACGAAAAGCAAGCTGAAGCGGTCTTTCGAGCGTGACGAACTGCTCGTGCATTACCAGCCCAAGTACAACCTCGAGACCGGTGAGGTTTTTGGCGCTGAGGCCCTGGTTCGCTGGGAGCTGCCGGAGCGCGGCGTCGTGCTTCCGGCTGATTTCATACCGATTGCCGAAGAATCGAGCCTGATCATAGAAATCGGCGAATGGGTGCTGGACAAGGTTTGCGAAGATTTCCGCTTTTGGCAGAAGACAGTCTCTTCGCCCGGGCGCGTCTCCGTCAATCTATCGCTTAAGCAGTTGCGACAAGCCAATTTCATACGTCGTATCGGTTCGATATTGCGCGGTCATGAAGTCTCTCCAACGTCACTCGAGCTGGAGATCACCGAAACGACATTGATGGAGAATCCGGAACGAACGATCAAGTTGCTCGACGAACTTTATGGACTTGGTTTGCATCTTGCCATTGATGACTTTGGTACGGGCTATTCGTCTCTGAGCGCCTTGCAGCAGTTCCCGATCAGTACGCTGAAAATCGACCGATCCTTCGTCCGAAACATTGTGACGAATCCGGACGACGCCACGATTGTCGACACAATCATCCAGATGGGACGTAATCTCAATCTGGATGTAGTCGCGGAGGGCGTCGAAGAAGAAGCGCAGTTGATTTTCCTGCAGAAACTCGGATGCACCTACGTGCAGGGCCTTCTTTTCGGCGACCCGATGAGTGCGGACAACTACCTTGAACTCCTGATGGCACAGGCAGACGGCACAGATTCCTTCCGGGCACTATTCGCCTGAATCGTGCGTTCATTCTGTGTTCAGCCTGGATCTGGGATAATGCAGCACATCTCGTGCAACTTCTTGTTTTTTAGTTCTTTTTTGGCTGACTTCACTCCGAACCGGCAACATGATCTAATAATGCATCGAAACCCACCTGCCCGGCTGCTGCTGCGGCCTTCCGGGCGCAATCTAAGTAGACTAAATGAACAAAATTAAGAAGACAGTTTTCTCTGTGATAGTCATATTCGCAGCCCCTTTGGCGCTGGCCTGCGACTATCCGACTCGCGCAAACGTGCCGGACGGCACAACCGCAACCAAGGAAGAAATGATCGCCGGTCAACGCGGCGTCAAGGCTTATATGAGCGCGATGGAAGAATATCTTTCCTGCATCGAGGCAACTGAACAAGAGACCGTTGCCGGACCCGATGATCAGGATGAAGATGCCAAGCAACAGCGCATCGATATGTTAAACAAGAAGTACAACGCGGCTGTAGAAGAAATGAATCTCGTTGCCGAAGAATTCAATACGCAGGTGCGCGCATACAAGGAACGTAGCAACTAATCGCTGCACACAAAGGTCTTAAACTGAAACGCCCGTCTTTGACGGGCGTTTTGCATTCCAGGCGCATCGTCCGGGTCCCCGCTATTTCAAATTGCTGATCTCGCGGCTCAGATCGTATTTGTTTTCGGTAACGATGCGCTCCAGGACCTTGATTCGTTCTTCCAGCCGCTCGATCTGGGCAAGCGTTTCCTCGAGTTCAGGGTCCTGGGCTCTTTTTGCTTCGTTTTTCATCTTGATTACCTTCTGAATCGTCTCCGCCGTAAAGACGACTGCGACTATGCAAAAGATATAAAACATTGTGTTCATTTACGGGCCCCTTTGCGGTGTCTGTTTTTCAAAGTTTCCGAAATTCCTGTTCGAGCTGGAAACGCGGTGAAGTAACCTGTTTCTCCAGTTCGGCAAGACGCTTGTCCAGGGACCGGTATCGCTCACGAACATCCTTGACGGAGGGCCCTGCCGGCGCGGCAGTTCGCTCATTCAATTCATCCGCTTCTCTGACTTTTCGGGACCGCCGTGAGCGCCCTGATCTTCTCATTCCCCAACAACAGCGGGTCTCCCTGACGACTCCGGGGCCGCGTTGCGACGCGGCGGGAATCAGCAGGACTGCTGCCAGGTACGCGACAATGGCGAAAGGCATCGCCATAAGGAACGCAATGAATGCCAGGAAGCGCGTGACTTTCAGATTGAGTCCGAAATACCCGGCCAGCCCGGCGCAGACGCCGCCCAGAACCGCCCGGTCGGCATCCCGATACAGGCGACGTGCTGACGTTTCGCTATATACGGTCATGAACGCCTCCAGTGGTCTTTGCGGTAGGTTCGCCAGAAATCATTTTCTTTTCTGCGGCCCGAATATACCAGCGGTTTCTCCTTTATCAGCAAGGTAGCACCAATGTAGACGGCTGCCGTCAGCCAGAAGAACAGCAGCAAGCTTATTACCGCTATCACCCTGACCGTAGCAACTTGGAAATTGAAACGATCGGCGATACCTGCGCAGACGCCAAACACCCAGCCGTTCTCCCGATCCCGATAGAATCCGCGTAGTGCTTCGAAGTCCGTATCCCAGGTCTCTCGACTCATTCTCTGCTCCTCTCAAACGTTTCGATTACTCGGCCTCTCTATGACTGTTCTGTTCGGAAGCAACTCGTTCCTTCAATGCATTGAGTTCCTCTTTAACCAGATCCTCAGCCTCGAGACCGGCGAATTCATGGTTGAGGTCTTTCGGCAAGCCCAGGTCATAGGCTTCAACCCGACCCTCAACGTCATCTATGCGTCGCGTGTACGCCTCGAACCGAACCATCGCGTCATCGATCTTGTAGTCATGGATCTTCTTGCGGGCTGCCAGCCGGCTGCTTGCGGTCTTGTGGCGCGCCAGCAGGGACTTTTGCCTCGTCTTTGCGTCTTCGAGCTTGCTCTCCAGTCGGCCGATGTCCTCGTTGAGTTTTGCCAGACCTTCGTCGACGGCGAGGTAGTCCTCTTTAAGTACGTCAACCGCACTCGATACCCTTGATTTTTCCACCAGTGCGGCCTCGGCCAGGTCCTCACGACCTTTGCGCATGGCGAGCTCGGCCCGGTCATCCCAGTCACTTCTTTCGCGATCCAGGGTCTCTATTTTTCGGTTCAGGTCTTTCTTGTCTGCAATCGAGCGTGCCGCAGCGGACCTGACTTCGACGAGCGTGTCCTCCATCTCCTGGATCATTAGCCGAACGATTTTCTCCGGATCCTCGGCTTTGTCGAGAATGGCGTTGATATTGGAGTTCACGATGTCGCTGAATCTCGTGAATATGCCCATGAGTGTTTCCTCTTTTCAGGTGAATCCTGCTTATAGACACTGCAGCATTCGTGCCAACTGTGCTGGTTTCTCATAAGCAATTGATTTAAATACCTAAAACATAAATGGCCGGGCACATTACACGATCTATCAATGGCGAAATTCACTATCTATTGGCCAATTTGGCTACTTTCTGGCTTAATCCGCTAATGCCATCGCACCGCGAATCCCAGCAAATCATCGGTGAAGCGCCTGCGTTTCTGGAAATGCTCGAGCACGTGTCCAGGGCGGCGCCCTTGTCGAAACCGGTGCTGGTCGTCGGCGAGAGGGGCACAGGCAAGGAACTCATTGCCTCGCGCCTGCATTTCCTGTCCGACCGCTGGGAACAACGGGTCGTCAAGGTCAACTGCGCCGCCCTGACTGAGACCATCCTGGAGTCCGAACTGTTCGGCCACGAAGCCGGCGCGTTTACGGGGGCGGCAAAGACACATATCGGGCACTTCGAGCGCGCGGACGGCGGCACGTTGATTCTTGATGAGCTTGCGACAATTCCGCTTCGCACGCAGGAGAAGATCCTGCGGACGATTGAGTACGGAGAGGTTCAGCGCGTAGGCGGCAACGAAACCCTTCAGGTTGACGTACGCATTGTTGGTTCGACGAACTCGGATCTGCAGTCGCTAACCGCGGAAGGACGATTTCGAAAAGACCTGCTCGACCGCCTTGCGTTTGACGTGATCACGGTTCCGCCGCTACGAGAAAGAGTCGAAGACATTCTGCCACTCGCAAACGCATTCGCGATTCACATGGCGAGTGAACTGAGGTGGAGTTATTTTCCCGGCTTCAGTCCGCGGGCATCATCAGCGTTGCTGCGCAATCATTGGCCGGGCAATGTTCGGGAACTAAAGAATACGATCGAAAGAACCGTATATAGAGCGAAGGATCCGGAACAGCCGATAACCGAGATTGCACTCGACCCGTTCGATTCGCCGTTCAGGATGGCAGGCGGCGCATCAACAACGCCGCCACTTCCTACGAAGCGAAGGCGCCCGTTGTTACCGACAGATTTGCATCAGCGACTTGTGGATACTGAAATCGAGTTGCTGCAGGCGGCACTTGAGAAATCGCGTTTTAACCAGCGCCTTGCCGCCGATTTGCTCGGCCTTAGCTACCATCAGTTCCGCGGCAAGCTGCGAAAATTCAAACTGAGCGGTAAGCCCTGAAACAGCGCCTGGAAAATTCGCCGCTAGCTCTCATCGCGATAGCGACGCAGATAGATTGCGGCCATCACGAACAATGCACAGACGATAACACCGCCCCACATCGAAGGACTTGTCAGGAACCGGACAACATCGAGGTGCGCAAGCAAACTGACTGCACCTTCGCTGATATGCATACTCTCTTCATCGAAGAACGCTTCCATGTCCATTCCGCGGAATAGTGGAATCATTCCATTGCGGCCAAAAACGGCGTCAGCAAAAAGAGACGACCTGAAGAAAATTAATTCGAGAAGAGGGATAAGTACCAAAGGCATGAATGCCATCAGCAACGGCGAGCGTTTTGTAACGGACGATACGAACAGAAACCAGCCCACGAACGGAGACATCCAGATCGCACTCGCCAGGGTGACAATCAGAGCTGCGGTCCAGTTGTCGAGTAACGGCACCGATCCCCAGATAAGATGGCCGGCATCGGCACCCTTGACGCTGAACCAGATGCTCGTGATTACGAGGTTGACGAGGTGAGTCACAATGACCACGGCGACGGTCACCAATGGAATAACCACGATGGCTGTTACGAGTTTTGCGATCACAGCTTCGGCGTCGGTCACGGGCATCGACCGCCAGAAAAGTATGCTCTTGTCCCTGCGCTCGGCGTACAGGGAATCCAGTGTGTAGAAGACCGTGAGTACCGTCGCCGCGAGCAGGAACACCCCGGAAGTGCCGATAAAATAGCCAGTCAATACTACTTGGCGTTCGGCATCACCCGCAATATTGGTCGCACCGAATATTGCGATATCCAACTCCTTGGCAAAGCCGCCCGCGAGCATGAGCATTGCCAGGCTTCCCAACGTGACGATGCTGGCAACTGCCACGGGCGTCACGTAAATCGATCGATGCTCCCAGAGTTCGCGTTTGATCAATGCCAGTTGATTGCCGATCATTTGCGCGCTCCTTTTACTTTGGCAACGAACAGGTCCGCCACCGAAGGCGTGCGGAGCTCGCCCAGGCCGCCGAGGTTTTCACGGCTAACGCCCTCGAACAGCAGAACAGACTTGCCGAACATCTCATGCTCCGCGATGGGTCCCAGCCCTCGTGCCTTGATTGCGTCCTCGCCGGATGTCGTGAGCTCCACATAGGAATCTGCGATCGCTTCCATCGGAGAGTCAAGTAGAATTTTCCCGTCGTTGATGAACATGATATCGGTCAACAGGTTTTCAATTTCCTCTACCTGATGCGTGGTTATCAGAATCGTGCGCTTTTCATCGAAGTAATCGTTCAACAAGTTGCTATAAAACTCTTTGCGAAAGATGATATCGAGGCCCAGCGTCGGCTCATCCAGGACAAGGAGTTTGGCATCGATCGCCATGATGATGGAAAGATGCAATTGCACCACCATGCCTTTTGAAAGTTCGCGAACCTTGGCGTCCGACCGAACCTTGGTCTGACTCAGAAATCCCTCGGCGCGTTTGCGTGAGAAGTTCGGATGTACCGATTCAACGAATTCGAGCAGCTGCGTCACCTTTATCCAGCGCGGCAGGACCGCCACGTCAGCGATGAAACAGATGTTCTTTAGAAGCTCCTTGCGCTGCTTGAACGGATCGAGCCCTAGTACTGAAAGTTCGCCGTCACAGTCCGTCAATCCGAGCACGGCTTTCAGCAGTGTCGTTTTGCCCGCGCCGTTCGGACCGATCAAGCCGAGAATCTTGCCCTGCTCTATTTCGAAGCTGACCTCATCAACAGCTCGGACCGCTCCGAAGTGTTTTGAAACTCCGCGGGCACTGACCACGCTAGTCATTCTCTTCTCCTGCATCTTTGTTCGGTTTCTTGGCACGCAGCAGCTCCGCCTCATCAAGCCCGAGCCGCTCGATGGTCGCGCGCACTTTGGGCCACTCCTTGTCGAGAAACCGCTGCCGTTCGGCCTTCAGGAGCTTCGTACGGGCGCCCTCATTCACAAACATGCCGCGACCGCGCTTCTTCTCGACCAGTCCCTCGTCCACAAGCTCCTGGTAACCCTTGAGAACCGTCAGCGGGTTGAGTCGGTACTCGGCGGCCACATTGCGCACCGACGGCAAGGCATCACCGTCACCGAGCACGCCTTCGAGAATCATCGCCACGACTCGATCGCGCAGTTGCCGATAAATCGGCTGATCTTCTTCCCATTTCGGGTTCATTAACTGTCGCTTTCCGAAGAACGGATATGAATGACTTCAGCCTCGGCTTCGGCCCGAACCTCGTCCTGAATCCTCGCATCCGCCTGGCCAGCGACCAGCGCGACTGCCAGGAGAAGCATCAGGGTGAGGCTTACGATTTCGTTGTTATGCTGTATTGACTTGGCCATTTTGACTCTCCCGAGATTGTCCCGGGCCTGTGATTTACCCTAGTGAACTGGTGTTATAGTCAACTATAACACTAACAATCCGGATTGCAAGCCTTTTGAGGCGCTTTTTGTAACCCGCGGCCGCCGCTGGCTACGTTTATAGCTTCAGTGAGACGAGGTATTAATGGCAGCAAGCGCAGAATCCGTGACGAGATCAGCCACCGCACTTTGCAGCGGCACGACGCTCCCCTATGCTCCAGCCATGGGCCACACACCCGAGGACAGTGCGCTGATGCTGCGTTACAAGGACGGCGACGTCGCCGCGTTCGAGACCTTGTATCGGCGACACAATGACCCTTTGTACCGGTATTTGTTGCGCTTGTGTCGCCACCGGGATACGGCTGAAGACATCTTCCAGGACGTCTGGGGCAAGATCGTAAAATCGCGCGCGTCGTATCGACCGACAGCGAAGTTCACGACGTTCCTGTACCGCGTCGCCCACAACTGCTTTATTGACCACGTGCGCCGCAACAAGCGCCATGCGGGCAACACCGAGCTGGACGCGGAACTGCACTCCCACCCGGGGGAACAGCCTGACACCCTGACCGAGCGCAGCCTCGCGAAGGAACGTCTGTCCAGGGCTTTGCTGGACTTACCCGACGAACAGCGGGATGCCTTCTTGCTGCGCGAGGAAGCCGGCCTGAGCCTCGACGAGATTGCCGCGGTTACGGGCAGCAACCGTGAAACAGCGAAAAGTCGGCTGCGGTACGCGGTGAACAAGCTGCGTGTGGCGATCGATGAACAAACGGAGCGACCATGAGCAACGAGCGAAAAAACCGAGAAAATGACCCGCTCGTCGCGGACACTTACACGGCGCTGGCGCAGGAGCGGGCGCCCGACCGTCTGAACAAGAGGGTGCTGCGAATGGCCGCCCGTGAAGCCCGCACGCCATATTCACGCGCCCGCGCCTGGATGCGGCCGGCCGCCTGGGCCGCCACCATCGGACTGAGCCTCGCAATTGTCCTGGAACTGACCCGGCTGCCTCAACCCGAGCAGGATGCCGTATCGATGGATGCCTTCACGCCGAAGGACATGGCGGTTTTGCGTGAGGCAGATGAGCGTGCGCGAGCGCAGTCGGGCGCCAAACAGGTACCGGCCACTCCATCGCTGACACCGCGGTCGGACGCGCTCGTCGCTCCCGATGAGGAAGTTTCGGCGGGGCGCGTCAACGCGGATCCGAGTGTTCCGGCACGGAGCGAGAAGGTTGACCAGGACCGGGCCGGGGGCCTCTCGTCCAGGCGACCTGCGGCCGAGCCCGTCCTGGGCACAGCGTCTCTTGCGGCGACTGCCGAGAAAAAAGCGGCTGAGTCGGGCTTTACCTGCACGGAGACCGCGCGCGAATCCGCCGAATCCTGGATGGCCTGTATCAAGCAATTGCGTAAAAACGGGCAGCAGGACCTCGCGGACAGCGAATACGGCGAATTTCAGCGAATATTCCCGAATTTCGCCGATATCGACGCGGATAAGTAATCAACACCAGTGTTTGATCGCGTCGCCGATGTTAAAATCGCCGCCGAAAATCGCCGCATAGCAACCCAGGAATTCAACCATGAAAGCACCCGTACGCGTCACCATTACTGGCGCTGCTGGCCAGATCGGCTATCAGCTCGCCTTCCGCATCGCATCAGGCCAGATGCTGGGCAATGACCAACCCGTGATTTTGCAGCTGCTGGAAATTCCGCCCGCGTTGGCGGCACTGCATGGCGTCGTCATGGAGCTTGATGATTGTGCGTTCCCGACGCTGGCCGGCATCGTCGCAACTGACGATCCGAATACGGCCTTCAAGGACAGCGATTATGCCCTGCTGGTGGGCGCGCGGCCGCGCGGCCCAGGTATGGAACGCAAAGACCTGTTGACAGCAAATGCCGCGATTTTTTCCGTACAGGGCAAGGCGATAAATGAGCACGCGAGTCGGGATATCAGGGTGCTTGTCGTCGGCAATCCTGCCAATACGAATGCGCTGATCGCGAGCAGCAATGCCCCCGACATCGACCCACGCAACTTTACGGCGATGACGCGTCTGGATCACAACCGCGCCAAGGCCCAGCTCGCGGCCAAAACAAGCAGCCACGTCAATGACATTCGCTGCATGACGATCTGGGGCAATCACTCGGCGACACAGTACCCCGATATCAGTCATGCCAGCGTTGGCGGCAAGGCAGCAAAAGAACTGATCGATCAGGCCTGGCTTGTTGATGAGTTCATTCCGGTCGTGCAGCAGCGCGGCGCGGCTATCATTCAGGCACGTGGCGCATCATCGGCCGCATCGGCGGCCTCGGCTGCGATTGACCACATGCACGACTGGGCGCTCGGCACAACCGACGATGACTGGGTTAGCATGGCTATCCCGGCCGATGGCAGCTACGGCATCGAGCCTGGCGTCGTCTATTCCTTCCCGGTGCGCTGCCGCGATGGCCAGTACGAGGTCGTTGAAGGGCTGTCGATTGACGACTTCAGTCGCGACCGCATGGCCAGAACGGAGACCGAGCTCCGCGAGGAACGTGCTGCGATCGAGGAACTGCTATAGAGTGTTGATTGGTGTCGCATCGCGACTTTAACGTCAGGTTCATTGTGTTCGTGAGGTATTCGAATTGTCCGGTTTGATTGTTAGCGTGCTCTGGTTGCTGCTGTTTGTAGGCGGTGGAATATTTCTCGCGTACCAACGCATCGATTTGCGTACGTCGACGATTGCGACGGGCATCGCTTTGCTCGCCTACTGGATCTTCGGCGACGGTTTCGTGCTCTGGAAGCTCTTCCTGACTCTTTTGTTCGGGCTCATGCTGATCCCGAACTTCGTTGAAGTCAGGCGCGAAAAAATTACAAAGCCGTTACTCGACGTATACCGCAAGATGCTGCCCTCGATGTCGGATACCGAGCGCGAGGCGCTCGAGGCCGGCAGCGTTTGGTGGGACGGCGAATTATTCTCCGGGATGCCTGACTGGGACAAGCTTATGTCG
>JAOTUU010000394.1 GCA_029863705.1 Gammaproteobacteria bacterium
AACCGTAACTGCTAAAGACGCTATCATCGACTAAGCCCGCCTGATGTTGGTTAAACGAATTTTCCAGTTGGTGAATAAACGCCAAATAGAAGTAGATGAGCTTCGCCCACTCTTCGAGACTAAGATCGCTGCGACGGACGCCCATAAACGTTCGAACAAGCGCCACAGCAAGCTCGGTGTCCTCGGCAACCCCCTGAAACTGATTGACCGCAGTATCTGACATCGATTGGTAGGTCGCACCTCTAATCGAAGCCGTGTTCTGTTGGAGTTCCAGTGCAAGGAAGACTATTCCAAGGATTACGCCGAGATTCGCGAGAATCGTGACCATCTGCCCAAGATCGATCTTCTTCATCTTCTATTCTCGAGTCGACCGAGGGTCTTCGAAACCCGCTGACAGCGGTAGAATCTCACGCTCCATGAACTGCCGAAACTCAACCGGGTACGTTTCCTTTCTTTCTTCCCAAAACTCGGCAAAGAACAGGCTTCGGTAACCTCTCCCCCGGCCACCAACCTGAAAGACAGTCTCTTCGTCGAGGATTCCTAGCTGATACTGCTGAAAGCGGTCCTGCTGTATCCGCATGATCCCAGAGTAGAAAGACACTATTTGGTCTCGCTGGCCGATCGTTAGAGGTTCCCCATTATCTGCTGCGCGCTGAATTGCCAAGAGTTCCGGATTCTCGGCCATGCGCATGGAAGTGTCATACGACATCTCGGCGATCGCATGAATCGTGGCGCTGCGAACAGCATTGGTATTCTGACGGATCTCTAACGCAACAAATATGAGAGATCCGATTACACCGAGCGTCCCAAAAATCTCCGCAAGCCCTTTCCAACCTAGTTTGCCGCTATTCATTCGTCTTGCTGGTCAAGTTTGGAGAAATAGCAAACGTTTCCGACGATCAGACTATATCACCCAAACGGCAGCTTTCAGATTACAAATGAGACGCTCAGCTTTGCGCTGCAAAGGGCTCAGAACGGCCACACTTCGAGTCATTTGAGCCTACGGTCCGCGAGCTTCAATTCCACAAATTCGTTAAATGTTGGCGTGAACCAGTCCATGTGCTCTCGCCAGTACATTTCATAGTGAGCGTCGCCAACCAAATTATCCGCGATGTTATTGCTGTAGCCCTGCCAAATCGCTTCGTCCAATGCGCCACGCTCGTACTGGTAGTGGGAGTTTTGCCAGGCGCGCAGCTGTGTTGAATACCCGTTGTTTAGCTGCAACTCTTCCACGCGTGAAAACTCGTCGCCCTCAATCCCTCGTGCGACAAGTTCCGCTAGATGAGGATGCGCGACCATTTGTTGATTGGCGTTGAGCGTTGCCTCAAGGTGCCCCTGAGCGGCTACAAGTTCCGTCGCCAGAGTATTCTGGCGCAATTCGTAGGCAAGAAAAATGATGCCGGCCAATACGCCAACATTTGCGAGCGTGTTTATCGTCTGCCCGAGATCGATTCTCTTCATTGCGGCTGCGCCTCAGTAGTACACGTTGCCTCGATGTAGCCAAGAAATTCTTACGTTGCGGCCCGTCGCAAGGATTCAACCAGTATCGGCGGCCCACTGACCATATGGCTGTACTGTATGCAGATTTGCTTATCAAACCTGCTCCATTCAGATTGACCGATGTGACCATACTGAAAAGCGAAGTAGGCTTTCTCGAAGATGTCGAATATTGAGTTCATCAATAGATTCAACTGAATGATGCGTGGCTCTTCGATTTCTGCTGTCTCATCATTGAGAAACGCTCGGTAAAGCGTCGCAAGGTCCGGATTATTTGCTATCCAGCCGCGAACTTCGTTCACACTGTCTATGTTTCTGTCGTATGCCGCGGCTCGGGTGATTTCTGTGTTTTCCCGAATACCGACAAGCAGAAAACGAGAGTAATGACCACAGCAAGGCTGGAGACGATTTCGGCAACGCTTGCCCAATCCGATAGCTTCATTCTTGTTCTCAAATCGACTGAGAAGGCCAGATTGTAGCTAACGTCCGTTTCGGAGACGTTAATAGCCGGTTAACAGCCTGAATCTAAGGGCGACTACCGGCCACTGGGTCGATCCGGGCCGACCAGCTCCAGCCCAGAATATAGCACCCGAACGGCCGCAATGGAGACGATCGGCACCGTTAAGAAAGGTTAAAGATCGACCCTCTCACGAGC
>JAOTUU010000112.1 GCA_029863705.1 Gammaproteobacteria bacterium
CTGCTAAAAGTGGTCGCGATTCTGGTAGCCGGTGGTTTTTTGCAGTCCTGTGCCTCCGTTGACTGGTCTGCCAGCAAGATCGATAGCGAAGCGAATAAGGCGCTGCACGTTTTTCGACAAGATATTGACGGCGGGCAGCATTTTCTGGAGCAGGCAGCTGGTTATCTCATTTTTCCGCGCATCATTAAGGCAGGCGTCGGTGTCGGCGCCGAGACAGGTGAAGGCGCGCTGCGTATTGGCGGTCGCACGGCCGATTACTATCGCACTACGAGCGGTTCGGTCGGTTTTCAGGCGGGCGCTCAGGCGAAGTCAGTCGTTATCGCGTTCATGACACTGGAATCGTTGACGCAGTTTCGGGATTCAAACGGCTGGAAAGTGGGTATCGACGGATCCGTTGCACTTATCGATATTGGTGCCGGCAAAACCATTGACTCAGGCAATATCCGGGATCCTGTGATTGGTTTCACTTTCGGCTCCAAGGGCTTGATGTACAACCTGACGCTGGAAGGCTCGAAGTTCTCCAAGCTCAATAAGTGATCAAATCGCAGGCCGTGAAAAGTACTACGGGATTTCGGCGAGCTTGTCCTGCGCTTCGGCGCGTGCGTCGAACTCATTTTGCCATTCGGAGCGATGCGTCGCCGGTGCAATCTGCACGGCAGTCACTTTGTATTCCGGGCAACTTGTCGCCCAATCGCTGTACTCGGTTGTGACGACGTTGGCGCCGGTTTCGGGGTTGTGAAATGTTGTGTAAACAACGCCCGGCTGTACGCGCGTAGTGATCGTCGCCTTGAGCGTGATGTCACCTTTACGGCTTTTCAGTGATACGAGTTGGCCGTCTTTTATGCCACGTGTTTCTGCGTCGTGTGGATGGACTTCCAACAGGTCTTCGTTGTACCAAACCATGTTCGGTGTTCGGCGTGTCTGGGCCCCCACATTGTATTGCGACAAGATACGGCCTGTTGTCAGCAGTAATGGGAATTTGCGGTTCGTACGTTCTTCGGTGGGCACGTAGTCGGTTTCGACGAAAAGACCTTTGCCACGCACGAAGTTGTCAACGTGCATGATTGGTGTGCCCATTGGTGCGGCATCGTTGCACGGCCACTGCACGCTGCCTACCTCATCAAGGAATTTGAAGCTCACGTTTTTAAATGTCGGCGTCAGTTCCGCAATCTCGTCCATGATTTCGGCGGCATTGTTGTAATTCATCGGGTAGCCGAGTGCCTGAGCCAGCTCCTGGGTGATGCGCCATTCGGATTTTCCCTGGCGAGGTTTCATTACCGGGCGTACGCGGTTGATGCGACGTTCTGCATTGATGAATGTGCCGTCTTTTTCCAGGAACGATGTGCCCGGAAGGAAAACATGCGCAAACTTCGCGGTCTCGTTGAGAAACAAGTCCTGCACGACGAGGCACTCCATATTCGAGAGTGCCGCCTCAACGTGTTTCGTGTCGGGATCCGACTGGGCGACGTCCTCGCCCTGAATGTACATGCCCTTGTAATGACCGGCGCAGGCTTCATCGAACATGTTTGGAATACGAAGGCCAGGTTCGGCATCCAGCGTAACGCCCCAGTGACTCTCGAATGTGCCACGGACCTCGTCGTTCTGGACGGGTCGGTATCCGGGCAGCTCGTGCGGGAACGAGCCCATGTCGCAAGAGCCCTGAACATTGTTCTGCCCGCGCAGCGGGTTAACGCCGCAGCCGGAAAAGCCAATGTTGCCTGTCGCCATCGCGAGGTTGGCCATGCCCATAACCATCGTTGAGCCCTGGCTGTGTTCAGTGACGCCGAGACCATAATAAATCGCGCCGCGCTTCGCGCTGCCGTAAAGGCGGGCGGCGCCGCGAATCTCTTCGGCCGGCACTCCGGAAACTTTCTCAACCGCTTCCGGCGAGTTTTCGGGCTTGAGGATCATCTGTTTCCATGACTCGAACGAATCTGTGTCGCAGCGGGTACTTACGTATTCCTCATCGGCCAGGCCTTCGGAGAGGATGACGTGTGCGAGCGCGTTGATAACAGGAACATTGGTGCCGGGCAGCAGTGGCAGATGATGCTCGGCGCGTATGTGCGGGGACTTGACCAGGCCAATGCGACGCGGATCGACGACGATCAGTTTCGCACCCTGTCGCAAGCGGCGCTTCATCTGCGAGGCGAAAACCGGATGGCCTTCAGTCGGATTGGCGCCAATCACAATGATGACGTCGGCATCCATGACGCTGTCGAATGGTTGCGTGCCGGCAGACGTGCCGAGAGTTTTGTTCAGGCCAAAGCCAGTTGGCGAATGGCAAACGCGTGCGCAAGTGTCGACGTTATTGTTGCCCATTGCCGCGCGCACGAGTTTTTGTACAACGAAGACTTCTTCATTAGTACAACGTGATGACGTAATGCCGCCGATTGCTTTGCGGCCGTGCTCTTTTTGAATTTCCTTGAAGCGCCGAGCTGTGTAGCTGATGGCTTCGTCCCAGCTAACTTCCCGCCAGGCTTCGTCGGTGCTGTCTCGCACCATCGGGTTCAGGACCCGGTCCCGATGCGTCGAATAGCCCCAGGCGAAGCGGCCTTTGACACAGCTATGGCCGTGGTTGGCCTGACCATCGTTGTCGGGCGTCATGCGCACGACTTGATCGCCTTTCATTTCCGCGACAAACGAACAACCGACGCCGCAATAGGCGCAAGTCGTCTTGACGCTGTGATCCGGCTGTCCGTGCTCAACAATGCTCTTGTCCATGAGCGTCGCCGTTGGACACGCCTGAACACACGCGCCGCAGGATACGCATTCGGAGCTAAGGAAATCTTCGCTGATACCGGCCGAGACTTTGGAGTTGAAGCCGCGCCCTTCAATGGTAAGCGCAAGCGTGCCCTGAACCTCGTCACAGGCGCGTACGCATCGTGAACAGACGATGCATTTGCTTGCATCAAACTGGAAATAAGGATTACTGCTATCGATATCGGCTTCGAGATGGTTCTCGCCATCGAATCCATAGCGGACGTCTCGCAAACCGACCACGCCAGCGATGTCCTGTAACTCGCAATCACCGTTGGCAGAGCACGTCAGGCAATCCAGCGGGTGGTCTGAAATATACAGTTCCATGACGTTGCGCCGCAGCTTGCCGAGAGCCGCGGTTTGCGTGCGAATCTTCATACCAGCTTCGACCGGCGTCGTGCAGGAAGCCGGGTAGCCCTGGCGGCCCTCGATCTCGACCAGGCACATTCGGCAGGAGCCAAACGGCTTCAGGCTATCTGTCGCGCACAGCTTCGGGATATCGACACCGGACTCGCGTGCCGCCCGCAATATGCTCGTACCGGCCTGAACGGTGGCGGGCAGGCCGTCAATCTCGACGTCGACCGTATTGGCGTCGCCGGACGCTGGTGTGCCAAGATCCGCTTGCCTGACTTTATTCATGCATCAGCGCTCCCTGCAGACGAAAAATCTCCCGCAAAGTGTTTCAGCACACTTCGGACAGGATAGGGCGTCATTCCACCCATTGCGCATAATGAAGCGTCTTCCATCGTGTCGCACAATTCGACGAGCAACTCGAGATTCTCGTCTCTGTTTTCGCCAGCTACGATCTTGTCTATGACTTCTGCGCCGCGCGTCGAGCCGATACGGCAGGGCGTGCACTTGCCGCAGGATTCAATCGAACAAAACTCCATGGCAAAGCGCGCCTGCAGCGCCATGTCTGCTGTGTCGTCGAATACGACGATGCCGCCATGGCCAACCATGGCACCAATTTCAATAAATGCCTCGTAAGTCAGCGGCGTATCGAGTTGTTCCGCCGGCAGGTAAGCACCCAGTGGCCCACCAACCTGCACGGCTTTAACCGGGCGCCCGCTGGCGGTGCCGCCACCCCAATCTTCGATGACCTCACGCAGCGTTATGCCGAAACCTTTCTCGACCAGTCCGCCGCGCTTGATGTTGCCCGCGAGCTGGAACGCCAGTGTCCCCTTTGAGCGATCGACGCCAAACGAGGCGTATTTTTCACTGCCGATATTGACGATGTTCGCTACCGACGCCAGAGTCACAACGTTGTTAACGACTGTCGGTTGGCCGAACAGACCTTCAAAAGCGGGTAGCGGCGGCTTGTAGCGGACGATGCCGGGTTTGCCTTCGAGGCTCTCGAGCATGGCTGTTTCCTCACCGCAAACATAAGAGCCTGCACCGAGGTGCAACTCAATATCGAAATCGAAACCGCTGCCTTGAATGTCGTCGCCCAGCCAGCCGTTGTCACGCGCGACCTCGATAGCTCGGGACAGAATCCGGTGCGTCAGCGGATATTCGGAGCGCAGGTAGATATAGCCGCGATCTGCGCCGACAGCGAAGCCGGCAATAGCCATGCTCTCGATAAGACCGAGCGGATCACCTTCCATGAGAATACGGTCGGAGAACGTGCCACTGTCGCCCTCGTCCGCGTTGCAGGCGATGTACTTTTGTTCGGACTGGACGTCGGCGACGGTCTGCCACTTGATGCCCGTTGGAAAGCCTGCGCCACCTCGGCCACGCAGTCCTGAGTCTTTTACGGCGTCGATGACGCTTTGTGCACCGATGTCGAGTGCCTTTTCGAGCGCTTTGAATCCGTGATGGGCGCGGAAGTCGTCGATCGAAAGCGGATCGATCAGGCCGCAGCGCCAGAACGTCCACCGATCCTGGTTTATGAGGTAGGGGATTTCGACGGTCGGGCCGATTCGTTTCGCGTGTTCGCCGCCCGACAGGAAACCTGCCGTGAACAGCCCAGGAATATTGCTCGCCTCTACATTGCCGTAAGCGATGCGCTGGTCATCGACCGCAACTTCGACCAGAGGTTCGAGCCACGTCGCACCCCATGAGCCGTTGCGTATCAACTCGATGTTGTCACCGGCTACCTTCGCATGGCGCGCGATCGCAATGGCAACGTCGTCGGCGCCGACCGAGATAGCAGCGGTTTCGCGTGGCACGTAGATCCTGGTTCTTGCCATCAGCTTGCATCCCCGGACGTTGCAACGATGTCATCAAACTGCTGCCGGCTGACGCGCCCGTATGTCTTGCCGTCGACCATGACGGCCGGCGAGCAGGCGCAATTGCCGAGGCAGTAAACCGGCTCGAGCGTGATGTCGGCATTGCTGGCGTTCATGGCCACACCCAGCGACTTTTCAGCATGCGCTGACAATTCCCGGCTTCCCATAGCCTGGCAAGCTTCTGCCTGACAGATCTTGACGATGCGCTTGCCGGGTGGAGTCGTCCGAAAATCGTGGTAATAGCTAACGACACCGTGAACCTCAGCACGGGACAGGTTGAGTTCGTCGGCCAGTTGCCGAACAGCATCCTCCGGTATCCAGGCAAATCGCTCAATGAATGCCTGCAATATTTGCACGAGCATTTCGCCGCGCGCATCGAAGCGCGCGATGATCTCGCTTGCCACCTGTTTGTCGTATGCCGTTGCCGTCATCGAATAACTCGTTCTGCGCCCGAGTAGATATTAAAGGTATTGCCACGCAAAAACCCGATGAGTGTCATATTGAATTCTTTGGCGACCCGCACTGCGAGACTGGATGGCGCGCTTACGGCCGCCAGCAGCGGGATACCGGCGACAGCGGCCTTCTGCATCAGCTCGAAGCTGGCACGTCCCGAAACCATTAGTCCGCAGTCGCTGCCAGGCAGCCTGCCGTTGCGCAGCAAGAAACCAACCACCTTATCGACAGCGTTGTGGCGACCGATGTCTTCCATGGTCGTGATGAGGTTGCCATCCGTATCGAAAACGGCGGCCGCGTGCAGGCCGCCCGTTTTGTCAAATGTATCTTGTGTTGCGCGCAACCTGCCCGGTACTTTGGTCAATACATTCTCAGCAAACACGGGACCATCTGCGTTCATCGCTTCGGCACCGACGGCGCGCAATGCATCCAATGATGCTTTGCCGCAAACGCCACAGCTCGAAGTCGTATAGAAATGCCGTTGCAAGCGGCCAAGGTCAACGTTGACCGTCGGGCTCAGTTCGACGCGGATGACATTGTGATGACCCGTATCGGGTGCCGGTGATCCACAGGCGTCAATCGAGGCGATGTCACTCGCCTGTTGAATGATCGATTCGCTGTACAGAAAACCGGCCGCGAGTTCGTCGTCATGACCGGGCGTGCGCATCGTAATGGAAATACTGCGGATAGCGCGGCCCTCGGGTGTCGAGAATCCGAGGCGAACCTCGAGGGGTTCTTCGATTGCAACATGGTCTGTGAGTGCTTGCTGCAGGCCGTCGCTGACTCTGCTGATATCGACTGTGTGACTGCTGGCGGTCATGCTGCTTTCGCCGTTTGGTTGCTGGTCGGCCATTATATAGCAACGCTTTGCCGCGTTAATGATAATCGTTCTCAAAGCCTGTTGTGTTGTCGTTCATAAACATCGTCTACAATACCCGGCAGACGAACCGATATTTCAAGGAGATTCCGTTGAGCAAGATTGCACGCCGTAAGTTTATTCAGTTGTCCGCCGCAGCCGCGACAGGTTGTCTGGCAATCTCAGGTCGCGATGCACTGGCAGACGATCTGCCACACGTATCCGAGTCTGACGCCATGGCTATGGCGATGAAGTACACGCATGACGCAAGCACCGTAGACGCTGCAACGCGTACAAATCCGGCCGCCGAGCAAGATTGTTCCAACTGCGCACTGATCCAGGGCAATGACGGTGATGCATGGCGCCCGTGCCAGATCTTCCCGGGCAAGGCTGTCAATGCGAAGGGCTGGTGTTCCGTTTGGGCGCCAAAGGCCTGATCGATCCGATAGAGCAACATTGGAGCGCCGGCATTTTTGCCGGCGCTTTTGTCTATGTCTGAAGCGCAGATCCAGCATTTCTACGACGAACCGACAGGAACCTTGTCCTATGTCGTAACGGACAGTCAGAGCGGCAACGCAGCCATTATCGATTCCGTGCTTGGCTATTCAACCGTATCCGGTAGAACAGATAGCGGACCGTCGGATGTCCTGGTTGACTACATTCGCAAGCAACAGCTATCGCTTGAGTGGATTCTTGAAACTCATGCCCACGCCGACCACCTGACCGGGGCGCAGTACATCAAGGCGGCATTAGGCGGGAAGGTGGCGATCGGGGAGGGTATCCGCGATGTTCAGTCGCACTTCGGGCCCGTATTCAACCTTGCTGCGCCGTTCTCACCGGACGGGCGTCAGTTCGATAAACTCTTCGCCGACGGTGATGTCTTTAATATCGGTGGGCTCGAGTGCCGTGTTCTGCGTACGCCCGGACATACGAATGACAGCGTGAGTTATCTCGTAGGATCCGCAGTGTTCGTCGGCGACAGCTTGTTCATGCCGGATTTTGGTACCGCTCGCTGCGATTTCCCTGGAGGTGATGCCGAGCTGTTATTCGACTCGATACGACAGATCTTGTCTTTGCCTGGCGATACGCGCCTCTATATGTGCCATGACTACATGCCCGGTGGCCGCGAATTGCGCTGGGTGTGCACCGTAGATGAGCAACGCGCGGAGAACATCCACGCGAGCGAAAAAGTGAGCAAGTCGGAGTTCACCGACATGCGCAGGGAACGCGACGCTGAGCTCAATCTGCCGGCATTGATTGTTCCGGCGATTCAGGTCAACATCTGCGCTGGCCATCTACCCGAAACCGATGACAACGGCATCGCGTACATAAAGACACCGATCGACATACTCTGACACGGAGACCTCACTTGTTTGAGTCGCTACAACCCATGCCGGCGGATGCCATCCTTGGCCTGATCGTCGAGCATCGTAATGACCCTCGCCCCGAAAAAATTGACTTAGGCGTCGGCGTTTACCGCGATGCCAGCGGGCAAACGCCCGTACCCGACACCGTCAAACAAGCGGAAAAGCGGCTGCTGGCAACGCAATCCAGCAAGGCCTACATAGGCACAGCCGGTGACGCTTTATTCAACGCGTCGATGCAGGCGCTGACGTTCGATGCTGCTGCCCCCGATGATCGCCTCATTACAATTCAGACGCCGGGTGGTTCAGGCTCATTGCGAGTGGCAGCTGGCATTGTCTTGCGGGCCAAAGAGAATCCGACCGTATGGGTTAGTACACCCACCTGGGCCAACCACGAGCCCTTGCTGGGCGGCGCCGGGATGACGCTCAAGGAGTACCCGTATTACGACAGGCACGGGCATGTCATCCAGATCGACGCCATGCTGGAGACGTTGCGGGCTGCGCCGAAGGGTGACCTCGTGCTGTTTCATGCCTGCTGTCACAATCCGTCGGGGCTCGACCCGTCTGTGGAGCAGTGGCGGGCGATAACCGATGTCTTGCTGGAGCGAGAGCTTGTGCCGTTTATCGACCTGGCATACCAGGGTTTCGCGAAAAATCTCGATGATGACGCCTTCGCAATACGCCACATGGCATCGCATCTTCCAGAGATGATTGTCACGAGTTCCTGTTCCAAGAATTTCGGACTGTACCGGGATCGCGTCGGCACTCTGTCAGTGCTCGTGGCAAGCGCCGCGACGGTACCGATACTGGCCAGCCAGCTAAGTCACTACGTGCGTACGCTCTACTCGATGCCGCCTGACCATGGTGCGGCCATCGTCAGCATCATCCTCAACGACGACGATCTTCGGGCGCAATGGATCGGCGAGGTCAGCGAGATGCGAGATCGGATACACGATATGCGGGCGTTACTCAGTGACGCGCTCAAGGCGAAAGCACCCGACCACGATTTCTCGCACCTTTTGCGTGCCAACGGCATGTTCTGCTTTCTCGGAGTTACCGCGGAGCAGGTTGCTCGTCTCAAGAAGGACTACGGAATCTACATGGTCGATTCCAGCCGCATCAACGTGGCGGGTATCACGGCCGAAAACGTTGACTACCTGGCCAGCTCAATAGCAGCAGTTCTATAGAAGCGACTGCTGTTCGCCGGCTTTCTTTCGATTGCCAAAATAAGCTGTCGCGCGCACCAACAGTGCGAAGAGAAGGAATCCGACGAGCCCCCAATTAACGTCAGCGAAGTCGTCCATCGACCTTGGCAATTGTGTCTGTGCGAATACCGCCGTAATTAGAAACAGGCCTGTTTTGTGCAGGATACGCCAGGCTTTGGGGCCGATGGCTTTGGCGGGGCCGCTGAAAGACGTAATCAGCATCAGGTAGATGACGACATAGGTGGCCATGCCGGGCAGGTTGCTGGCGAGGCTGAACTCGAAATCGGGAACCTGCTGCGCGCGATAAAAAATGAGTGTCATGTGCGCTGTATGGATGCCCGCAAATGTGACGCCGAACTGCTTGCGGTTCTTCAGCAGCGCGAGCGTCAGGGGTGTTTTGATCAGATCTCGAAGCGGTCGGGCAATAAATACCAACAGCAAAACCACAAATGCGAGTCGAGCCGTCAGCCGCAGTAACAGGCGGATATTGTCGTCCGCCAAACCCGCTGTAGCGAGGTAAGCAACACAGGCGAGTGCTACGAACGTGGTACTGGCGAGAAACTGAACCAGTGTTCGTCGGTCATTCGTCATCGTTGTCTACGGTTTCCAATACGAGTCGGCTGTTCTCATCGATGAAAAGTTTTTCGGTGGTTCCGGCATTGAGTTCAAGTACAAAACTAACGGGTTCGGTTGCAACGATCGAACGTAATGACATGGG
>JAOTUU010000113.1 GCA_029863705.1 Gammaproteobacteria bacterium
GAACCCTCATTCTCAGCTTGGGAAGCTGATGTTCTACCGTTGAACTACACCCGCTTTTCAGGGAGCTATACCTCACTTGGCTATGGCTGAGCATAAGAGTGAGAGTACTCGGATTCTAAGCGATTCTGAGGCCCGGAGAGAAGAGATTGGCAATCGGCAGCTTTGGGGCGCTTAGCGGACATCAAATCTGGCTGAATGTCCGGTTTTACCGATAACGGACGTTCGTTCAGGCTAAATACTGCATTTCTAAATGGCTGCTAACGGCCAACAGCGGCCGGTCAAACCAGTTCAAATCAACCTGTCAAAAGGCAGCGGCTCTCACAGGTAGCATAGTCTTTCAAACTGCGCTCGGAATGGTTCGCTTCCATCCGGCACCTTCACTCTCAGATCGTAACTCTCAGATCGTAGTTCAGAACATAAACTTGGTCGTCGGCGACGGCGGCGCGGTCATCCAGGAAGTCTCAAGAATCGCCTATGACTACTTCAGCCGGCTGTCGGGCGTCACGAGGTACGGGACGCGCGTGCCGCTGGAGGTCAAGCAGTAGGTGCAGCAGTAGGTGCAGCAGTAAGGACTGCCCGGACAGTGACCCTGATTCGCTCGAACCAGGATCACTGCCAGCACGTTAGTAGATCCGATGGATACTGCCCGTCTGCGTCTCCGAGATGTAAAAGCCGGTCTGATCGATGAGCACCGCCTCGAACGCGAGAAACGGATCCATCAGCACGTCAATCGGGATGGTTACCCAGTCCGTCGGACCTGCCGTTTTTTCCATCCCGCCGGGGGAGCCCCCTTGCAGGTCGAGCCAGTACAGGTTCTCGGCGTCGTTGGCCATGACCCACGCGTAGACATCGCTGGCGACCTCTAAACTGGCGCCACCGTTCACCGACAGCCTGCGAATGGAGCCGATGTTTTCGAACTCCGAGAAGTAAACGTTTATGTCATCGACGGTGAAATCGACCATGAACGGCTGGTCGACCAGGGTTGACACCGTCCCGCCGTCGACCGGCACCTTCCTGATTGCGCAGCCGACCGGGTGAATCATCGATCCCTCACTCCAATAGACTGCCTGATCAACGACCGCAATGCGCCAGTAGCAGTCCTGCGGATTGACGAAGTTGGCCTCGTTCGCGATCACCACAGGGCCGCCGCCCGCCAGCGTGAGTTGTCGCACCACGGGTGCACCGGCTACGTCCTTCGTCGTCCAGTAGATGCGATCGATGTCAGCGGTAATGTCGCCGCCCTGAACTGAAAAGTCGGTGATGGCGGTACCTGCGGAACCCACGACTTTTTCAACGTTGCCGCCCATTAATGGCACGGCCTTGATGTATTCGCCGTCCAGTATGTAGACCTTTGACTGGCTGATCGCGATGCGGGCCATGTTTTCAGCAATACCGCTCACGGCCGTTACAGCGACACCGCCGCTGATCGGCGCCCTGCCGATCCGCCAGGCTTCGCTCCACGCGATGTTGGTATCGTCCGCGGCGATGGCGCCGGGGTTGTCGAGGGTCGCGACGGCCGTCGCGGCTGAGCCACCGGAAAGTGGAATCCTCCGAACGCTGCCTGCACCCATGACCAGACAGCAGCCGCTGTACGCGCCGCTCTCGGTCCAGTAGGCCGAGGTCGTATTCATGGCCAGCCCCCCGGGGTTGACTATCCCGCCTGCCAGCGATGTAACCGCGCCGCCGGCGAGCGGCAGGGACTTGAGCTCGGCATTGCCGATATCTAGCCAGAGGATGTTGCCGCCTGCGACCGTGATGTCGATGACTGTGCCGGTTGCGAATGCGACAGGCGTGGCGACCGTCGCAAGGTTCGCGATGGCGCCCCCGACTTTGGGAATGGATTTGAGGTCATACGCGGAATTGCCGGAAACGGCGAATACGATCTCTCCGGCCGACAGGGCAATGCCGCCCGTCGGCAGCCAAGATGCCGGCGTGAACCCCGGGGGTACAGGTGGCAGATTGCCGTTCAGGGAACCATCCACCAGCAGCACGGGACTGCCGCCGGCTTTCGGGACGGAGAGAATCTTGCTGCCGCAGTTGCAGCCCGGGTCGAGCGGCTCGAGGCTTTCCTCCTCCCAAAACAGGCTATCGGCATCGATCGCCAGGGAAGCGATGCGCCGATCGGCGGTGGCCAGGTCGACGATGGCACCGCCGTTGAGCGGGACCTTTTGAACCACCCAGTTGCAGGGCGGGCTGCAATTCTGCGTCGGGGCCTGGTCGACCCAGTAAGCGTTGGCATTGTCGACGACGATATCGCTCGTCACGTCGGCTTCGGCGCTGCGCAACCCGTCGACCAGCAAGGTCGTGACTCCGCCAGAGCTCATGCGGTGCAGGTCGCCGCCTGCAATCCAGTACGTGTTGCCGCCGTGCAGTACGACGTTTTCCGCCGACTCGAAGCGGTCGGCCAGGGCTACTGCCGGCGAGCCGTCCAGTGCCTGTTTTTTCAGCGGTGAGCCACTCGAATCCGTGTAGATGAGTTCGCCGTCGGCGACGTGCAGGGAGACACGCAGTTGCTCGTTGCTGAGAAAGAACTGCGGCAGAAACTCGATGCCGGAACCGAGGTTCGACCTGCGTAGCGCCAGCAAATCGCCATCGCTGACATTTGCGCCGGCGATCATGACCTGGATGTTGTCCGGGATGAAAATGGCGTCCGCAAGGGTGGGGGTTACGGTGTACGAGCCGTTGGCCAGGCCGGTGAAGCTGTAGCGTCCGCTGATGTCCGTCGTTGTCGATGCTGTCCCGGCGCCGGACAGGGATATCGCAACCCCCTGGATCCCGGCGTCATCGAACGCACTTGTAACGAAACCCGACAGGCTGTATGTGGCGTTACCACCGCCAGCGCCGCCGCTCCCGCCGCCGCCACAGGCTGACAGCGCAAAGGTGACTAGAACGGTCGTTAGACCTGAATGAACCCGTCTGATCATCAGATAACTCCATTGATAGGGCAATTAGGTTTGATCGACCAATTGATACAGCAACAAGTGGGTTGAGCCAATTCGGGCAAGTACCTAACGAAAAATGTCCGCTTTGGGTCAATAGCAGACATTCTAGCCCAAACTAGGGAACCGTCCGCTTTGGGGTGGAAAGCGGACATTCGAATCTGTGACGATTCTGTGCAGAAATTGTGAGAGTAAATCTGAGCATACTCAGAAAGCCCGCAGGACTCAGCTGGATACTATCGGGTGATCTAACTCGTTGAAACCGGTGGTCACAAGACCGCGCAAATCAAGCGGTTAGTGGTGTGCCCAACTCAGCGACTCCGATTGGGAAGCTGATGTTCTACCGTTGAACTACACCCGCAAATCGGGGAGTTACGTCTCGCTTGGCTGTGGCCGAGCATAACAGTGAGAGTACTGGGATTCTAAGCGATTCTGAGGTTGATAAAAAAGAGGTCGGCAATTGTTCCGAGTGTTCGCTGGTAACCTGGACATCGACGCATCATCAGCCCGGACTCAAACGTCACAACGCAGCGCTCCGCCCATAGAACCGATGCCGACTAGTCACTCCAGATATCCTGGGCATCCTGGATTCTGACGTCCCATTCATCGCACAGGCGAGATAGCCCAGCCATTTCGTCGACGTCGAGTTCACTGTCTGCGCTCGATAACGCCAATGCTGCAGCGACCGTCATATCCTGGATATCGCTTGACACGATGGGTGCCAGGCAGGTCTGCCAATACTCCTCTGCCTCTTCGTCATCCATCAAATCAGCAATTTCATTCTCAACGTCAGTCGCGATCGTATCCAGTTCCCAAAGGAGCAGGTCGTCGTCCAGGTCGTCATCCAGCATGACACAGATGTTTCGATATACTCCCTCCAGTTGTTCGCGCTCCAGTTCGGTCCAACTGCCGTCGGCGCAAGCAACCCGGATGGCAACGCGTAGAATCGCAGAGCGTGAATTGTCGGGATATTCGGTGACATAGTAGTTCACTGACGTTTCTCCTTTTGGCCGCTAAGAAAGCTCATGCCAGAAGAACCAGCATGGCTGTTTGATTCATGTCGCCCTAGAAGGCCATGTGTTGTTTCCCGCCTGGCTCGCGAATCGTGAGCAATTTCATCCTCGTAAACCGGCGACGCAGTCTGCGTTGCCGCGAGAGCCTCGGCAAACGGAACAGGATGTTCGCTTGGAGCCCGCTGTACCAACCAGCGATATCGTTGGTCGCATACTCGTTCAACCAGCTTTCGATCACCACGTAGAGTACGGCGAGAGAGAACCCGTTCAGAAGCCGCAGCAAGCTCCAGGCAGAAGGGCCCACGACCAGGCCGTGCAGCAATTGAGTGGCCGACGCGCTGCACGAGTTCGCCACCTCTCAGCCACCCGATAGCAAATCCCAGGAAGTAGCCGGCACCGAAGATACCAATCGATACGGTCGAAAAAGCTTCAATCGATGCTCGTACCGGCAGCAACGTGCCCATCAGTCCTTGCCCGGTGAGTAATATCGAGACGCTGAACAGCAGAGCAGCAACGGGAGCGAGTGCTTTTTTCATGTCGGTTCGTTTCAGGCTCTGAGGCTATCCTCCGGCGATAAAACGGGGCGCCGTTCCGGCGCCCCGTGTGTTGCATGATGTCGCGGTCTGGCGCCGAATCCGGGGATCCGGTTTGCCCTTATCAATACGGCTGATGAACCCGCGCGTACGAGTCGAACTCGTCTTCGTTGTAATCGTTGTAATCGTTGTAATCGTCGTATTCCTCGTAGTCGTCGTAATCCTCGTAGTCGTCGTAGTCCTCATCGTGGTGCTTGTTCCTGGGTCCGCTCGACCGACCGATGCCCAAGTGCGTGGCTTTGCGGCGTTGCTTCTCGTACAGGCGTCTGGCTCTGGCTCTGGCGCTATCGGAGATGTCGAATTCGTCCAGGTCATCTAAAAACGGGCGCATTTCTGGTCCTCCTCTCAGGTAAGGGACGGGCGTGATGGCTTCGGTGGATCGTCGAAAAGCACACGCAGCGCTGTTCGTAATCGCTCCGGAGTATTGATAATCATTGGGCCGCCGTAACGGTCTCTCCGCCTGGCTTCATGCGGATCAGGACAGGGAGCTCGAAATGAGACAGTTTCAGCTCTGGCGTCGCGAACTGGGTGAATGTCTAAGCTGGCGGCGAACATAGTCGGAGTATCTTCGATTTTTCTTCCATGTCAAGTATTTTGATATCAAATTAGAAGGCGATGCGCAACGCTGAGAAGCGGGCTATTGACCATAATCTCCGAATTGACGGGAGGACTACCTTGAAAAGAACACTATTGCCTTTGGCCGGAATCAGCCTGGCACTGTGTCTCGCTGCCGGGCTCGTGGTCGCGGACACAAACACAATTCGGACATTGACTCAGATCACTATGAATCTGGATCACTATCCCTCGGATGCGGATATGGCCGTCCTTGGTGCGATCATCGAGAGCGACGATTCGAGCGAGGAGGAAGCAGCCCTCGCGATGGCTCTCGCCAATATAGAGCATAAGGTCAAGGCGGCTGACGCAGAGCGGCTCTTGGATATCGGCGATGATGACTTGTCCGACGAATCGGCCCGAAAACTCGCAGCGGTTCTCCTGAGGATCAACCAAAGTCCAAGCGATGAAGATAAGCTGACGCTGACCGCACTGCTAAGAGACTAACCAGAAATATCACCGATCGCGTTTAGGCGGTCTCAACTTCTTCGGTTCCCGTCAGCCGGACTTTACGGAGTAACGAAGCGAGATCACCGATTTCCCTGGCATTCAATCCCTTCAGACTTTCGTCTGCCGCATCGAGACGCAGCTCGATCGCGTCGTCGATCGCCCGCTTGCCCTGGATTGTCAAAGACACGATGACCCCACGCCGATCGGATTTATCGGGCTTCCTGGTCACGAGGCTACGCTCTTCGAGTCTGTCGATCCGGTTGGTCATCGCGCCGCTGCTGAGGCCGGTCGCTTTTGCGAGTCCTGTGGCTGGCAGCGCATAAGGACGGCCCTGGCGACGCAACGCCGACAGGACATCGTACTCGAACAGCTCGAGATCCAGCGGAGCCAGCGCCTCCGTCGCCTGGCGCAGGAACGCCCGACTTAATGACATGATTCGGATCACGACGCCAAGGCTTTCGGTTTCAAGCTCCGGGCACTCTTCTGACCACTGTTCGAGGATGTCGTCAACAGCATCTGTTTTCATAGCTTCGCTCAATTTATTATCTTGATATAAAAATACTTGACATCGAAGTAAATTGGAAGATACTTCAGCTAAAGGATCGCCATTCCTAATTGGTACAGGATCATGACCAAAACTTCAAAAAAAGCAGCGCGCTTGACTCTCCCGGCTCGAATTCGCAACAAACCGACGAATTCTGGCGACTTCGCGGCGCGGATGGCTCTGGTCGACCGAATTGCGGACCTTCCCGGCATAGAGACGGTCGAGCGCAACGATGAAACTATTCCCGGGCAAGTCGAGATCTACCTCCGGCGAGAAACCTCAGATCGAGTATTGAAACGCAAGCCTGCTCGACAATTGTGCTGTCTCGACTGCAATTTCGTAACCGTAAGCGGCCTCAGCCGGTGGGATACGTTCCAGGTTCTGAAAAATGGGTGGGGCAAACTGTTTAACGATCAAGTCTGCGTCTATTTACCCCGCGACCACGAGGAACTCGAAATCGTCTGGAGCGTCATTCGACAAGCATACTGCAGATTCACTGGCCCACCGAACCTGGAATCGGGAACGGTGATGGTTTCGACCTGGGACTTTCCCAGGTTTTCACGCACAAGCCTTCAATAGAGCAGGAGGAAGAAATGCGTACTTTCGATGATTATTTTGATGACATCGACGATTTCGAAGGATTCGCGTACGACAGATCACAATCTTTGCACAGGCTGGTCAAAGAAGCGCGGCGCGAAGAGCGCCACCGAAAGCGTCACCGTGGCTATTCCAAAGATGGGCACCACCGCGCCAACTGGGATTGGAAGAACGACGCCGACTGGGATTCGTACGTAGACGAGACATGTGGTGAATACTACGAAGATCTGAACAGTCAATACTGAGGATAGATAGGGAATCGTCACTCACTGAAAGTTACTGACCCGATCACAGGGAGAGCTGGTGAATCCAAAAAGGGCGCCATCCTTGGCGCCCTTTGTTTGACAACCGACCAATCAAGTCCGCGTGGGAAAAGTAAGAGTAAATCTGAGCATACTCAGAAAGCCCGCTGGACTCAGTAGGTTACTTCGGCGTGAATTAACTCGTTGAAACCGGTGGTTATAGAACCACGAAAATCAAGCGGTTACGGTATTGGCCGACTCAGCGACTCCTATTGGGAAGCTGATGTCCTACCATTGAACGACACCCGCTTTTCAGGGGGTTAGGTCTCACTTGGGCCTGGCTGAGCATAAACGTGAGAGTACTTGGATTCTAAACGATTCTGACTCGTGAATAGAACGCTGTCTCGCGGATCCCCGAACATCGCCGAAAACCGCAGGCTTCGCCAGATCCGCGTCGTCGGAATTTGCATAATATTACTTTTCGTAATATTATCTTTCGTATGGTATCGAAACGAACACTCACAAACCTCGAATATGCCTTGCTCGGATTAGTCAACCAGGCGCCGCAGACCGGCTACCAGCTGTGCAAGATCTTTGAGACGTCACCGATCGGTCATTACAGCTCCAGCCCCGGCTCTATATACCCGGCGCTCAATCGCCTGGAAAAGCGCGGCCTGTTGCATGCCAGGGTTGAACGACAGTCGACCATGCGGCCGCGACGCGTGTTTTCCGTTTCGCAAGACGGTCGGCACTCGCTGCGAGAGTGGGTTACGGCACCCGTCGACAAGAATGTCCTGTTTCGTGACGAAGACGGTGTAATGCTGCGTTTCGCTTTCATGGATGCTTTCCTGCAGCCCGCAGAGACCGTAGCGTTTCTGCAGCAGTTGTCCGACACAACATCCGACTTGATCGCCGATCTGAACCGCCATCACCAGGAAATATCTCGGGCGTCTGAGGCTCACACCGCAACCGGCACACTGGCGCTGGAGTATGGAATCTCGTCCTATCGCAACCTCGCGCGGTGGGCCAAACGGACTGCAAGTAAAGTAGCGAACAAGAATTAGGAGACGGCGATGATGCAATTGATCCGTAAAGTCGGCCTGGTGTTTATTGGTGGCACGGTGGGTACGATGATTGCTGGTGGCGCACTGAATGCGATTCTTGGCAACCCGTGGGAAGATCCGCCACAGGGCATATCGGTGTTCGCAGGGCTTTTGCTGGGCAACTTCCTGTATGCGGCCGTCTTGTATTTTCCGATCCGGAATTCCCTTTTGAGCGGAAAGGCCTTGTTCGCAGCGGCATTTCTGGCGTGCTTCGGGCTGAGCGTCTTCCTGACCCAAGTCGAGGCACTGGTATTCCTCGACATGGAATCTTCTCAATTATTATTCGCAAGCATCCACGGCACACTGGCCGCGCTGATCTTCGCCGGACTTGCCGTCCGCGTTTACGCACGACGGTCCGCTTCGGCGATGGAGAGAGGATCGCGATTGAGCTCCGGGCAGTGGGTGTGGCGAATTGCGGTCGCAGACGTCAGCTACGTCGTGCTCTATTTCGCCGCGGGCTTGATGATTATCGGTTTCGTCAAAGAGTTTTACGATACACAGAATCTCCAGGTCGGGCCCTGGATCCTACCCTTGCAAATTGTTCGCGGCCTCGCCTATGTTGCATTTACGATCTGGCTGGTTCGCTCACTGCATGGCCCACGGTGGCAGGTTGCCCTGTCGATGGCGCTGCTGTTCCCCGTTTACGCCGGGGTCGCTGCGCTGCTGACACCAAATGGCATCATGCCCGACCACGTGCGCTATTGGCACATGCTGGAAATCGGCTGGTCCAACTTCGTCTTCGGCGGAATTATCGGTTTTCTTTTCTGGCAACGAATTGAATCTACCGAAGCACCCTCCGTGAGCGACGAACCCTCCCGTGCCACTTTGGGGGGTTGAGGTTAATTCTGAGCATGCTCAGAAAGCCTGGTGGAATCAGTTGGGTACTTTGGGGTGATCTAGCGCGTTGAAACCAGTGGTCAGAAGACCACGGATATCAAGCGGTTACGAAGTTGATCAATAGGCTCCGAGCATTGGGAAGCTGATGTTCTACCATTGAACTACACCCGCTTTTCAGGGAGTTACGCCTCACTTGGGGTTCGCTGAGCGTAAAAGTGAGAGTACTGGGATTCTAAGCGATTCTGAGGCGATTGGAGAAGTGAAAGATAATCTCCATGAGCGGAATCATTTAAACAATATACCGACCGAGTGCTTTCCGGGGGCGAAGCACCAGTAACCGAAACAAACGCTTGTCGCCTTAATTTGTAACTATCGTAAACCCTAGGGGCGTAGCGTTAACGATTTGGCCATCGCTAAATGATACGACTCGCGCTTGTCCGGAAAAGTTGTATACGACATAGCTGGTCACGCCGTTGGTGTCGAAAGCGAGGGCTGCAGGATAATCAGCCGTGAGCGTGCCGGTTCCCGTGATCATACGACCGAGACTGCGGAACGTATGGATCCAGTGATACGTATGCGCTTTCGTCTCGCCTGCTTCGGGTACGTAGTCGGCCATTGTGTTGTAGTCGGCTACAGCCGCATC
>JAOTUU010000010.1 GCA_029863705.1 Gammaproteobacteria bacterium
ATCCTCATCAGCGGCTTGCGCTAGCAGCGTACTGCTTACAGGAAAATCGTCGCCGGGTGCTCGAGCATTTCCTTGATGCGCTGGATCATCGCGGCGGCATCGTAGCCGTCAACAAAACGATGATCGAACGACGACGACAGATTCATCATCAGTCTGACCGTCACCTGGCCATGCAGAACGACGGGTCGTTCGACGGCGCGATTGACGCCGATAATGCCGACCTCCGGCATGTTTATGACCGGTGTAGAAGCGATGCCGCCGAGTTTTCCCAGGCTGGTAATCGTTATCGTTGAGCCGCTTAGTTCGTCTCTCTTGATGCTGTTGTCGCGAGCTGCTTCGGTAATGCGACGAATTTCAGCAGCGAGGTCGTCAATCGAATATGAGTTGGCGTTACGAACAACTGGTACTTTCAGGCCATCGCTGGTTTGTGTGGCAACACCCAGGTGCACGGCACCGTGCTGCACGATGACGTTTCTGTCTTTGTCGTAAGTTGCGTTGCACTGCGGGAACTCCCTGAGTGCACGCATCAATGCGAGCCCGAGGAGCGGCAATATCGTGAGCCGTTCTGATTTGTCGGTTTTCTTGCCGTTCAGGTGTTTGCGCAGCTCTTCCAGTTCGGTGATGTCGATTTCTTCGACATAGGTGAAGTGGGGAATTTCGCGAGTCGCTGTCGCCATGCGGTCGGCGATGATGCGCCGCAGGCCGATGACCTTGATCTCTTTGCTCTCCATTGCTGGTAGCGGTTTCTGTAGGAGCGCCCCATGGGCGCGATCATCGCGCCCATGGGGCGCTCCTACAAATGCGTCGAAGTCCTGCCGTGTGACTCGGCCGCCGGGGCCGGATCCGGAAATGAGCGCCAGATCAATTCCTGCGTTCTTGGCGCGCAACCTGACAGCAGGTGAGGTCATGACTCGCTTGCGAGGCGCCGCATCGGAATCGTTCCTACGCTGTTGGAGCGCCCCATGGGCGCGATCGCGGGCAGGGCCCGCTACGGCCGTTTCAACATCGCTGTCCGTTTCGAAAACGACGAGCGCTGCTCCGACAGCAACGATGTCGCCCGGCTCACCCGCAAGTTTGACGACCGTGCCTGAGACCGGTGACGAGAGCTCGACGGCGGCTTTGTCGGTCATCATTGTGCCAACAACATCTTCTTCTGAAACCTGTTGGCCGACCTTGATAAACCACTCGCCGATTTCCGATTCGACCGTGCCTTCTCCGAGGTCGGGCAGCTTGAAAATGAACTCGCTCATTCGACCTCCATGATGTTCTGGATTCCGGCAATCATGCGTTTCTTGCCCGGGAAGTATTGCCACTCAAAAGCATGTGGATAGGGTGTATCCCAACCCGCAATGCGGCTGATAGGCGCTTCGAGGTTCCAGAAACAATCCTTTTGTATGCGTGCCGCGAGTTCAGCACCGTAGCCGCCGAAACGCGTTGCCTCATGGGCAATCAAACAACGCCCGGTCTTGTTAACGGATGCTGCGAGGGTTGCGACGTCCAGCGGGAATATGCTCCGCACATCGACGATTTCGGCAGCGACACCGGTTGCTTTTGCCGCCGCGACAGCGACGTGCACCAGCGTTCCGTAGGTAATAATCGTAAGCTCTTCGCCCGGTTGAACGACCTCGGCCTCGCCTATTGGCACCGTGTAGTGACCCTCCGGCACTTCACCTTTGGGGTGCGATGCCCAGGAGACCGCTGGTCTATCCGGATCGCCATCGAACGGTCCGTTGTAAATGCGCTTCGGCTCGAAGAAAACAACGGGATCGTCAGACTCGATGGCACTGATCAGCAGTCCTTTGGCATCGTAGGGGTTCGACGGCATGATGGTTTTGATGCCACTGATGTGCGCGAATATTGCCTCGGGGCTTTGTGAATGTGTCTGGCCGCCGCGAATGCCACCGCCACAGGGCGTGCGAATCGTTACGGGCGAGAAGAATTCACCACAGGAGCGGTGACGCAGCCGCGCGAGTTCGCTGACAATCTGGTCAAAGCCCGGGTAGATGTAATCTGCGAACTGGATCTCGGCCACGGGCCGCAAGCCGTTAACGCCCATGCCGATGGCCGTGCCGATAATGCCGCCCTCAGCGATAGGTGCGTCTATAACCCGGTGCTCACCATACTTGCGCTGCAATCCATCAGTGCATCGAAACACACCGCCGAAATAGCCAATATCCTGGCCAAGCGCGACGACATTCGGATCTTTGTCCATAACGACATCGAGCGCGGACCGGATCGCCTCGATCATGTTCATTTGCGCCATTAAGAACTCTCCACTTCAATCATGCGTCGGCGTTGCGACTCAAGATGCGCTGGAGTTTCAGCAAAAACGTCATCGAACATGGTGCTTGGGTCCAGGAAAGGTCCCTCGGTCATCGTCCCGAATTTCTGCGCTTCCTTCCACGCAGTTAATACTTCGGCTTTGAGTTCTTCTTCCATTTTTCCGTGTTGCTCGTCGGACCAGTGACCACCGGCAATCAGGTGTTGCTTGAGGCGTTCTACGGGGTCGCCAAGCGGGAAAGCCGACCATTCGTCCTTGGGACGGTACTTCGAGGGGTCGTCACTCGTCGAATGCGCCCCGCCGCGGTAAGTGACCAGCTCGATCAGTGTCGGGCCGCCACCTCGTCGTGCACGTTCAGCCGCCCAAAGGGTGACTGAGTAAATGGCGAGCAGGTCGTTACCATCGACACGGATGCCTGGAATTCCGACGCCAAGCCCACGTGCGGCGAACGGGCGGCGCTGGCCGCCAGCCGTTCCCTGGAACGTCGAAATAGCCCACTGGTTGTTAACGACGTTGAGGATAACGGGCGCCTGGTAGACTGCCGCGAAGGTCAGGGCATGGTGAAAATCTGCTTCCGCGGTACTGCCGTCACCGACCCAGGATGCGGCGATGTGGTCTTCACCCTTGATGGCCGAGGCCATCGCCCAGCCAACGGCATGCGGATATTGTGTGGCGAGATTTCCGGAGATGGAAAACATGTTGGCTTTCTTGCTGTGGTACATGATCGGCAGCTGGCGGCCTTTGCACATGTCTCCGGTATTCGAAAGGCACTGGCACATCATGTCGACAAGCTTCATACCTCGATACAGGAAAATGCCCTGATTTCGGTATGACGGGAAACACATGTCGCCGGGCCGCAGCGCCATCGCCTGCGCGATCGATACCGCTTCCTCGCCTTTTGACTCCATGTAAAAAGTGATGCGCCCCTGCCGATGGATTTGCCACATGCGAGCATCGAGGACTCGAGTCATCACCATCCAGCGCAATGCGATTTGCAGCTTTCCGGGGTCGAGGTCCGGTACCCAGGGACCAATGGCTTCATGGTTGTCGTCGAGAACACGCACGAGTTCAATACTCAGGTTCTCGATGTCTCGCGTGCGGGAATCGAACGGCGGTTTGTCGACACTACCTGCCGGAGACAAATTGAGGTAACTGAAGTCTGGCTTTTCGCCCGGGCGAGCTGATGGCCGGGGAATATGGAGCCTCGATTTTTTATTCATGCTGAGCGCCGCTCCTGTAGCACTTGTCCTGACACGAGGCGTCTTGCCAATTCATCCGCAATGGCATTGGTCGGTCTGCCGGTCTTAAGCGCTTCGGCGAAAATTGCGTCGAGACGCTCGGGTATTCTCGCGATATCGGCGCGCACGTTTTCCTCGGAGCCATCGCCGTAGTACTCGTGCGCGACGTTGATAATACCGCCGGCGTTAATGACGTAGTCAGGCGCATACAGGATGTCGTGTTCTGCCAATCGCTTGCCGTCGTCATCGGTCGCGAGTTGGTTGTTGGCAGCGCCGGCGATGATCTTGGCTTTTATCGAAGGTATGGTTTGCGACGTGAGGATATTACCAAGTGCACACGGGGCGAGTACATCGACATCGCTATAGAGCAGCTCGGCTGGAGCAACCACTGTGACCGGAAGTTCGTCGCTAGCCAGCTTTATGTTGTTGCCGTTGACATCTGAAACCACCAGGGTGGCTCCGGCTTCGTGCAACATTCGGCAGAGATGCAGGCCAACATGCCCAACGCCCTGAACGGCAACCCGAACGCCGTCCAGAGAATCGTTACCTGACTTCGCTTTGAGCGCCGACTGAATGCCCAGAAAAACGCCCAGTGCTGTGTGTGGCGACGGGTCGCCACCGGCGCTGTCGCCACTCTTGGGTAATCCGGACACGTAGTTGGTTTGTTCCTTTACGAGGCGCATGTCCTCAACACTGCAACCGACATCTTCAGCCGTAATGTAGCGTCCGCCCAGGGCTTCGATTTGTCGTCCAAAAGCGTGAAAAAGCTGCGCAGATTTGGGCGCGTTGTCGGCGGCCAGTATGACCGACTTGCCGCCGCCGAATTTAAGGCCGGCCACTGCGTTCTTGTAGGTCATGCCACGTGAAAGCCGCAGCGCATCGGTCAGCGCATCGTCGTCGTTCGCGTATTGCCAGCGACGGCAACCACCTGCGGCGGGGCCGAGCGCCGTTGAGTGAATAGCGATAATCGCTTTGAGCCCGGATTCTGGATCCTGAACGAAATGCAGCGACTCATGTTGATCGAATTCCGGATGGTCGAAAACGCTCATGGTGATGCTCTCTCGTGCACAAGGGTGGCACCTATGATATCCGGCTGAAGTGGCATTTTCGTTGCTTTTTCATTTGATATATGAACAAAAAGCGCATAATCTATGCAATTATATCAATCATTGAACATTAATAATGCAATCAATTGACCTGGATCAGACGGACCGCCGAATACTCGAATGGCTGCAGAAAGTGCCGGGCATAAATGCGTCTGAACTAGGCGAGAAGATCGGCCTGTCCCAGTCCGCTTGCTGGCGACGCATACAGAGTCTGCGTGACGAGGGCGTGATCATGGATCAACCCGTCAAGATCGATCGTGAGAAGGTCGGCCTCAACACGATGGTGTTCGCACACGTCAAGCTGACCTCTCACGGCCGCAGCAATCTCGCAGCGTTCTCGGAAGCCGTCAGCGATTACCCGGAGGTCCTCGATTGTTACGTTGTACTGGGCAGCGTGGACTTCCTGCTGCGCATCGTGACTGAAGATATCAAAGCGTATGAGCAGTTCTTCTTCGAAAAGCTGTCGCAGTTGCCGGGGATCCAGGAAGTCAACTCGAGCATCGTCCTCTCGGACATCAAACACACAACCGTCCTACCGATCTGATCTGTCCCGCGCGGCCTGCGACCGCGATGCGTTTTCTACATAGCCGGCAGACGGCGCGCCTCACCACACGGTCAACTCCCGCGATCCGGAACAGCGCACGGCCGTCTAGCGTGGCATCATTTTTTTCCGGAATGGCTCGCTACGCTGCGCTTTATTTCCGGAAAAAAAGATCCCACGCTCCCGGCCCTACGACCATCACCGTAGAGCCGGCGGGCGGGGCGTTTATCGAGGGAAGTAAAGCGGACCGCAGGGAGCCATGACCGAGAGAAATGCGCCGTCTGCCGGCTGTGTAGTGTTCCGAATCGCCAGCCGCGGGCTGAATTTTGCTAAACCAAATCCCGGTTTCATGCATCTAATTGATAGGGTGCGGCCGCGGCGGCGCTGCTCGGGTGCGCCGGCAAATAGCCATTTGATATGGAGATCGTCAGAACGATGCCGTTTTGACACGTCTAAGCTTCAGCGCGATTGCAATCTGATAACTTAGTGTTATAGTACACTACATCACCAGATCACTAACTCTTTGAGACATATAATGAAAAAGAAAACCCTATGGATAACAGTCGGTGCCTTGGTTGTCGCTGCTGGTGCTGGGGCCATGATTGTCAGCGGCGGCAAAGAAGAGCTTCAGGAAGTCCAGACCGCGACGGTTAATCGCGAGACGATTGTCCAAACCGTCAACGCAACCGGGCGTATCCAGCCGAAGACCCAAATCCGTATCAGCGCCGATGTCAGCGCCAAAATTATCGCGTTGCATGTGGAGGAAGGTGACTGGGTCGAGGAAGGCACGTTGCTGGCCGAGCTCGACAGCGAGCGGTATCTCGCTGCTGTGGAGAGCGCTCAGGCAAGTGTTCGATCCGCGCAGGCAAATGCAGAGCTCGTCCGGCAGAACATGCTCAAGGCCGAGAAAGACTATGACCGGGCACGGGATGTTGTTGCCCGCAAGCTCGAGTCGCAATCGGTCCTGGACGCCAATGACGCGGCCTACCAGGTTGAAATCGCGCGCTATCAGAGCGCGCTTGACCAGGTAGAGCAGGCGAAGGGCACGCTCAAGCAAGCCGAGGACAGCCTGGCGAAGACGCGGATCTATGCACCGATGGCCGGCACCATTTCGGACCTCGATAAGGAGCAGGGCGAGATGGCGATCGGTTCGCAGTTTCAGGAAGACCTCATCATGATTGTGGCGGACCTGACGGAAATGGAAGCACAGGTCAATGTCGACGAAAATGACATCGTCAATGTGCAGTTGGGCCAGGAGGCCGAGATAAAAGTCGACGCGCTGTTCGGCGAAACGTTGAAAGGTACTGTTTACGAAATCTCGAATACTGCAAACACAGACGCACAGGGCACGACCAGTCAGAAGACCGAATTTGAGGTGAAGATCGCCATAAGCGGCGAAATCTCCAAATTACGGCCCGGCATGACCGCCAGCGCTGATGTCAGCACCATGACGAAAACTGACGTGATTGGCGTGCCAATCCAGAGCGTTGCGGTCCGCACGATTGACCAGCTAACGCTCGAAGGCGAAGAGGTTTCCGAAGCAGAAAAACGATTCACGGCGGACGACGATGGCTTTGTCGAGATCGTATTTTGTGTTGAGGAAGACGGGCGTGTTATTGCCAGGCAGGTAGAAACCGGCATTCAGAGCGATGACATGATCGAAATTATTTCGGGTGTTGAGGAAAACGAGGAAGTCGTTACCGGCAGTTACCGGGCGATCTCAGCGGATCTCGGCAATGGAGAAGAAGTCGTCGTCAACAATGACGGCGATGAAGAATCGGATAACGCCTGAAGAGACGGAGCTAGACGGATGAAAAACAAGAAACCGGAAACGGCAGTACTTGAGCTGCGGGATGTCGTTAAGACGTATGAGATGGGCAACGAGCAAGTGCACGCACTAAGCGGCGTCTCACTCGACATCGGTGAGAATGAGTATGTCGCTATCATGGGTCCGTCAGGTTCAGGCAAGTCCACGCTGATGAATATTATCGGCTGCCTTGATGTGCCAACGAGCGGCAGCTACGCGCTCGGCGGTGAGGCGGTGGCGAACAAGGATGAGTCGGATCTTGCCGAAATTCGGAATCGCATGATCGGTTTCGTGTTTCAAACATTCAACCTCATTCCTCGTGCAGACATTCTGCACAACGTCGAGCTGCCACTGATTTATGGAGGTATGGCGAAAGCCGAGCGTCGGGTGCGTGCGGAGCGAGCACTTGACCAGGTCGGGCTTGCAGATCGTATGAAGCACAAACCAAACGAGTTGTCGGGTGGCCAGCGTCAGCGTGTGGCTATAGCACGAGCGCTGGTATTCAACCCTTCGATCATTCTTGCGGATGAGCCGACGGGTAACCTCGATAGCAGGACCGGCGATGAAATCATGACAATGTTTGACGATCTCCATGCCGATGGTCAGACCATCATTCTTGTAACCCATGAGGATTACATCGCGGCGCATGCGCATCGGTCGATCCGCCTCCGCGATGGAAAAATCGAGAGCGATATTCTCTCGGCAGACGAACTCTTGTCTGACTCATACCTTGGCCCGGTGCCGGCTGAGTATGAGGTTGGAACGGCCAGTGTCGGGTAAAGCGGCCGAATAAAGGTCTATCTGATGAATGTAATTCTCGATACTCGCGAATCGATGAGAATAGCGTTAAGCGCAATCGTCGCCAACAAAGCGCGCGGCGCACTGACTACGCTCGGCATCATTATAGGAATCGTTGCAGTGACCACGACGATGACAGCCTTCAACGGCATGCAGTCGTCGTTTGCCCAGGCTGCTGGGGCTATTGGCGCGGACGTTGTGTATGTATCACGCATGCCGTGGATCACCATGAACGATTTCTTTTCCTTCAGGAATCGCCCCAATCTCAATCTCGATGAAGCGACCAAACTCGAGGCGGCATTTGAAGGCCGAGCGATCGTCAGCCCGAGCATGGATACGCGACGGGATCTGCGTTTCGGGTCGACTACGATGGATGCCATACCGGTGATTGGTACGACTGAGAAAATGCCCATCATTACAAGCCGCATGCCCGAGATAGGCCGCTTCCTGATGGCATTCGATGTCCGGTACAAGAAGAATACGGTTGTCATCGGTCAGGAGGTCGCCGAGGATCTTTTTGGATCGGTCAACCCACTAAACAAAGAAATCAATATTGGTGCTTATCATTTTCGCGTCGCTGGAGTCCTCGAGAAACAAGGTGGCAACACGCTGGGTGGTCCGAACTTTGATCGCCAGGTGTTTATTCCGATATCAACTTTCGTCAAGTCCTTCGGCGGTCGTCGATTCACGGATGTCGATATTGCGGTTAAAGCGTCGACGATTTCAGACCTGAGCGAACTCGAGTACGAAGTCATTGGTGAAATGCGCAAGATTCGAAAGCTCAAGCCGGCTGAAGAAGACAATTTTTCGATCAACAAGCTCGACTCCTTACTAGGCGCGTTTAACAGCGTCGTAGGAGTTGTCCTCGCCATTGGTTTGCTGGTCACAAGTATCGCGCTATTCGTCGGTGGCATCGGTGTTATGAACATCATGTTCGTGTCGGTAACCGAGAGAACCAGAGAGATAGGTATCCGCAAGGCGATAGGTGCGAAACGGCGCAGCATATTGATGCAGTTTCTTTTCGAGTCGGCCGTGATCTGCGTGGCCGGTGGACTGATAGGAATCGGTATCGCTGCGGCCATAACCGCCCTCATCAACAAGTTGGATGTAATGCCGGCAAGTTTGTCACCTGGAATTATGGTTGCGGCGGTCCTGATTTCTGCATTGGTGGGCGTTGTTGCCGGCATCGTGCCAGCCTACAAAGGCGCGCGTCTCGATCCTATTGAAGCGCTGCGCTACGAATAGGCCCGAAGGAAAGAGCTATGCAAAGAATTGATTCAGTCATCATGTCCTTACAAGCTATCCGTGCTAACAAGTTGCGGTCGTCGCTGACGCTGGTTGGAATCGTCCTCGGTGTTGCCTCGATAATTGCGGTGATGACCGGTATTTCCGTAGTTCAGGGCACGATGGAAAAGGAGATGAGCGTCCTGGGCGCACAGACCTTTCAGGTACAAAAATGGCCAAGTGGATTTTCAACTGATGAGGAGCGTCGTGAGGCAATGCGACGCCCGCCCGTGACATTGAGTGATGCAAAGGCTATTCGGGATAATGTGGAGTCGGTAGATATCGTCGGTTCCGAGATTTGGGATTTCGGTTTTAAGGCGGAATTTCGCGGTGAGGAAACAAACGACAACATTTCGATTGTTGGTGGTACGCCCGAATACCCGCAGAACAACACGCATTTCGTGGCTTATGGCCGAAACATTTCACAGACGGACGTACGCGCGGGTCGCAAGGTTGTCGTAATTGGCAGCGCCATTGCGCAGAGCTTGTATCCGTTTCTTGACCCGGTTGGCCGCGATATCCGTGTCGACGGACGCAAGTACCAGGTTGTTGGTGTTTTCGACGAGAAGAAATCGGCATTCGGAGGTCAGTACGACAACTATATCCTGATGCCTGTTTCGACATTCGTTAGTACCTATGGAATGACGGACAGGAATGGCTTTGAACGATCCGTCAACATTACGGTGCACGCGAAGTCACCGGAGTTAATTGATGACGCTATTGAAGAGACAAGGCAGGTGTTACGCCGCGTCCGCGGTGTGCGTCGCGGAGAGAAAGACAACTTCGAGTACTTCAATTCCGAAAGCACTATTAATGAGTTCAATCAAATGACAGCCGGCATCAAGGTAGGCGCATTTATCATCGGCATCATTGCGTTGCTTGTCGCAGGTATCGGCATCATGAATATCATGCTGGTTTCAGTAACCGAGCGAACAAAGGAAATTGGCATCCGCAAATCTCTCGGTGCAAAACCACGTTTCATTTTGCGGCAATTCCTGCTCGAAGCTATTGTGTTGTGCAACGTCGGCGGCGTCATCGGTGTTGCCGTCGGCTTTGGTATTGGCAACATGATGGTGAAGATGGGAATTTCGTCATCATTCGAAGCGGTTGTTCCCGTTGGATGGGCGGTAGTTGGCCTGCTGTTTTGCACTGCCGTTGGTGTCATTTTCGGGATGCTGCCTGCGGTCAAGGCGTCGAGGCTGAATCCTATCGATGCTTTACGCTACGAATAAGCACTCAAACTTTGTTGTAAAAATGCAACGGGCACGCAAAACGGTGCGCAAATCGACCCGGAAAAGCTTGACATATCACGCCTGTGGCATAGCTGGACGAGGCTTGCTTTCGATCACGTGAAATGACAAAAAACAGCGTGAAAACAAATAGATATAGGTTCTTTATGGTGTAAAAGATGGTGTCTGTATAGTCCCCGAAAAGGCCGCAAATCGCCTTATAACCAGATGTATTTGGCGTTTGTGGCATTTATGTTACGCTTGCTCTACGTGGGAAAGCCCGTTCACGGCCGCAAGTGTAAAAAACAGACGGTTAAGACGTTCTTCTCAAGTACATATAGTTAGAGATCACTCTTTACAGCATAGGGGACACACTAATGATCAGCATTAAATCTGCTGCGTCTGTCACCCGGAAGCTTTTCAGCGGCCTTGCGGCTGTTGTATTGATTCTGGGTCTCGCAACCTCTGCCCAAGCTCAACAGTCCGGCGGTTCCATTCGTGGAACAGTAGTCGGTGCTGATTCGAGTACTGTGGTAGAAGTTACGGACGACTCGCGTGGTACAACGAAATCCAAATCAACTTCTGATGGCGCATTCCGTTTTGACGGTCTGCCAACGGGCTCGTACGAAGTGCGCGTTCTGCAGAGCGGCAACATGGTTGATAGCGCCACGGTTACCGTTACACTGGGTAGCGCAACGACAGTTGCAATGGCAACCACAGTAGAGGCGATCGAAGAGATCGTAACTACCGGTACTCGTGTTGAGGCTCTGGATACGAGCATTGCCGAATCTGGCCTCGTAATCACAGCTGATGCACTGCTTGAAATGCCTGTACAACGCGATCTGACATCGGTTGCACTGCTGGCACCAGGCACGAGTCGTGGTGACTACCGCTTCGGCGGCAACGGCAACGTTGCATTTGCTGGCGCGTCAATCGCCGAGAACACGAGCTTCATCAACGGCCTGAATACAACCAACTTCCGCACAGGTGTTGGCTTCTCACAGGTTCCGTTCGAGTTCTACGAGACTCTGCAGATCAAGACCGGTGGCTACTCCGCCAAGTACGGTCGTTCACTCGGTGGCGTAATGAACGCCAAATCAAAGAGTGGGTCTAACGACTGGAACTTCGGTGCCAACGTCTATTACGAAAGCGAAATCAATGAAAGTCCTGAAACGTTCCTCGCGGCTAACAAGCTGGACAAGGACGACGAGACGACATTTGACGTTTTCGCATCGGGCCCGATCATCAAAGATCGCCTGTTCTTTTACGCTTTGTACAGCGACAACGGTCAGGACCAGCGTTATGCCGGTATCCAGAGCGGTCGTGACTTCGACTACGAAGTCGACGAAGGTTTCTATGGCTTCAAGCTGGATGCCTACATTACCGATGACCATCACCTCGAGTACACGAACTTCTCAGATGAGCGCACAGGCGTAGAAGCGGTTTACGCATTCGACGGCGCCACGCAAACACGTGGTGCGTATGTTGGTGACACGCTGTACGAGCGTGGCGGCGACAACTGGATTGCTACCTACACCGGTGATTTCGGTGATAACTTCAGCTTATCCGTTTCTTACGGTGAGAATGAGCAGGCTCGTACAACGGCTCCTGCAAGTGCAAGCATTCCTGTTGTTTACCAATACACGGACGCTGGCGGTTTTGCCGCTCAGGGCGAGTGGTCGAACTTCACGGTTTCTCAAGGTACCGATACACGCGAAATGACACGTGTTGACCTGAACTGGGTTGTTGGTAACCATGACCTGTCGTTTGGCTTTGACTCGGAAGATAACTTCTCTGACGAATCAACGATCAACTCAGGTGGTGCTTACTGGTTGCTTGATCCGCTGAACGAGTACAACGGTTGTGACGTAGTTACAGAATGTCCGCAGGGCGCAAATGCTCGCCGTCGTACCTACAGCGTTGGTGGTTCATTTGAGACAGTTTCAGACGCCTTCTACATCCAGGACGTTTGGGAAGTCAACGACAATTGGACGCTGGAGCTTGGTCTGCGTAACGAAAACTTCGAAAACCTGAACGCTGACGGCGATATCTTCGTCGAGGTCGACAACCAGTGGGCTCCGCGCCTTTCTGCTGTTTTCGATCCAAAAGGTGACGGTACATCGAAGTTCTTCGCAAACTACGGCCTGTACTACCTGCCGATCGCAGCTAATACGAACATTCGTATGGCTGGTAACGAGACTTACATCCAGGATTACTTTGATTGGGATGGAGTCAGCGTAGATGCTCAGTTTGTACCGACAGGACTTGGCGCGCAGTTCGACCAGGACTTATTCGGTGATGGAACGGTACCTGATACACGTTCTGTAACTGACGAGAACCTCGATGCAATGTACCAGACCGAGTTTATTGTTGGTTACCAGCGTTTCCTCGACTCGGGCGTAGAGCTCGGCGTCAAGGCGATCTACCGTAACCTCGAGACCACGATTGAAGACATCGCCATCGACGCGGCCGTAAACACCTACTACGCTGCTAATGGTTGGTCCACAATTCCAGGCGACGAACTCGCTTGTGATGACGGTGCAGGCACGCCAGCCAGAGATTGTAATTCGACTGATTACTTCACTGGCTTCCACCAGTACGTGCTGACCAATCCTGGTAACGACATGACGATCTACATCCCTGAACAGGATGAGACGATCAATCTGACAGCTGCTCAGCTGGGTTATCCGGAAGCAGAGCGTCAATACGCTGCTCTTGAGTTCACAACGGCACGTCCATTCGACGGTCGCTGGGGCGCACAGATGTCCTACACCTGGTCGCACAGCTGGGGTAACCATGAAGGTTACGTCAAGTCTGATAATGGCCAGGACGATGCAGGCATCACGCAGAACTTCGACCAGCCAGGGCTGACCGACAACTCGGACGGCAATCTGCCGAACGATCGTCGTCACACGATTAAAGCCTTCGGTACGTATCAACTGGACAACGGGCTGCGTTTTGGCGCAAATATCCTGTGGCAGTCTGGTCGCCCGGTTAGCTGTTTTGGTGTTCACCCGACAGACGTGTTTGCCCAGGCCTACGGCGCTGACGCACACTTCTGTGGTGGAGAGTCCGTGCAACGTGGCTCGCTTGGCACCACGCCGGACATCATGACCATTGATGGTACTGCTCAGTACAATATGGAAATGGGTAATGCCAGCGTGCTGTGGACATTGGATGTCTTTAACATCTTCGACAGCGCCAACCCGACGCTGTACAACGAGTTCTTTGAAACTGACGGTGGGGTCGCTGATTCTGACTACGGTCTGATCCAGCAGTACCAGCAGCCGAGAACGATTCGTTTGAGCGCACGTTTGAGGTTCTAAAGAGCTGCTACTTAGCTCTCTACCGTTTTAGGTAGAACCAGCCCCGCGACAGGTAACTGTCGCGGGGTTTTTTTATGCGCGAGGTTTTTGTGTCTTATTGCGCTGTTCTCGGGATAGGCTCGCCAAGCATCAGGGCACGAATGAACTTAACGGGCGGCGAGCCGTAGGACAGCGCCTGATCGTGGTAGCGGCGTAACGTAAATTCATCACCCCACTCGGATTCTACAGCCTTACGCATCTCGGCGTGTTCCTGGTAGCCGACGAAATAGGTCGAGAGCTGAGCCGACGTCAACTGCGCGCGTATCCATTTGCCAGCAGCTTCACGCTCCTCCTGGAAACCACCCTCGATCATCAGCTTCATCGCCTCGTCACGGGTCATGCCGTCAACATGAATCGCAGAATCGATGATCGCGTTGGTAACGGCACGCAGATACCACTTCAGGTTGATAAGCCGCATCAGCGGATCATGATCCAGATAACCTTCGTCAATCATCATGCGCTCGGCATAAACCGCCCATCCTTCGACCATCGGTCCGGACCACAGGGTACTGCGAAGCGCAGAGGGATAGCGGTTGCTCAGTGCAATCTGCAAATAATGCCCAGGTACGCCTTCGTGAATGGTGAGGTCCTGGATCGACAGTATGTTGTACTCGCGCAGGAACGAATTGACCTGTTCCTCGGTCCAGTCTGCCGGCAACGGTGCTACGGCATAGAATGCTTTCTGGCCAACGTCCAGCGGGCCCGGTGGATCCAGGTAGGCGACGGATACGCCACGCTGAAACTCGGGCATGATGATGATATCGACAGGATCCTCGGGCATTGTCACGATGTTGTGCTCGACGACGAACTCGGTCGCCTGCTGCAACTGTTCTTTTGCTATGGCGACGATGCCGTCGCGTGGCGGAAGTTGCTGATAGGCCTGTTCAAGGGCTGCACGAATAATGGTCTGCTTGTAGGCTTCGTCCGGCGTGTCCGGAAACGTCGTATAAGGGTGTTGGCCGGCGTAAACGTCCTTCGCAATTTCATACATCGCATTACGTACAGCCTCGTACTCATCTTCGGCGCGTGCCTTAATGTCCTTTCGATCGAGCGGAGAATTCAAAGCAAACGCAAGCTTCGCATCGAACAGTTCCGCGCCAATTCGGAAGTTTCCGGCGGCTCGCGGCAATAGCTCTTCTTCTAGCCAGGATTGATGTTCAGCTACGGCACCCCTGGCTGTTTCTATTGAGGCGTTGAGGCGATCCCGGCTTTCCGGTGCCAGAGTATCGATATGCGGTACGATCATTGTCTCGATGATCGACAGCAGCCCGGGGTTTTGTTGCACGGCTGTCTCGGCGTGGATCTTAGGGACGCGTTCGAACTCGATTGAAGCGCGCGCTTGTTCGAGGAATCGTGGCATCTGTGCCAGTCGCGAAGCAACATTCGCAAGCCGTTGCTCAATCGGTGCGAAGTCCCGGGCGACGAGCCCGTAAATCGCGTTACCAGAGATGCGAACGTATACGAGCGGATCCCATGCCCATTGTTGCAGTTCGTCGAGCGACCACAGGCTCGATTGCAACTCCGCACGCAACATCTCTGAATCAACCTGGTTAGCGCGGGACAAAGAGTCGAATGCGATTTCATCAAGTGCCGCCAGGTACTTTCTGTAAAGTGCACGATTCTTGTCGCGAGCTTCGGCATCGACCTGGTCGAGTTGGTCATCGGCGTTGTGATTGCCGATAAGCGTTGCGCCGACAGGCGAAAATCTCGTCAAGTCCTGGAGATACTGCTCTGCGAGTACCTCAAATGATGCGTCTGTGGCTGGGTCTGCCAACGCCGGGCCCAGACAAAGAGCAAGTGCGGCAGTAGTAACGATTCGTTTCATTGTGGGTTCCTGAAGCCGTATTTCTGTCCGGGACAACATATCATGGTGATGCCATACGGGCAGCTGTAATATCGAAGCATGCAGCGCCTATTCATACTCGCCGTCCTGACCCTCTCCTGCCTGGCCAAAGCACAGCAGCCCGGATCAGTACCGGGCTATTTGCTGCAGCTGCCAGCTTCGATATCGACTGTTCTCATCGCTGAGACGAACTCGTCGACATTGCATCGGTTTGTCGTCACGCAGCAGGGCGCGAAGCTTGACGGTGGAAGCTATATTTCCGTCGGGCAAAACGGTGTCGATAAATACAGGGCATGGGACCGGCGCACGCCACTTGGGATTTATTTCATCAATGAACAGTTGGACACCAGCAGATTGCATGAGAAGTACGGTCCAACTGCATTTCCGCTGGATTATCCCAATGCGTGGGATCATCGCTTGGGCAGGTCAGGCGATGGCATATGGATACATGGTGTTGCGGCTGACAGTGAGCGCAGACCACCCCTCGATACAGACGGTTGCATCGCGTTGCCAAATGATGAGTTGCTCGCTGTTGCAGGTCTGCTCACACCGCTGGTCACTCCGGTAATCATCACTCGCGACCTCAAGTGGATTGATCCACAGCAGGTGTTTTCGATTCGAGAGCGATTGCATGCAGCGCTCGACGAATGGACAGACAGCTATTTATCGGGAGACCTGTATCGTTACCTAAGGCTGTACAGTAATGAGTTTCAATACCGCGGCATGAATGAAAATGAGTGGTCCGCTTATCGTCTGCAGACTATCGGCGCGGCGGAAATTCTAGACTTCTCGCTGGACGATGTGCTCTTGCTGGCGGATCCGGAGGAGGACGGTTTGTATTTGAGCCGCTTCCGCCAGACCATCGTCGATGCAACCCACACCGTCGTAACCATCAAGCGCCTTTACTGGCGGGAATCAGCCGATGGCAATCTCCGTATTGTCGCTGAAGATAATGGCTAGATCGGCCGTCAGTTACCAAAGAGATAGGACAACGACACGCGTACGGCGTACTTGGTTGTGAATTGCAGCGTGTCGTTCAAATTGCGAGCGACGGGGATCTTCGCAGATGCTTTCAGTGCCAGCGTATCCGAAACGTGGTACTGGACAGCCGGGCTAATATCCAGCCATGTTCCGCCGGTGTTCGGAATATCGACTTTGTTTCGCTGATCCCGATCCGCATTCCTGTAAAGCAATTCGAGATTGAATCCCCAGGGTGTTGCAGTCTGGTAGCTACCACCGAAAGCCAGCGTTACGTTGTTGCCAAACTGGTAGTCGCGGTCATTATCGCCGTTGTAAGTGTAGCTGCCACTCGCATAAATCTGCGCCCCTCTGGATTCGTTGAGTGCCCTTGCATAGTAAGCCCAAACCATGCCGGCGTAGGATCCGGTCGATGGCTGGAGGTCTTCAGCTAATGTCAGCCCTTCATCTTTCGCATCATCCACACCGATCGGTAGCCGGCTGCCGATACCGAACGAGAGCGTGTCCTTTGAAAACAGCGATATGGTGCTTGGTGAGTACTTGAGCATGACGACGGCGTCGCCCAGCCCGGTTGCGCTGTCTCTATCTCCACCAATTTCGCGTTCATGCTCGACGGCTGACACAAGCGCTGAAAATGACCACTTTTCTGACAAGCCATGGCTCAGTTCCAGGACCATTGCCTGCGACGTCCGGTCGCGGCCGGTCTGGTCGGGGATCGTTGACGATCCGTTCACGAGCTCGCTGAGCTCATGAAACTCGTAAGTGCTCGCAAAAAACCACTGCTTGTCATTTGGCGACGCCGATTGCATTGCCCCGAGCAGAGGTACACTTGCGCAGCTACAAGTCGACGCAAACGCCGAGCCTGAAGAGCTGGCAAGCACCAAAACAACTGCAGAAATAGTCCCTGATGTCCTCATGGTCATAAGTCGTTGAAGTGGATCTGAGCATCGGGGAAGTGGGTTGCCCAGGCGAACCAGTACGCTACGTAGGAATTTGTCATAGCTAACTGTTCGCCCGCTCGTGGCCCGGAGACGGCAGTGCCGAACGAGTCCCAGACATTGCCCTCATCGTCACTCATGATGTTTGGCAGATCGTCGATTACCGGCGAGAACGCAAGAATAGTACCGTCGGCTAGCTCGCGGCTGTAGATAACCGCGAAGTTCAGATCGGTGCTGCCGACGACGACGATATCCTGACCGTCAACCTGATCGTTGATCGCCTGCAACGTGGGACCGAATGCACCCAGCTGGTAAACCTTGGAAACGGCGTTGGCCTCAATACCAGTTCCAGAGCGAAAACCGATAACGCGTGTCTTCGGATGCATGCGATTATCGATATTGGAGACGAGAAATAACAGGTCGGCGCTGGTCCGATAGTCTCTATATGGGTACTCGATATAGTCGCGTATGTATCCGGTGTTGCGGGTCATCACCATTGCGTCCGGGTACATGCCGCGCAGCGTGCCGTAATAGCCTTCCAAAACCTGCATTGCCTGCGGTATTTCCCTGATGCGTGGGCCGCTGACCGAAATACCAAACATCTGAGACCAGACGCTGGAGGTCTCGCGGTCGAAAAGCAGCAGGTTTGAGTCGTACAGCAGCCCTGATACACCAAAGGACGGATCAGCATGGCTCATCAACCCCTTCCATGCCAACGCGGATCCCGTTAGCGGGCAGTAACTCAGCGAATAAGGGTCATCAGCCGGACCATCATTGACTATCTCATGCCAATTCAGGATGTCGTGTGGGTATATTTTGACTGCGCCGTTGTGCCTTATGGCAACAGCCAGGTTTGTGAGGCGGAGCGAGACAGTTGCCGCGGACTCGAACTCAGGGTTTTGCAGTGCTGGAATACCGTCTCTGCCTGGCCCGCCATCCGCGATTCGATCGAGCGGTAGCAACCATTCGCCGATGTCGGGCAGTGGCGCTGGTTCTCGGTTCTTGTTACCGGAACCGCCACCGCCACACGCAGTTACTACGAGTGACATAAGAATGGCTGCTACAAAGGATTTGCCAGGTAAACTCTTTTTGTTCATGGAGACTGTCCCCTTAACACGGTCCCGAAATTTATCGGGCGCAGCCGTGCCGCGCCCCGTTACCTAAGTAGAACGGGCGGGGGGGACATTTATTACAACAAAAAGCGGCGCCAAAATAGGCGCCGCTAAGGTGTTGATTAGACTGGTGCTATTAGCGAATGCTTTCGCGGGCAACGAGTTCGTCGATGAGCTCAAGCAGCTTGCCATAGGTGCCAGCCTCGGCACCGCTGGTACGATACTTGCCATTGACCACGATAGTTGGTGTGCTCGCAATGCTGTAACGCCGCGCCAGGTCAGCGGCGACGCGCATTTTCTGATCGACCTCGAAGGAGTTCCAGGTGGCGTCAAAATCGTCGGCACTGACACCAAAGCGTTCAAACAGCTTCTGAATTGCTGCCTCAGACAACAGGCGGTTATTGCGGCGGTGAATCTCCTGGTACACGGCAGTGTTAAAAGCCTCGCCATCCTTGATGACGCCGTTGCGAGCGAGGACCTCGTTCGTGTAGAACATGCGCCCGTGCAAGACGAGCACCTGGTTAAACATTGCCGGTATCTGCACAAAACGCACATTGGCCGGCTTGTCCTCGGTCCAACCCTTGATTATTGGATCGAAGGTGAAACAGTGTGGGCATTGATAGTAGAAAAATACGGCGACCTCGACCTTGTCGGCTCCACCAAGCGTCGGTTGTGTCGGTACCAGCCGGACAAAATGTTCACCTTCGGTAAACTTCCATTCCTGCTGTGCGGGTTTGGTGTCGGCCCGAGCGAGCAAAATGGCCTGTTCGCCGGCCTCCGGCTCTGCGGCAGACTCCTCAACGACCTCAAGCACCTCTTCGACGACTTCGTCAGCGGTGACCTCGTCGCTAACGGTCTCGACGGCCTCAACCTCGACGGCTGGCTGTTCCTCGACGGCGGGAGTTGCTGGTTCTTCCTGGCCACACGCGGCCAGCAACAGGAGAACGATGCTTAAGAACGATAATTGTTTCATTACGAATGGTTGTCTCATCAATGTAAGCCTTGTACATAAGAGGCGAGAGCCTCGATATCGTCCGCGCTCAGCCGGGCGGAGATGTCGCGCATCATGCGCGTCTTGCCATCAGATGTTCGCCCACCGGACGCATAGTCTCGCAATTGCTTTGCAGTGTAAGTTGCATGCTGCCCCTGCACTGCCGGGTAGTTAGCCGCTGGATTGCCGCGCCCCGTCGGGCCGTGGCAGGCAAGACAAGCCGGGATGCCGGCGTCGGCATTTCCACCACGATAAAGTGCTTCGCCTTTACGGATAGTAGCCGGGTTGGCGACTGCCATTGCGGCGGCGGGCAGGCTCTCGAAGTAGACCGCGATATTTCGCATATCTTCGTCCGATAACATCATTGCTTGTGGCGCCATGAGCGGGTCAGCACGCGTGCCGTCCTTGAATGCATTCAGCTGGGCGACGATGTAGCTGGCGCCCTGACCGGCAATATTCGGCCAAGTCGGAATGCTGCTGTTGCCCTCGGCACCATGACAAGCTGTGCAGGTCATGGCTTTTGCTTTGCCGGCATCAATAGAACCGTCGACGAGACTTTCGGCATGGGCCTGGGCTGCGAACAGCGTAAAAGCTGCTAGTAAAACGATCGGAGCGAGATTTGGTTTCATTTTTCTTTATCCGTATCTTCTTTGTGCTGGCCTGAGCCTGCGCAACAGTTCTATCGACAATTCGTAGCAAATGATTGGCCAGTGACGGGCGGCGAGATTTTGAAACTGCCTTGCCGCGTGGCGCCGAAGCCGTCAGACTAGCAGCCCCAAATTATACACAGAAATCCTGCGTATTCCCCCATGTCACAGTACCCAGAAGCTCAATTTATCAAGAGTGCAAATGCCTTGAACCAGTTCGTGCCCGATGACGGCAGCGAGGTTGCGGTTGCGGGGCGCTCGAACGCAGGCAAATCCAGCGCGATCAATGTCATCGTCAATCGGAGGCAGTTTGCGCGGACAAGCAAGACGCCGGGCAGGACTCAGCTTGTCAATTTCTTCAGTCTGCAAGAGGGACGGCGTCTCGTAGACTTGCCTGGCTATGGCTTCGCACGTGTATCGGATTCGATGCGCCGCCACTGGGGCGAACTGCTGAGCCAGTATTTCAAGTCGCGCGAGAGCCTCAATGGCCTGCTCCTGATCGTCGATATACGCCGTAAACTCACGGATTATGACCGCCAGATGATGGCCTTTACCGACGAAGCGCAACTGCCGATTCATATTCTCCTCACCAAGGCCGATAAGTTGAAAAGGGGGCAGATGGCTACCGCGGTTTTGCAGGTGCAAAAGGAAGTGGGCGACAGAGCCACTGTGCAGGCGTTCTCGGCGCTCAATCGGCAGGGCGAGGATGAAGCCCGTGCAATGCTTGAGAAGTTTCTTGGCGCCGGGAACAAAAACTAAAAAAATACCCCGAGACACTACGTGTCCCGGGGTAAGAAAAAGCAACTGGCTTGGGGTCACCAAGTTGCACGCCTGCTTAGGGAGGTAAACAGGCGAGTGACTAATGCACTCAGGATAATTGGAGTGTATTACGATCCGGGAGTTCCTCGAAAATCGTAAACCGCTGATTTTTCGAAGGTTATTATCTGGACTTTGTCTAAATCATGATCCGGGCGCCTAGTGCGCCTCGTCCCAGTTCCTGCCCATGCCCGCGTCAACACGCAGCGGCACGGACAGCTTGGCGGCATTACACATAAGGTCAATAACGTTTTCTTTGACGGCGTCGACCGCCGCCTCCGGCACTTCAAACACGAGCTCGTCGTGCACTTGCATGATCATGCGCGAGCCTGAAGGATCGCTTTCGAGCCAGTCGTATACAGCCAACATGGCCTTCTTGATGATGTCGGCGGCGGTTCCCTGCATAGGCGCATTGATGGCGCTGCGCTCCGCATATTGCCGCCGCTGCGCGTTGCGCGCGTTAATCTCCGGAAGATACAGGCGGCGACCAAACACCGTTTCGACATAGCCGTGTTTGCTGGCCGACTCGCGGGTGTTGTCCATGTAGGCCTTGACGCCCGGGTAGCGATCGAAATAGAGGTCCACGTACTCCTGCGCCTGTCCCCTGGGAATGCCGAGTTGTTTGCCGAGGCCGAAGGCCGACATGCCGTACATCAAACCGAAGTTGATAGCCTTAGCCGAACGCCGCTGATCGTCGCTGACCGCCTCGAGTTCCGTCTCAAACACTTCCGCCGCGGTTGCGCGATGCACATCGAGGTTCGCAGCGAACGCAGCCAGCAGCCCCTTGTCGCCGGACAGGTGAGCCATTATGCGCAATTCGATCTGGGAATAGTCGGCAGCCAGCAGAACGTGGCCCTCAGGGGCAATGAACGCCTGGCGAATACGGCGGCCTTCGGGCGTGCGAATAGGGATGTTTTGTAAATTCGGATCGGTCGATGACAGGCGACCTGTTGCAGCAACAGCCTGGTGATAAGACGTGTGCACGCGGCCGGTACTCGGGGCAATTTGCAGCGGCAGTTTCTCCGTGTACGTACTTCTGAGTTTACTGACACTGCGATAGTTGATGATGACGCGCGGCAGCTCGTAGTCTCCGGCGAGTTCCGTGAGGACATCTTCGGCGGTTGATGGCTGCCCCTTTGGGGTTTTGCGAACAACCGGTAACTCGAGCTTTTCAAACAGAATCTGCTGCAGCTGTTTAGGCGAGCCGAGATTGAAAGGGCCGCCGGCGAGCTCGTGAGCTTCGTGCTCGAGCGACATCATTGTTTTGGCGAGCTCGGCACTTTGCTTGGCAAGCATCTGCCGATCGATCAGTACCCCGGTCTCTTCCATCTCGAGAAGAACAGGAACCAGCGGTTGCTCGATATTGATGTAGACATCACGCAGTGAGTCGACTTCTCCGAGCTTGGACCATAAGGTCTTGTGCAGCTGCAATGTGATGTCGGCGTCTTCGGCCGCGTACGGAGCCGCGGTCTCGAGATCTATCTGGTTGAACGTCAGTTGCTTGGCACCTTTGCCGGCGACGTCTTCGAAATGGATGGTTTCCCGCCCCAGGTAAAGGCGCGCCGTGGAATCCATGTCATGTCTCGTCGCAACGCTGTTCAAGACATATGACTCGAGCATTGAGTCGAATTGCATGCCCTGCAAGTGAATGCCGTGGCGAGCGAGCACGTGGGCATCGTACTTGAGGTGATGGCCGACCTTTTTATGGTCGTCGCTTTCCAGAAAGCTCCGTAGTTTCTCGAGGGCCTCTTCGCGCGGCAACTGGTCGGGCGCGCCGGGATAGTCATGGGCCAGCGGTATGTAGGCGGCTTCTCCGGCTTTGACACTAAGTGACACGCCAACGATTTCGGCTGCCATGTAGTCAAGGCTCGTTGTTTCCGTGTCAATCGCGACCAGTTCTGCAGCTTCAATTTTTTCCAGCCAGCGCTCAAATGCCGCCCACGTTACGACGGTCTCGTAGTTTGTAGCGACGTCTTCGGCGTCGGGTGGCGCCTCACTTGCCTGCTCATCGAGCCCTCTTAGCAAGGTACGCAATTCGAATCGGCTGTAGAGGTCGCGCAGGCGGCTGGTATCTGATTCAGCCGGCTTGAGTTCATCGAGTACGATCGGTAGTTCGACGTCAAGCCGAATGGTTGCCAGCTCCCGGGAAAGACGCAGCGACTCGATATTCTCACGCAGGCTCTCGCCGACCTTGCCGACAATTTCGTCTGCGTGATCGACGATGCCATCGGCACTGTCGTACTGATTGAGCCACTTGGCCGCAGTTTTCGCGCCCACCTTCGGCACGCCTGGGATGTTGTCAGAGCTGTCGCCAACGAGGGCCAGGTAATCGATGATCTGCTCTGGCCATACATCGAATTTCGCCTTAACGCCATCGCGATCCATAACGCTTTCGTTCATGGTGTTCACGAGCGTCACATTGTCGTTGACGAGTTGAGCGAGGTCCTTGTCACCTGTCGATACCAACACGTTGAGGTTCTTTGCCGCAGCCGCGTGGCACAAAGTGCCTATGACGTCGTCAGCCTCAACACCTTCGATTTGCAGCAACGGCAGCCCCATTGCCCTGATCGCCTGCAGCAACGGCTCAACCTGTGAGCGAAGATCATCCGGCATTGGCGGGCGGGTAGCCTTGTAGTCGGCATACAAATCGTCACGGAATGTCTTGCCTGGCGCGTCGAAAACGATTCCCACCAGCGCTGTCGGCTGTTCGCGCCGCAGCTTGTTGATCATCGACAATACGCCGTGCAGGGCGCCGGTCGGCTCACCCTGCGCGTTGCTCAGGTTCGGCAATGCGTGAAACGCCCGATACAGATAGGACGAGCCGTCAACAAGTACCAGGTCGACTTCGGACATCAGGAAACGACCGCGCTATTGCCTGTCGGCATCCTCAGCGTCTTCGTCTTTCTCTTCGCTTTGTTTCGGTTCCTCAGGCGGTGCCTGAATCGAACTGGGGTCGCCTGGAACGTACAACGGTCCGCTCTGACCACAGCCAGCGAAAGTAAGGATAAGGAGCAGCAAGCCAAGCGTTGCGGAAATTGATTTCATTTGAGTCGACCTGTTTGGAAGGTACGTCGAGTATAAAGCGCCACCGCTCACTTTGAATAGCGTTTGGCGACTTGCTTGTATGCGGTGCGGAAAGGAATGCCTTCTTCGCGAACGAGCCGGTACGCCTCTTCAGTGGCGAAAATGCCGTCGTCCAACTTTATGTTCTCCGGGCGAAATTTCATGCCATCGAGCAGGTAGGCCATGATGTCTACGCTATCCGCCGCCAGGTCAATGGCGCGAAATAATGGTGCCTTGAGACGCTGTAGATCACGCTGATAGCCGGATTGCAGTTTTGCGGTGATCATCATCGCCTCGTCCAGACAGGCGTGGGCCGTAGCCGACGACGCGCGCAGCAGCTCGAGGACATCGGGGTTGCGTTTTTGCGGCATGATTGACGAGCCCGTCGTCACCTCTGGCGCCAGCGAGATATAGGCAAACTCCTGCGTATAAAACAGCAACAGGTCAGTGGCCATGCGGCCGAGGTCCTGCATCAGCAGGGTGATCTCAAACAGCAGCGTGCTCTCAGCCTTGCCGCGTGACAATTGCACAGACGTGACCGGTGCTTGCGTGACGGCAAAACCGAGCTTGTCAGTAGTTACGTCCCGATCCAGGGGCAGGCCCGGCGTACCGTATCCTGCTGCGCTACCGAGCGGGTTCTTGTTAATGCGTCGCTGGGCTGATTGCAGCCCGTCGACAGCGTCGCCGAACGCTTCGTCAAAGCCGCCACACCACAGCGCGACAGTCGAGGGCATTGCATGTTGCATATGCGTGTAACCGGGAATTTGCAATTCACCCTGTCGCTGGCCCAGTTGACCAGTCGACTCGCGCAAGCTAATCACGCGTCCTGCAAGGTCGTCTGCCGCATCGCGAAGATACAGGCGCAATGCTGTTAGCACCTGGTCGTTTCGCGAGCGGCCGAGATGCAGTCTCGCGCCGGCGTCACCGATCTCCTTGGTTAGCCGTGATTCGAGGGCGGTGTGCACATCCTCGTCCTCGAGGCTTATGCTCCATTCCCCCTGAGAAAAACCAACCTCAAGCGCTTTGAGACCGTCGCAGATTGCGGCGCAATCGTCTGCGCTGATGAGGTCAACCGTCGCCAGCATTTCGGCGTGCGCGATCGAGCCCCTGACATCGTAAGACACCAGCCGCGCATCCAGAAGATGGTCTTCGCCAGCCGTATAGCGCAATACGCGCTCGTCCAGTGGCAGGCCTTTTTCCCACAGCCGGCTCATGCGGTATTACCGCCTTGCTCGGCTGGCGTAAGCGCAGCGATGTCATTCACGACCAATGTCCCGGTGCCTTCATTGGTGAAGACTTCGAGCAGGATGCTGTCCGCTACTTTGAAGGAAATGACGTGCACGCGCTTCACGCCGTTCGCAAGCGCCGCGTCGATGGCCGCGGCCTTGGGCAACATGCCGTCGGCCAGTTTTCCCTCGGCCTTGAGTTTGTCGAGGGCGGCTCGGTCGACGTAGCTGATCAGCGATTGAGGGTCGTCGACGTCCTCGAGGATGCCGGGAGCCCCGGTCGCGAGTATGAGCTTTTCGGCGTTGAGCTCGGCCGCGATCGCGGCCGCGACGGTGTCGGCGTTGATATTCAGCACGGTTCCCGATTCGTCGCAGGACAAAGGGCTAACAACTGGCATCAGGCCGTTATCGAGCTGCTTGACCAGGATGTCAGCATCGACCGAATCGATGTCGCCGACGAATCCATAGTCCACTGAAGACTCCCCTTTTCGCTCGACCGGTGGCCGGCGGTGTGCCCGGATGAGTCCTGCATCAACACCGCTGATACCTACGGCCGGAATTTGCAGATCCCTGCAAGCCGCGAGCACGCGTGTGTTGATCTGACCATTAAGGACCATCGTTGCAACATCGAGTGATGGGCCATCAGTAACACGGCGGCCGTCGACGAATGTCGTATCGAGTCCGAGTGCGGTCGCAAGTGCGGTTGATTGAGGGCCGCCCCCGTGAATCATGACGACCCGGATGCCCACCTGGTGCAAAATGCCAACCTGCTCCATAAACGCCTGGGTTTGGGCGGCGTCTGCGAAGATCTCGCCGCCGGCCTTCAGGACGAACACTTTGCCTTTAAAAAGACGAATGTACGGTGCCGCGTGTTTGAGCGCTGACACGACGATGGCGCGGTCTTTACGGGCCGTCATGACTGAGCACCTAACATCTGATGCAGCACGGCCATTTGCGCGAGCATCCGATTGCGCGCTTCGTGGATAACGACGCTGCGTGGTCCGTCGAGCACAGATTCGCTAACGACAACGCCGCGGCGCACCGGCAGACAGTGCATAAAGCGGCAATCGTCCCGGGCATTGTCGAACCAGGGCTCGTCGACGCACCAGTCGATAAGCTCGTTGCGTAGTTTTTCGTCACCGAGCCTGTCGCCGTAATGCCGGGTGGATGACCAGGACTTCGCGTAAATGACCTGCGCACCCTGCATTGCTTCACGCCTGTCATCTGTCTCATGAATAGAGCCGCCGTTGGCCTCCGCCGCGTCCCTGGCTTGTCGCATCACGGGGTCGGGTAATTCGAAACCCTCCGGACGAAGCACCGTGACGTCCATGCCACGTTGTGCGGCCATGCGCAGCGTTGAAGAGGGCACTGCCAGCGGCAGCGCCCGCGGATGATAAGCCCAGCTCAGAACGAATTTACCGCCGTTGGCCGGGACGCCGAGGTCATCGAGCGTTTTCCAGTCTGCGAGGTTCTGGCAAGGGTGGCCCATCGCGGACTCCATGTTGATGTAAGGCGTATCGATCAGATCCGTGAGGGCACTGAACTCCGTCTCGGCTATGTCCGCTTCCAGACTCTTGCGCTGCGCGAACGCACGAATGCCAATCGCGTCGCCGTAGGAAGCAATAACCGGTACGGCCTCGCGAATATGTTCTGCTGCTGCGCCGTCCATGACGATGCCAGGGCGCGTCTCTATACCGTGAATCGACATTTCCGGCGAAATGACAAATGAACCACCGCCGAGCCGAACCATCGCCGCCTGAAACGAGGCCAGCGTGCGTAACGATGGGCTCAGAAATAATAGCGACAGAACCTTGCCCTGCAGCGCGTGTGGTTCCGGATGCGCATCAAGGCGATTGGCCAGTTCCAGCAAGCCCTGAATTTGATCATTCGTGAAGTCGGCAAGGTCGTTGAAGTTTTTCATTTTTGTCTCTCTGGGGTTGTGCGATCGGCCATTATGCGATCGGCGGAGCGATCGAATCCAGCGCATCTGCAAGGTGATCGACATGATGCGATTCAAGGACGAGCGGGGCGAGAATACGCAATACGTTCGGGTCGCCACTCGTGCCGGTCAATATATCGTGCTCAAGTAACGCATCGCGCACCTGGACAGCCGGGCGGTCACAAACGAGCCCGAGCAGCAGGCCTTTGCCCTGGATTCTCTGCACGGGGCCCTTGACGCACTGTTCGCGAATCTGTGTTTCCCGCTGCCGGACGTTATGCAACAAACCCTCAGCTTCGATCGACTCAATGACTGCAATAATTGCTGCTGCGGCCAATGGTCCTCCGCCAAAAGTCGTTCCGAGATCGCCAGGACCGAAATGCGCGGCGACTTCGTCAGCGCACAAAACGGCGCCGCAGGGCACACCTCCGCCCAGCGCTTTTGCAGCGGTCATGATGTCCGGTGAAATGCCGTGCGACTGTACGGCGAAATACTGACCCGATCGCCCGATGCCCGACTGCACTTCGTCAGCGATAAAAAGCGCACCGACCTGGCGCGTCAATTTACGCAACGTGGTCAGGAACTCGTGTGACAGGTCGTAAGCACCCGCGACACCCTGCACCGGCTCGACAATGACGGCGGCAACATCCTGGCCGATCATCGCTGCGGCAGCGTCACAATCATCGCGTGGTATGAACTCAACGTCGAACGGAGTCGATGGAAAACCGTACCACTTTTGTGATTTCCAGGTTACTGCTCCCGCAGCGGCGGTGCGGCCATGAAAGCCTCGCGTAATGGCGAGTATCTTTTTGCGATTCGTCACGACACACGCCATGCGCAATGCATTTTCGTTTGCCTCCGCGCCGGAATTTACGAAAAACACGCGCTTGAGTTCGTCCGGCGCAATGCCGAGCAGTTTCTCGGCCGCTTGAGCGCGAACCTCGAGGGCAACAGCATTACTTTGAAACAGCAGCTTCGCACTTTGTTCGCTAATGGCAGCCGTAAGGCGCGGGTGCCCATATCCCAGCGCAGCCACAGCGTGTCCTCCATACAGATCGAGGATTCGGCGGCCATCGTTTGTAATGATGTTGCAACCGCTCGCTCGCTCGGGAACGAACGGCAGCTGGCCGTATACGGACAGCGTAGTCGCCGCTTCGCGTACGCGCGGATCGATGGCCGCAATTGCGCCTGTTGTACTAAGCATCTCTCAGGTCCATCCTGGCGCGGTGGCGGTGAGCCCCGTCGTCTCCGGCAGATCCCACAGGCGGTTCATCCACTGCACTGCACCGCCGGCGGCACCTTTTACAAGGTTGTCGATAACACTCATCACAACAACGGTATCCTCCGCCGCGGCGACGCCGATCTGGCAATAGTTACTGGCAACAACATTCTTGAGTCTCGGCGTGCCGCTCACGACGTCGATAAATGCGGACTCGGCGTACGCTTTCTCGTAAACGTTGCGAATCACCTGGTCAGAGACGCGTTGCATTGCTTTTGCCTGGACTGTCGCGTGGATGCCGCGCGAAAATGGGCCGGAATGCGGTACGAAATTGACTTTAGTTTCGCGGCCGCTTGCAGCTTCTGTCAGCCTCGCAATCTCTGGCGCGTGTCGATGCGCCAGCGGCTTGTAGGCATACATGTTGCTGTGACGTTCCGGGTGGTGCGTGCCGGGCTGCGGGTTTCTTCCTGAGCCCGTGCTGCCCGTGACGCCAGTGACGAATATTTCACTATTTGTCAGGCCCGACTGAATGAGCGGCACAGAAGCCAGCAGAATTGCCGTGGCGAAACAGCCGGGGTGACCAACGTGCTGTGCCGTGATCTCGCTGACGTGCTCGGGAACGCCTGATTGGAATTGTGGCAGCAATTCAGGCGCACCGTGCTCGGTACCATAGACTGCTTCATAGTCCAGCTGGCTGGCGTATCGAAAATCGGCCGAGGAATCGACAACGTGTACGGTCAGTTTCTTATGTTCCGCTGTCGCCAGCGCTTTTGCGATCAACGCGGCCGAAGCACCGTGCGGTGCAGCCGAGAACAAAGCCAGTTGGCCGCCATCGTCTATAAAATCTGCCCAGTCTTCGTGCGATACGTATCGTTGGCCTGCAACAGCGTGAGCGAGGTTCGCGAACGTTTCGCCAATCAGCTCACCGCTACGACTTTCCGACACCACTGCGGCGAGTTCAAAACGGGGATGCGCTGAAATCAGGCGCAGCAACTCGCCACCGACATAGCCGGTGCCACCCAGGATGACGGCCTGTATTTTTTTGCTCATGCTACGTCCTTGTGCCGCAGCAAGTCTGCGACCAGGTCACCGAGAGCCACGCCATTCGACAAGGCGTTGATTGCCGGCAACGATATTCGCTCGGATATTTGATCAACACCGACGGCATTGTCAGTCGCCGGCCCGGTTACGACAGCAGGTTCAATGTTGAAACTCTCGCGAAGAATTTTCGCGCCGCCCCAGGCAGAAACCGGATCGTTTGCGCACAGGATAACGGCGGTCAACGCATTGCGAATCGCCTCGTCGGACAATATCGCTTCGACACCGTAGGCACCGAGAAGGCCGTCGCCGAGCTCAAGCACGATGACATCGGGATTTTTCTCTGCAAGGCTCGTCAGTAATGCGCGCGTCAGTGCGGGCCCATTCCTCGCAGTTGTCGTAACGACTCCGAGGTCGGAGAAGATCATCGTTTCCGACGCGCCGGCGTCTTCCATTGTCAGGATGTCACGCCGCAGTGAAACGCCAGTCGCTTTGCACGCGGCTACGTGCAGGCCGAGATGTCTCAGGCGGCTGACGATCGCGCAGGCGGCGGCTGTCTTACCCGAATCCATGCAGGTACCGGCAAGTGCGACAACTGGCACGCCTTTCGAGTCTAGTAGTGCGTTTACATCAAGCGTTTTCATCCCTGCACGTGCCGGTATGCCGATTCTTTCGCCGAGGTACGGAAAATGCAGTACGGTTCCGAGAACCTTGCAATCGAACGGTGGTCCCACGTCGGGATTTGCCGAGTCACAATGGCCAAGAACGCCGCCGATGTTGAGCAGCTGGATGGTATCGCCTGGCGTGAGTTCGGTCGGCAAACGACCGGAGTAGCCGCGCAATGCGTTGCGGTGACCGAGCGCCCCGACGACAATGTCGCCCTGGGTTACCGTTGCCATGCGACCTGACGTCAGCTCCAACTGGTTATAGCGCGCCTTGTTATTGAGTACGCGGACAGCTACGAGCACACCTTCTTCGCACGGAATGTCCGCAGACAGTCGCAACTCGTGCCCGAGTTCTGAGTGCTGGGCAACAGAGGCAATCTTGTCTACGACAATACTTTTCATTGCCGGCCTCCGGCCGCGCGTGTTTGCAGCGAGCCAGGCAACGAGAGGATGCGGGCATAGCCGAGCGCATCGGCGGCTGTCCATTCGCCGGCAGTCTCGCCGTACACGCCCTTGGTAGCGGCGAGCAGAGAATGAGGTGATTCAACACCCTCGACAAAAAGGTTGCCAGGTTTCAAGGAAAACCGGACGGTTCCGGTAACGCGTCTTTGCGACGAGCTCAGCATGGCTTCTATGTCATCGCACACAAGATCCAGCTGCTTGCCTTCGTGCACGAGGTCGCCGTAGATGGCTGCGATCGTATCCTTGACGCGCATTTGCTGCGCGCTTAACACGAGCTTCTCAAGTTCGCGATGGGCAGTAAGCAGAGTTATTGCTGCCGGTGCCTCAAAAGCCACGCGACCTTTTGTGCCCAATACGGTATCGCCAAGGTGAATGCCCCGGCCAATGCCATAACTGCCAGACAGCTCCTCGAGTTTCTCAATGAGTTCGACAGGCGAATACGAGGTACCGTCGAGCGCGACTGGCACACCGGCCTCAAAGTCCAGGGTGTGTTGTGACGGCGGCTGCGGATTGCTGAACGCGTTCGCCGATAGCACCCAGGCGTCTTCGGGAATTGCGTTTTTGGATGTCAGCGTTTCCTGGCCACCGATCGTTATGCCCCACAGGCCGCGATTAATTGAATACGCAGAACCTTGCGTCGGCAACGGCATATCCTGATCTTCAAGGTACGTGAGTTGTTCTTCGCGAACCCAGTTGTTGTCGCGCACCGGTGCGAGGATTTCCAGGCCAGGATTGAGTGTGCGAAGCGCAACTTCGAATCGAACCTGATCGTTTCCGGCTGCGGTGCAGCCGTGGGCCACGGTCGTTGCACCTCTGTCTTTCGCAAGTTGCGCGAGCCGGGCAGCCTGCAAGCCGCGCTCTGCTCCAACGCACAGCGGATAGGTTTGCCCGCGAAGCACGTTGCCGGCGATCAGGTAGCGAATGACCGAGTCGAAAAAGTCCTGCTTGCTGTCAACGACAACATGTTCAGTCGCACCGAGCGCCATCGCCCGCTCCCTGAGCGATACGGCCGCGCCAGCGTCGATACCACCGGTGTCGACTGTGGCGGTGATTACCTCTCGGCCGTAGGTTTCTTTGAGCCACGGCACACAAAACGAGGTGTCGAGGCCGCCTGAGAACGCGAGAATAATGGGTGATTGATCTGTGCTCACAATATTTCCCTGAAAGTGTTGTTTACGCGCAGGCGCGTTCGATTTTCGCGATCAAAATTTTCTGGCTACTGCCGGAATCTGATGCGACAAACACGGTGTCATCGCCACCGATGTTGCCAATCATCTCGGGCCAGTCGCTACGATCCAGCGCCAGTGCCACGCGTTGAGCCGCACCGATGGCGGTTTTGATGACGGTTAGATTGGGGCCGGCCGGCGTAACGCCGCGGATAAACTCAGCAACACCTGTTAGATCGTCGTCACTTGAATTCGCGTTCGGCAGCTCGTAGCCGCGGCCGGTCTTGATTGCGCCGATGTCCTTGAGGTCCCGACTAACACTGGATTGCGTCGCAACGAGCCCGCGCGCAATCAGCTCCTGGACAAGCGATTGCTGGGTATCGGCTGGCGCGCGCGACAGCAGCTGCCGGATTGCGTCGCGGCGTAGCGTTTGTTCCCGAGTTGAGTTCGGCATCATATTGCTCGCATAAATATGCGCATAGAATAACGACAATGCGCATAATAGGTCAAGCCCCTGAATCATATTTTTTACAATTTTTCGGGTTACACTGCGCGACTCTACGAATACAGGGAACTGTGGATGGCCTTACCTGAAACGGTGCAAGTTGAAACCGGCGAAACGCCCATAGGCAGCGTGATCTGGTTGCATGGCCTGGGTGCCGATGGCCACGACTTCGAGCCGATCGTGCCGGAACTCAGGCTGCCGGAGAGCCTGCCGCTGCGCTTCGTGTTTCCGCACGCGCCGGTGCGGCCGGTGACCCTGAATGGCGGCATGTCTATGCGTGCCTGGTATGACGTTCTTAATTTTGATCGCGATGGTCCGGCCGATGACGCCGGCATCCGGGAAAGCACCAGCATTGTTAATGCCCTGATTGAAAGAGAGATTGAGCGAGGTATCGATGTTCATCGCATCGTCGTGGCCGGGTTTTCTCAGGGCGGTGCAATTGCGATTCACGTTGCGCTGCGTTTTGCGGACAGACTCGCAGGCTTGATGGCGCTGTCGACGTATATGCCGATACCCAAGTATTTCCAGTCCGAGGTCATTGATAACCCGCAATGTGGTGACCTGAGTCTGCCCATTTTCATGGCGCATGGCAGTTTTGACCCGGTGGTTTCGATGGAAATGGGGCGCGCATCTGCGGATTTGCTTGTAGCATCGGGTTTCAACGTCGAGTGGCACGAATACCCGATGGCACACGCCGTGTGCGCCGAAGAAATACAGGACATCCGTAATTGGCTGCTATCGGTTTACGCCGGCGCTGAATGACATTCGCGATTCGCCGGATTGCTTTCCACTCGCGTCGAATCGCCGCTCAAGGAACTCGCAACGGCCATCACTACGCATCTGAACGATGCTTGAACATCGTGTGCCGTAATCCGGTAAAACGATAAACGGTGCGGTAATCGCATGCGCGGTCGCGTAGGGCAGCCGACCGGGCCGCACCTCATTGAGCGGTCCCTTTTCCCTGTCACCGAGCAGTCGTAGTAACTGCGTTTGGTTGACGTCGCCTTGATCTATCAATACCTGAAGACGGGCTTTGCTGCGTTTAACTTTCTCCCAGGGCGCGTCAAGCGTGGCGTTGCTCAGGCCATAGATACCAGCCGGCAACTCTCTCAACTCTCCGCCCTCGTTCGACAGGTAGGCGAGCCGTCCCCTATCGGCAACCAGCAGATTGAATCCCGCGTAAAGGGTGTCATCGATGCCTCGCAAATAATCGATCGGTGAGAGCTTGCTTTGCAAAAATTCAGCGACGAGGTGGCCGCGTGATCGAAGCTTGCCACTCTTCGCTTCCGCATCGCGGTAGTTTGTAACCGTCGCAAAACGCCCATTGCGATGCATTGCGAGCCAGGTACCGCCGGCCAATAAATCACGCCCACCGAGGATATTCGCATCGTCGGGCCACCAGGCAGCGTCCTGAGTAGGGCGAGCATGAAACTCGTCGCGGTTGCCGGCGACGATCAATGGAAACTCCGGGTGCGCGTCAAACGCCAGAACGACCAGGCACATGTCAGTTGTCGTTGCCGAGTTGCATCCAGTGATCGACGAGCCGACGTGCAATGGAAATTCGAAACGGTAGTTTTGGAAACCCCGACCTCAAATCATCCCGCGTAAACCACTGCGCGTCTTCAAGTTCCTTGTCATTGAGCACGATATCTTCAGATGTCGCCTCGGCAAAAAAACCGAGCATCAAGGCCGAAGGAAACGGCCAGGGTTGGGAGCTGTGATAGGTCACTTCGCCCACTTGAATATTGGTCTCCTCGTAGACCTCCCGGCGCACGGCATCTTCCAGGCTCTCTCCCGGCTCGGCGAAACCGGCGATGGTCGAGTAGCTGCCCTCTGGCCAGTTTTCCTGCCTGCCGAGCAGGCAACGTTTGCCGTCGGTAACCAGTACGATAATGGCCGGATCCACGCGAGGAAAAATTACTCGCCCACATTCCGAATTTGTGCAGACACGAGAATTGCCCCCGGCTCCGGGTTGAGCCGCTGTTCCACAGGTGCCGCAGAAAACCTGTGATGCATGCCACAGCACGAGAGCACGCGCATGCGCCAGCAGGTTTGATTCGTCAGGTGGCAACACCGTGCCCAGGAAGCGTAGTTGCCGAAACTCACCGAAGGTTGACAACGGTGCGTCGCCAGATGAATCGATCGCAACTGCGAAGCAAGGATGGTCGCGAAACACACCAAGAAATATTAGCTCACGTTCGTCGATGAACGGCTCGATATGTTGATGTTCAAGTAACACCGCATGTTGCAAGTCTCTATCGACCAGGCACTGATCTCCCCAGACAGGTACGAAGCGACTGTTTTCGTTGCTTACTGCGTCCGCTAGCCAGTCAAGGTCCTTGCGCCGTTCACCACTTCTGTCGACAAACGCGCCGGCAAATACGTTGTAATTCTCCATCTGCTCGCAAGGGTACAGACTCATTTGAAAATCGCCAGTACTGATAGGGTCAGGGGCTGCCGAAACTATGCGCGCTCGGGCGGCGAAGCCGATTCGCTTCGATCTCGCAGGATGGGCAGGACCTGTGATCCAGGGCGTAAGCATCCTGGACATAGCGCGTCTCGCAGCTCGCACAAACCGCGAGGTAAAGCTCGTCATTGTAGGAGATGTTCTTCAGCAGGCTCCACGCCCATTCAAAACTCAGCTGAGCATCTTCATGCAGCAACAGGTAAGTCTCGAAAGCGCGGCAGACACGATGACCAAATTCAATGTCCGGCCTCGGCCAGCACGGGGTTACCGCATTGTTGCTGTCAATTTGTAGCAGCAAGCCACTGCAATACAGGGCCACGAGAGTTGTTGCCTGCAGCTGGTTCTCTGGATTCTTGACGAACCTGCTTACCTGTCGTGGTGATTTGCCACGCCGTCGTCGTACGTTCGAGGCACCGGCGTTGAGAAAATACGTCGAATAAACCTTGCGGATCCGATCGTCCGATAATCCAGTGCATTCGCGAATTGTCCTCGTGCGGGCCTCATGCCCGATCATTCGAAGAGCTAGTTCGAACTGGCTGCGTTCAGCAGCATAGCGGTCATCCGTCAGTCGCATTTTCATCCCTTTATGATAGTTATAGACCATATATAGTGATATAAAAGCATATATGATCCATACATGGTCGATCAATAATAAATACAGTAACTCGTGAATCTCGCGAGAATTGCAGCAAAAGGAGACTGATATGGACTTTTCCGGGCCGCAAAAAGCGGAATTTAATAACGTTCAATCCCTGAACCAGGCGTTCCTCAACAGTTTGCGAACACCGTCTGAGGCAATTGGACTTCGGCAGGCTTTCTCGCCGAAGTTGCGCCCGATGGTTGAGGGACTGACCGATCTGCAAGCGCGACGACTTTCCGAAGCGCCATTCCTGCTCCTGTCGCTGCGCGAACAAGATGATGGCTACTGGAGTGCGCTGTTTGCAGACGATCCAAACGGGGACCTTTTTGCGCTGGCTTCAAGCGACGGTCGCGACAGACACCTCGCTGCGGCGGCGCTCGGCTTCTTGTGGCAGCTGGCGCAGCACAATCCATATGCGGTGCGACTCATATCGGGTGCGACTATAAAGTGGTGCGACCGCCTGGCCAATTGCACGTTGCTTCGCCTGCTAAAACGCACGGCAGATCGAACGGACTTGCTGCGTCCGCGGCTCTCAGACAACTTCGAGTTTTGGCGCAAGTTGTTGGGGCCTGGTCTGAGCTCGGAGCCGGGAATTCGAGCAGCAGCACACTTGTCAGCACTGCAGTCGATGTTGACAATCGATCGCGCAGCGCAGTATCGCGATGTTCGAGCCGCGGCATGCAAGATCCAACCCCCTGCATTTCGCGTCGCCGAGAAACCAGGTCGATCCTGACAAACAGCTTTCGTGACGCCGCGCGAGCAGGGTGGGTACAATAGCCGCCCTCATGAAAGCGCTGTCAATAAAGAACCTGAAAAAAACCTACGCCAATGGCAACGTGGCGCTCAAGGGCATTAACTTTTCGGTTGAAGAAGGCGATTTTTACGCGTTGCTTGGCCCAAACGGTGCCGGCAAAACCACGGCTATTGGCATCGTTAGTTCGCTCGTTAACAAGACCAGCGGCGAAGTCGAGATATTCGGCCACAATATTGATAATGCGCTTGAAGCCGCGAAGACGTGTATCGGGCTTGTTCCGCAGGAAATCAACATGAACCTGTGGGAAACCGTGCAAAATGTCGTTCTGAACCAGGCGGGTTATTACGGGCTTGGTCGCAAGCTCGCGCGTGAACGAACCGAGAAATACCTGCGCGAACTTCGTTTGTGGGACAGGCGTGGCGACGTCGCGCGGAGCCTGTCCGGCGG
>JAOTUU010000395.1 GCA_029863705.1 Gammaproteobacteria bacterium
TGAACACAATGCTACGCGTGTGGACATCGCTCGTGATGATCTCACGTGTCGGTTTTTCGCCGGTACCGTCATCCAGATACATCAGTCGGTCAACCGTATTTGGCCCCGGCCGTTCGAGAATCTCTGAGCGCGTCACTGCGGGGATAAATTTCTCAGGCGTTTCGACTTTCTCCAAAGTGCTGTCTTGAGGATATAACAGCTAATTACGTTGACTCAACGGCAACTTCTGGCCGTTTCCCGTCCTTCGATTCGTGCGATTTCTAGCAATCTGATCGTCTGCTTTACGCTCGACAGCTGCCTTCAGGCTATAATGGCGAAAACGGTCCGCTGGTGAACCCAATTTGACGTTGACCTGCCGGAATGCGGCCACAAGTCCAGGGATCTGATTTTGAGTCAACCAGAATCCAAGGAAGATCTCGCAGCCAAATCTATCCCGTTCTTTCTCTTGTGGGGCGGACCCTTACTTGTTCTGCTATCGCTGAATTTCTTTCGATTGCCTCTCGGATGGGTGACAGTGATTATGTCGGCGTCCTTTGCGTGGATGGGGGCTGGCTGTGCGATTAACGCGCGTAGATGCCATAGGCGACATTGTTATTACGCCAGCCCGGTACTACTCGTTGGTGCCGTTCTCACGGTATTAGTCGGGTTCACGATAGTTGATCTTGGAGCGTATGGATTGATGTACGTATCATGGGGTACGTTCGCTGCTGTCCTCCTGACGTTCCTGCCGGAAAAAATTTCTGGCAAATACAAATCGTGAACGATAATTGTGATGGCCGCTCCTGGCCGAACGACGCCATCCAGATGACAAACTGATGACCGGCTGCTACCGACCCAAAGCGGAAGTTTCATTTTCTCTTTCGTAGCCATTCCTGATTGCAAGTTCCTAGCGACAAGACCATGCCGAAAAAAATGATCTGTCCAGTTTGTCATAGCGATATGCGAAGTAGGAGCCTGTTCTCGCATTACAGTTTCAAACCGTACCGAATTTGTCCGGATTGCCAGGCGAGGTATACCACCGATGCAAAAAGTAGGAAGAGGAGACCGGTGATTGCGATTCTCGGGCTTCTGACGATTGCTCTGTCAGTCGCTGGATTTACACTTCGTTGGCCTTGGGGATTGGCCGCGCTCTTGGGTGGTATTGGATGTTTGGTCTACACTGGTTTTGTGCTGTCGAAAATGGAGTATGTTGAATACGTCGATTAGCTCCTAACCTTGCTGGATACATGCAGCTTTTCTAAGGACGTGCAAATGACTGCTTCACTTGGCATAGCGGCCGGTCAAACGATCTGAGGTAAAATGTCGGCTTGTGCCCCATTCCGAACGCTTATCTTGTAGTCACTCGACGAAATGAAACAGCCTGTGAATCCGAAATTGTTGTTGACGGCGATGTTGTTCGCGGCTGTGCTGGCATCCGTGGCGGGTGTCTTCGGACTATCCGAACGACAGCGCCTTCTGCAGCAAGGAGTAGAAACAACCGGCGTCGTGGTCGGCATCGACGTGGGGGTAAGGGGAATCAGGTGTGTCGAAGCGAGATTCGCAACGCTCGACGATCACGTGGTCGTGGGCTGTGATGTTCACACAACGCAGTGGTTCAACGCCAACAAGATCGGTGATCGGGTTACCCTGTATTACGACCCAAAAGAGCCGGAGACAATTCTGATCAGTCGCGGCTTGTGGATGTGGTCTAATCCCGCAATCTTGCTAGCCGGAGGCGCCATTCTGGGCGGATTTGGAGTATTTATTTATAAGCAGTCCACGGCTAAGCCAACCTCATCCTAGCCAAAACTTGCCGAGGTTAGTGCAAAGATGGATTTGATGGGCGTCCGCTCAAGCTGCAATGCCAGCGCCCACCTTCCCGGTCACAGCAGGCGAAATCCCGTTTCAAATCTGACTACGACTTGGTTGCCGGGTGGATACCTGCTGCCTGTGGCTCACCGACCTCTCTTTGTCCCGCAAGACTGTCATCAATATGGTCGTCCGCCAGTGTATCGAGATGCATCAGCTTCCTGACCAGCGGAGAAATGACAATCACGCCCACACCTACCGCGACGGAAAACCAGCCAACGGAGGAGTAGACTTCCAGCACGCGGTCAGGACCCGCATCTTCCGCGCCCACGGCTGCAGCGATTAA
>JAOTUU010000114.1 GCA_029863705.1 Gammaproteobacteria bacterium
AACGGCTAACCCAACCGGCGAACTCAGAGGCACCTTGGATTCTTCGATGAGGCAATCGTAGCGACTGCGCTGTAGATCGAATCGGTGCACGCACTGTGCGTCGGGGTCGGCAACAAAAATGACTTTGCCATTGGGGCTAGTTGCCACGGCCATGGGTCGCACCATACCCCCACTCTCCGAACCTGTTGCAATGTCGACGAACCTGCCCCAGAAGGAAGGCTTGATTCCAAGATCCTCGGATGCGGCGAACTCCATGACAAACCGGATCCGCGCCGGCTCCGGAGCCGGCGGCCAGGCTTTGCCGGACACCGAAAATGGCTGCACCGTCTCGACGCCGGCACAGCCTACAACAAGCAGCAGCAACGAAGAAAGGAGAAATTTGATACTGCGGTACATCCCTAGAAATGCCTCGTCACGTGGGCGTTGACCCGATTGTAAGTCTGTTCATAGGCACCCTGAGTAATTGCAGACTTGTCCGCCTGCAAGGCGAAACGAACCCGCCGATACCCCCAGTCCAGCCGTAATCCATGTCGTAGCTCTTCCCGAAAAATGCTGCCTCCATCATCCTCACTGTAACGGCCTGAGTAGGTGAGCAGCAGACCGCCCGGCAGGCGACTTGTCACACCAACCGTGAACCCCGTTCGATTCGTATCCTCTGGAGAATTCGCGTTATCCACCCGGCTGCGCTGCATTCCGAGCCGCAGCTTTGTGGCGCTCAATAACCTCACACTGGCATACACATCAAATTGATTGCGGACCGACGATGTTATGTCCGAGTCCAGGTCGCTGAAGCGGTAGTCGCCTCCCACGGACCAGCGTTGGCTCAATGGATAGTCCACCCGAGCGCCAAATTCATAGGCCGTTGAGTCATTGAGTGGTGTCACTGCTGACCCACCGGAAATTTCGTTGTCGAGATCACTATAACCAATATAAAACGTGGCATATTTCAGGGTCGCAAGGCTGAGCGACACTCGCTGAGTCAGCGAATCGTATTCCACGGTACCTGCGGTGAGAAAGTCGTAGCTAACGAGCACTGTCTGTCCGTCCGTGATATTGCCACTAACCAGCCTTTCAATATTCGTCGCGCCGCCAATTACAAAAAGGCGATAGTCCAGGCCCTCGACATACGTTTGCGTTTTGGCCTCATTAGTTACAGTCACTGTGCCGGGGACCACAAAGTCCTGCGACAGTGCGGGCGTGTTAGTACCTTCGAGAAACACTGCCTCGTCGAATATAGTGACCGTGCTTTCAGTCGATTCCTGATCGGTCGCCCTTCGCCCCAGTCTCGCAGTGGCGGAGAAAGTGCCTATTGAAAGCGCTCGCCGATATGCCAGGGATATGTTTGCCCCGGTTGCATCGGTATTGAAACCGGGAGCCTCGGAACGCGATAAGTTTCCCGAACCAGCTACGGAAAATCCGCCGCGCAAACTGCGCCTGAAACCGGCGCTTAATCCGTCCGAGCGAGACCAGCTTTGCGTGCGCTCGACGTCGACATACCGCAGTTTGGCAAAATAGTCCGTCGTCTCGCTGGCATCCCAAGACAGGCTGCCATTGTAATTCAATCGATCCAATCGCGTTTCGATGGCTAACAACGTGTCCTGGCGCGTCCAACCGAGATGTTGTCGTAGAGATACATCCGAATCGCCGCCGAAAAAATTATCTGCGCCGATTTCTGCTTCCGTATACGTTATTCGGGACTCCTGGATCGGCAGTCCCACGTTGCCGCTGCTGGACAGAGTGTCGCTCCAGCGGACGGATAATCTGAGTTGATTCTTGTCGCTGTAAGGCAGCGAAGTTCGAATCGAAGCATATTCGGTTTCATCGTCCAGGATAGCGCCAGCACCGGATCCGCTCGCTTCGCGATGGCCGGCATCCCACTGCAGATGGAAGCGCGATTTCGTGGGACGAATCAGGCCCCTGATACCGTATTCGTCTGTCTTGCTAACGAAATTACCTGACAAGCCCGTTGAGGTCTGCGGATGGCTCTGGCGAAAGTGCATCGTAAACGGATAAGGCCTGAGCGACAGAAAGGCGAATGACGCATCGAAGTTGAACAGGATTTCCTCGTCGCTGGAGCGGCCGCTATCCGATTGAAAATCTGACTGAACGAATATCGGCCCGCCGCCCACGCTCATCCGCAAAAATGCCGGGTGATAAATATAACTTTGTGTGCGAATTAATAGCTCTTCCTCCCAGGTCGAAGTGTCGAAGAGGGTGCTAGAAATGATCGAGTCATTGCGATTCTCATTCAAACGGTAACGCGCTTCGAATTCGCCACTAACGTCAGTCAGACGAAAGAGCGCGATGTCATCCTGCGCTCTCGAATTGCTTGCCGGCATGACCAGCAATGAAATCATAAGTACCGTGAAGCCCGAGCCAAATGCCCGTCGCCGCCGGAACATCTCGCTACCGATTACCCTCATTGTTTTCAGCCAATTCGCCTTTCATGGCACCGAAGCCGAACACAGCCACCTTATTCGCCCCAAACTGGCTGGCCACGAAGATCACGTAGTCGAGTTCGAATCCTGGGGCAGCATACTTCTGAAAATACTCCAGGTTGTCGTAATCAATTCTGACAGCTGTTGGCAGGTTGATGGCGCCGCGCCCGGTACTGGAGCTGCCGAATACAGTCAGCGGCGTGCCATCATCGTCCAGCACCTGAACGTTTTGAAATGCCGCATCCACTACGTAAATGCGACCCTCGCGATCCACGGCCACACCTTTAGGTCGCGAAAATTGCCCCGGGTTTACACCGATATTGCCGACTGTCCGGATGTGTTCGCCCTCGAGCGTGAAATGTTGAATACGGAAATTGGTCGTATCGGTGACGTACAGCGTCTCGTCATGACCAATTACCAGGCTGGTCGGGTGATAAAGCTGACCCGGTTTCGATCCCGCTTCGCCAAATTCAAACAGGATCTCACCGGTCACCTTGTTGAGTACATGGATCTTCATATTCCGAATATCAGTGACGTAAAGTCTGTCACCATGGATAGCGACGTCTACCGGCTTGAATTGGCCGACCTCGCCGAGCGTCCGAACGTAGCGGTCATTCCGGTCGAATACAATTACCACATCGCGTTGGGTGTCCGTGACATAACGCGTCCCATCACTGTCAATCGTGATATTGATTGGTTTTGTCATCGCTCCCCCGCCTGAGCCCTTTACGAACCGGGTCTTTTCGGCGGCAAGATCAAAAACGACGTAGCCGTTTTTTTCGGTATCGACGACATATAGGGCGCCCTCGAACATTGCCACACCGTACGGCTTGACTATGTCGTGGCCTTCGAACTCCTCGCCGCCAAATATGAGATCGCGCATCCGACTGCTTTTGGCCGATACATCCAGGCGTGAAGAGTATTTCTTCAGGTATTGGAGCCTCGGTTCATTTGGAGGCGGTGGGTAGAATAGCGGTGGTTCTTTTTCCGCGGCGACCACGGTGACTGAAGTTACCATTACCAGTCCTGTCGCAATCGCCAGCAGCAAAAACAAACAGACTACCTGGCGCATTGTGAAAATTCGCCTGTTCATGATTCTCCTAAAAACGGCTGCCGATTTGCCAGATGATTGCATAGTCTAAAGGCTCAATTCGCAACAGGCCAATGAAAAGCCGCCGCCACTAGCCCTAGTGGCGGCGGCCAAAGCTGCACGTTATAAATTACTCGCTAAATGCAAGAACTACTATTTAGAGTGACATGTCAGACACAAATCACTACCACTGACGCGGATAGCCAGCAAACTCGGACCATCCGTGTTTGTATTGTGCACATCATGGCAGGACTGGCACTGAATCTCTCCGCCATCCAGCAACGCATTTGCAATCGTCTGGCCCGTTAACGGCCCGACGGTGATTGTGGAAGAACTCGGTTTTATTTCCGGGTCTTGCCCTGTAGTTGGATATGTGAAAGAGATCGGATGATCATTGCTCAAGTCAAAACCGACATAAGCAGGATCTCCTGTTCCCAACGAATTAGCACCAGTTAAATTACCGTACGAATCGATCGCAATTGTACCGTCGTGGCAGCTTAGGCAAAGAACAGACGTTCCTGCCGGATCCGTGGGATTGCTGGACATCGAGCTGCTGGAATAGTTCGTGAAGGTAGCGGTCGTTACGCCACGGTTCCAGAGCATCTCACCCGCAGCATTTGCATTATTGTGAGGCGCATGACAAACGATGCATATCTGATCGGTGGTGACCCAAGCGGTTCCGGCAGACTGGAAATCGTGTGCCGACCCAACGATGGTGGTTTGTGCCATTGCCCACCCACTCCAGAACAGACCGGCGGCTATCACTGCGAATCCGCCTGCTAGTTTCTTAAACATCTCGAACTCCTTCTCTAAATTCTTGCTTTTTCTAAAAAAAAATTCGGTGGTCTCATCATTAATCGCCTGGAAAACTTGCGCCCCCCTGGAGTACGCCTACAATTCTCCCACCATGAAATTTCCTTACATACGGCACAGATTATTCGTATCTAGCCGGTGAAATGGCATCGTGGAGTCTACGTAACAGAATCTTCGGTATCTACTGATTTCTTTTGCCACAGGATATGTTAGCCAAATTTGGCGCGGCCGATATCTGCCTTTAACATATTATCCGGATCGTGCCAGTACCTATCAACTCCGATTATTTCCGAACGGCGATCATTGTGCGGTAGCCTTGCCGTCTCGCGGCGAAAACCAAGCTGCTGGCGCAAAATGAATCGGATGATTGAAAGCACTAATCGACATCGGGCCACAGCAACTCTGGGTTGGTTTTGTATGGTGGTCGCCGCCTGCCTCACGCTCTGGGCTTACTCTCCTGCACTAGATGCCGGCTTCGTTTTTGATGACGAGGCCAACATCACTGACAGTCCGGCGGTACACTGGACCGAAGTCTCTTTAAGAAATGTGGAGCTTCTACTAGGCTCCTCCCGGCTGCGACAACGACCCGTCGCAAACCTCAGCTTCGCGTTGGATCACCTGGCCGGGGGTCTCGATCCGTCCGGCTTTCACCTGACCAACGTATTGATTCACCTGACCGTCGGCGGCACGCTCATGTGGTTGTGCCTGCTATACACACGCCTGACCGCAAGTCCGCCACAAGCCCGGCAATCGCGCGGTGCGGCCAGGTACCTCGCACTGGTTCCCGTCGGTCTCTTTCTTTTGCATCCGCTGAATACACAGGCCGTTGCCTATGTGGTTCAGCGAATGACATCCATGGCCGCATTGTTCACCCTCCTGGCTTTCGCGAGTTATCTCATGGCCCGCTACAAGGTCACTCTTCGATCACGCGGCTGGTATGTAGGCGCGATCATATTTTGGATGTTGGGGATAGGCAGCAAGGAAAACGCAGTGCTGTTGCTGCCGGTTATCGCGCTGTACGAAGTCTGTTTCTTTCGCAGCGAATGGCAACGGAGGGTCGAGCAGATACTCGGCGGGCAGTGGAATAGTCAGTGGACCGTTCGTGCATGGGCCGCTGCCGCTGTGCTTGTCGCGTTAGCGAGCTGGGTTGTCATGACCTCCCACGATGGCATCGGCTTGTTCGGGACATTCAAGGGTCGTGATTTCAGCGGACTGGAACGCATGCTCACCCAGACCCGAGTGCAGTTACTCTATCTGTCGTTGTTGCTCTGGCCTTCACCTGCACGACTGAGCCTGGACCATGATTTCGTGGTATCCCATGGCCTGCTCGACCCAGCCACAACACTGCTGGCGACCTTTGCCTGCCTGGTACTTGTGGCGAGTGCTATTTTCCTCTGCGTGCGCCGACCGAGGTATGGATTTCCGGTTCTTGCCTACATGCTGTTTCACGCGATCGAGGCCGGACCAGTGGGTCTCGAGCTTGTTTTCGAACACCGGATGTACCTGCCTTCCACGATGCTGGTGCTGTTGGGCAGTGCGCTCCTGGTTGATGCCCGCCCCGGCAAGCAGACTTTGGCGCTGGCTACGATCTTCGTACTATCTTTTCCGCTTACGCATTGGACCTACGACCGCAATCTTGTTTGGGCAGATCCGGTTGAATTGCAGGGTGACATCGCCCGCAAATCTCCCAGCAAGGCACGTGCGCAGCATAATTTCGCGCTCGCCCTGCGTGAGGCCGGTCGCATCGAGGAAGCGCTGACTACCGTGCAGCGCGCCATCCAACTCGATCCAGGGGATGACCGGCCACACAGGCTCCTGGGAGACATACTGCTCGACCTGGACCGACCCAGGGAAGCCCTGCAGGCCTTCCAAACCGCGCGCACCGTCAAGCCAACGAGCATGGCGCCCGTTTTGGGCATCGGCAAAGCATTGGCGGCGGACGGCCGCGAGGAAGAAGCGTTTCAACACTACCTGGCTACAGGCACGCAATTTGGTCAGGGAGGATTGCCGTGGCAGGCAATCCCGGTTCTGAGGGAGGCCGTCAATCTCAGAGCCGAGAACGCCGAAGCTCGGCATGCGCTGGGCAGCTCATACCTGATGGTCGACAAGCACGATGACGCGATCGAGCAGTTTCGTGCCGCATTGCTGCTGGATTCAAGCAAGTATGAATCGTGGTACAACCTCGGGCTTACCGCCGATTCACTCGGTCTGCACGACGAAGCGATTCGAGCCTATGAAGGTTTCATCAAACGCGCCCCGCCTGCATTGCAGCAGCAAATTTCGAGAGCGAGTGCCCGCATCGGGGCGCTCAGCATAGATACGTCTCGGTAAACCCTGAATACTGCCGAGGCGGAGTATCGTATCCTTGGGACGCTTGGATGATAATCCCATCGTCCTCTGATATTTCGACCCGGAAGAAGTGACCGCCTGTTATGAGTAAAGCAACCGATACCATTGCCCTCACTATCATCATTCCAGCCAAGAACGAGGCAAAGGCCATTGGCGATGTCGTCGCGACGGCTCGAGCCGAATACCCGGAAGCCGAGATCATTGTCGTCGACGACGGGTCGGATGATGGCACCGGCGATATCGCCGGCCAGGCTGGCGCGACGGTCGTCAAACACCCGGAGAGCCTCGGTAACGGCGCCGCGGTAAAAAGTGGCGCCCGTGCCGCACGAGGCGAGATCCTTGCATTCATGGACGGTGACGGACAGCACGATGCCCGCGAGTTCGGCGAACTACTCGAAAAACTGGACCAAGGCTACGAAATGGCAATCGGTGCGCGTCATTCGGGCTCGCACGCCAACGTCGGACGGCTTTTTGCAAATGGGTTTTATAATTATTTCGCATCGATGATCAGTGGTCGCTCGATCCCGGACCTGACGTCGGGCTTTCGCGTGGTACGCGCACATCTGTTCAAACGATTTCTTTACTTGTTACCAAATGGGTTTTCCTACCCGACCACGATTACGATGGCTTTCCTGCGTTCGGGATATGCCGTCCGGTTCGAGCCGATCCAGGTGGGAAAACGAAAAGGGAAGAGCCACATACGGCCTTTCCGCGATGGCGTGAAGTTTCTCGCCATCATTTTCAAGATCGCAACCTTGTATTCACCTTTAAAAGTATTTCTTCCCATCAGCGGTTTATTTTTCGCGACTGGTCTTGGTTATTACGCATACACCTACATCACAATCGGCCGGTTCACGAACATGAGCATGCTCGTTTTCAGTGCTGCCGTCATCATCTTCTTGATCGGATTGATTTCGGAACAAATCACGGCTCTGACCTATAGTAAATCCTGATTATCCGCCAGGCCCTACGCTACATATTGATGTGAATAGAGTTTCAGGCAGATTGACGTTGCTGGCTGTAATGGTCGGTATCGGAATTATCACGGTCCTGGCCTACTACCCGGGCATGTCGGCCGGGTTTTATTTCGACGATGAAGTGAATCTTCTGTGGGTCGACGCAATGCAGTGGACCGAGCTCAATTTCGAAACGCTGCGAAAGACGCTCACCGAAGTCACGCTGCCGTCGCGCCCGGTTGCCAACATCAGTCTTGCGGTTAACCATCTATTTTCGGCTCTCGACGCCGCCCCTTATCACTGGACCAACCTTGTCATTCACCTCGCAGCCGGGTTAGCGCTCTACTGGGTAATACGTCTTTTCCAGCGCTACCATGTCAAAGAACAGGGTGGCGAATGGCTGGCTTTACTCGCGGTGCTACTGTTTCTCGTCCACCCGCTGAATATCCAGGCAGTAACGTACGTCGTGCAGCGCATGACATCAATGGCGACGTTGTTCTTCCTGTTGGGAGTGGGCAGTTATCTTGTTGGACGATTCCACACAATTCCGTCGAGACGACTGGCATGGTTTGTGCTTACCGCCTTGTCCCTTGTTCTGTCGATCGGCAGTAAAGAAATCGGTCACTTGCTGTTGCCTCTGTTGCTCCTTTATGAGGTTTGTTTTCACCGCACTGAATGGCAAACCTGGTATCTGACCAGTACGTCGGCGTATGGCCGCCCGGCAATGCTGGCCGCTGCAGGCGTCATGGTTTTGCTGTTGGTTCTATTCGCCTCGTATCTACTTGACGGACGGATCTACTGGCTGGAGACCATGCCGAACCGCGATTTCTCCGGAATTGAAAGAGTCCTTACGCAAGGACGAGTGCAATTCTTTTACTTGTCACTGCTGTTCTGGCCCTCGCCGTCGCGACTGAACATCGACCATGATTTTCTTGTCTCCCGAGGACTGCTCGATCCGGCAACGACCGCGTTTGCTTTGGTGGGCTGTTTATTGTTTCTTGTTTTCGCACTTCGCAATCTATCTGCTCGACCGCAGCTGGCCTTTCCACTACTTGCCTATTTGCTGTTGCATTCAATGGAATCGGCACCTATTAGTCTGGAAATTGTGTTTGAGCATCGAATGTACTTGCCGATGACCATGCTGGCGCTACTTATCCCGCTCAATTTGGGAGCTTTCGTCAAGCAGCATGGGAAAACAATCTACGCGGCAATACTCATTGTTGCTCTGCTACTTGCGACCGCAACCTACCAACGCAACCAGGTTTGGGGAGATCCGGCTACGTTTTACCGCGACACCGCGCATAAGAGCCCAAACAAGTTCAGGCCGCAGTACAACCTGGGCACGAACCTGGGCCCAATGGGGATGCTGCAAGAAGCAAGGACCGCGCTTGAAAAGGCCATCCAACTAAAACCCGATCACTCAGAAGCGCATAACCAGTTGGCCAATATCTTTGTGATAGAGAAGCAATACAAAGCTGCGGAGAAATACTACCGTCTGGCCATCGAAAATGATCCAAAAAATGCGGAGGCGCTCTTCAACCTGGCCGCGCTGTTTGCGTCACAGCATCGATACGACGAGCAAAGAAAACTACTCGAAATATTCATCCTGCATGCCCCTCCTTATCTGGAGACGCAGAGGCAATGGGCTATACATTACCTGGAGCGCTCCCAGCCGTAGCAACGCCCGCCTTCCGTCTCGAAGTTGCTTTGAAGACGAGCCAGAACCGCAGCCCGGCGCTGCTCGTTGGTGTCCGCCCGCAAATATGTAAGCCACTTTTCGTGAGCCTCGGCGCATTTCCCCCAGAGTTCATACGACAG
>JAOTUU010000115.1 GCA_029863705.1 Gammaproteobacteria bacterium
TCCAGTATGCGGCGCATCGAAGTCTTTGATTTCTTAACCAGTACGGCTGAATCAGTTAGACTACCGCTTTTATTTTGCCTGGGACAGTCCTGCGTCCATCACGGACCGGTCCCGCCTTACAACCAGAAAAGACATTCTATGAAATATTTCACGACCACAAGCAAAGCATCACACAGAGCAGTTGATTGCGTCATCGTCGGAATTTACGAGCGCGGCAAACTGGGCGCAGGTGCCGTTGACGTCGATGCCGCCAGCAACGGAGCCGTAAAGCGCTACGTTAAGAGTGGCGACGTATCCGGGAAACTCGGTAGCTGCTCTGTGCTTACGGATGTCGCTGGCGTTCGCGCTGCACGCGTTGTGGTCGTTGGCTTGGGCAAGAGTAGCGATTTCGGAGTAGTACAATATCGGCGTGCGATCCTGGCCAGCCTGCAATCGATCTCGAAGACCAAGAGCCAGAAGGTGCTCAATTGCCTGACCCTCGAAAACGTCGAGGATGCTGACGCCTATTATTTAGCGCGCTACACGGCACAAGCAGTGGGCGACATTCTCTATCGTTTTACCGAAATGAAAAGTGGCAGAAAGTCACCGGGCATGCCGCTGAAGCAGATTGGTCTGGCGATCGCGAAACGCGGCGACGCAGCAAAATCGATGCGCGGTGCGGAACATGGTGTTGCCATCGCTTCGGGCATGTCACTCGCTAAGGATCTCGGCAACCTGCCACCAAATATCTGCACACCTAGCTACCTGGCACGCACGGCGCAGAAACTCGCTCGTGAAAACAAAAATCTGCAAACCCGCGTATTGAATGAAGCCGAAATGAAGCGCCTCGGCATGCATTCATTGCTTTCCGTAACGGCCGGCACCAAGGAGCCTGCACGGCTCATCGTCATGCAATACAAAGGCAAAGCCGGTCAGGCACCGGTGGTGCTCGTTGGTAAGGGAGTCACCTTCGATTCCGGTGGCATCTCATTGAAACCCGGCCCGGGCATGGACGAGATGAAATACGACATGTGCGGTGCCGCCAGTGTCATGGGCGCAATTGCGGCAATTGCAAAGCTGAAGCTGCCAATTAATGTCAATGTCGTTGTACCGGCGGTTGAAAACCTGCCGAGCGGCAAGGCAACAAGGCCCGGCGATATCGTCAAGAGCATGTCAGGCAAGACCATCGAGATCCTGAATACCGACGCTGAAGGTCGCCTGATCCTGTGCGACGCCCTGACCTACTCACGGCGCTTTAAGCCCGACACGATTATCGACGTGGCAACGCTTACAGGCGCCTGCGTTATCGCACTCGGCCATCATCGGACTGCCGTGATGAGCAACAACGACAAGCTCGCCGATGAAATCGTCGCCGCAGGCATTGCCTCTGACGATCGCGGCTGGCACATGCCGCTGTCAGAGGAATACACGTCCCAGCTAGACAGCAATTTTGCTGATCTTGCCAATGTGGGTGGACGCGACGGCGGTTCCATCACAGCGGGCTGCTTCCTCGGCGAATTCACCGACGGCATGAACTGGGCGCATCTGGACATTGCGGGTACCGCCTGGAAATCTGGCAAGTCAAAAGGCGCAACCGGCCGGCCTGTGCCAATGCTTACCGAGATCCTGCTCGTTCGTGCCGGCGCACTACCTTAATGGCCAGAGTCGACTTTTATCTTCTCAAGCAAACCGGCCTGCCGTCACGTCAGTCCTTCGCGTGCCGGCTGGCAGAGAAAGCTTATCGACTCGAGAATACTGTTCATATCCACGTCGGTGACCGTGCCGGCGCACAGCGTCTCGACGAGCTACTCTGGACCTTCCGCGATGGCAGTTTCGTGCCACACCATACGATTTCCGAGTCAGGCAGCCAGCAGGATTCCCCGGTGACTATAGGATGCAGCGAAGTCGACGTTCCAAAGCGCGACCTGCTCATTAACCTCAGCGATGAGGTTCCCGCCTTTGCAAAAGCTTTCCCGCGGGTTGCGGAGCTTGTAACCTCCGATGAAGACTGCAAGCAACTCAGCCGCAAACGATTCGCTGCATACCGAGACCAGGGACATACGCTCGAAACACACAACGTGTAACTCTGAAACTTTTCCCTGACCCAACCCCGACGACCCTATCCCAACAACCCATGGACAAGTCTTACAACCCACTTGAAATTGAACAGCGCGCTTACGCCCGCTGGGAAGAGCGCGGTTACTTCGCCCCACAGGGCGATGGCGAGCCGTATTGCATCATGATTCCGCCGCCGAATGTGACAGGTACTCTGCACATGGGGCATGCGTTCCAGGACACGATCATGGATGCGCTCACGCGCTACAAGCGCATGCAGGGCTGTAAGGCGCTCTGGCAACCGGGCATGGATCACGCCGGCATTGCCACACAGATGGTGGTCGAGCGTCTGCTTAACAGCGAAGGCTCGTCGCGCCGCGACATCGGTCGTGAAAAGTTCGTCGAACGCGTGTGGGAGTGGAAAGAAGAGTCTGGTGGCCAGATAGCTCAGCAACTGCGACGCATGGGTGCCTCACTCGATTGGAGTCGTGACCGGTTTACGATGGACGACGGGTTGTCGGAAGCGGTTCGCGAGGTATTCGTAAAGCTGTACGACGAAGGCCTGATCTACCGTGGCAAACGTCTCGTCAACTGGGATCCTGTTCTGCACACCGCCTTGTCCGATCTCGAAGTACTGTCCGCGGACGAAGATGGCCACTTGTGGCACTTCCGCTATCCACTTGCGTCAGGCGATGGACATCTTGTCGTTGCTACGACGCGGCCCGAAACCATGCTCGGCGACAGCGCCGTTGCCGTGCATCCCGAAGACGAACGCTACAAACACCTTGTCGGCCAGGAGATCGTTCTACCGATCGTCGGGCGCCGCATTCCGATTATTGCGGACGATTATGTCGATGCCGAATTCGGCACGGGTTGCGTCAAAATCACGCCCGCGCACGACTTCAATGACTACGACATCGGCAAGCGTCATGACCTGTCGTTGTACAACATTCTGACGGACGACGCCGCGCTCAACGATGAGGTGCCGGAAAAATACCGCGGCATGGATCGCTTTGATGCCCGCAAGGTCATTGTCGCCGAGCTCGAAGAACTTGGCTTGCTGCAGGAAATCGAGGACTACGTCGTCAAGATTCCTCGCGGTGACCGCTCACATGCCGTCGTCGAACCGTACCTGACCGATCAGTGGTACGTAAAAATTGAGCCGCTCGCCAAGCCAGCCATCGAAGCCGTCGAAAGTGGCGCGATTCGTTTCGTCCCGGAAAACTGGTCGAAGACTTACTTCGAGTGGATGCACAACATCCAGGACTGGTGCATCAGCCGGCAACTATGGTGGGGACATCGTATTCCAGCCTGGTACGACGATGAAGGCAACGTATACGTCGGCTATTCACAGGATGATGTTCGCGAAAAGTACAAACTTGAGGCTGGGGTCGAGCTGCGCCAGGATGAGGACGTACTCGACACCTGGTTCTCGTCTGCGTTGTGGCCGTTTAGCACCTTGGGGTGGCCCGAGAAAACAAAGGCCCTTGGCGATTTCTATCCGGGCAGTGTGCTTGTTACAGGCTTTGACATTATCTTCTTCTGGGTCGCACGCATGATCATGATGGGCATCAAGTTCATGGGCGATGTGCCGTTCCGCGAAGTCTATATCCATGGGCTCATTCGCGACCACGATGGTCAGAAGATGTCGAAATCAAAAGGTAATGTTCTCGACCCACTGGATCTGATTGACGGCACCAATCTCGACACATTAATTCAGAAGCGCACCACTGGCCTGATGCAGGATCATCTCAAGCCGAAAATCGAGAAAGCGACCCGCAAACAATTCCCGGATGGCATCGATGCTTACGGCTGTGACGCACTGCGTTTCACTTTCGCTGCGCTCGCTACGACGGGACGGGACATTCGTTTCGACCTCGGACGCATCGAAGGCTATAAGAACTTCTGCAACAAACTCTGGAATGCTGCGCGCTATGTACTAATGAACACTGATAGCCTCAGCGCAGGTGATGTTGAATTTACTGCCGCCGATCGCTGGATCAAGGCACGCTTCAACAGCACCGTCACAGCCGTTCACAGCCATTTTTCGTCCTACCGGCTCGACCTTGCCGCACAGGCCATTTATGAATTCACATGGCACGAGTTCTGTGACTGGTATCTCGAGCTATCCAAGCCGGTTTTGCAATCCGACAGCGCCAGCGACGAACTCAAACGCGGTACCCGGCGCACATTGATCGAAGTGCTCGAGTCGCTGCTGCGTCTGCTGCATCCCTTGATGCCATTTATTACCGAAGAAATCTGGCAGCAGGTCGCCCCAAGGGCAGACATCAAAGGTGACACGATCATGTTGCAGCCGTTCCCCGAATTCGATGCGAGTGCGGACGACAGCGACGCTGTATCTGACATCGAGTGGGTACGGCAGTTCATTCTTGGAGTTCGGCAAATCCGTGGTGAAATGGATATTTCTCCGGGCAAACCTCTACCCATACTCCTGCAACACTCGAGCGCCGACGACCGGAAACGTTCTGCAACGCATGCAAGCCTGCTGCGGGGAGTAGGTCGAGTCGAGTCTGTCACGGTGCTCGGCGCTGACGAGCAACCACCGGCAGCCGCCACTGCACTGCTGGGAGAACTGCGCCTGCTCGTACCGATGAAAGGCGTTATCGATGTCGATGCCGAAAGGGCAAGGCTTGAAAAGCAACTCGAAAAAGTTAATGTCGATCTCGCCCGCACGAACGGCAAGCTCGTTAACCAGAAGTTTGTAAACAACGCTCCCGTTGACGTGGTCACAAAGGAAAAGCAGCGCGCCGCAGAATTCGAAAAGACGATTTCGCAGCTAAACGAGCAACTCGAAAAACTGGCCGACCTTACCTAGACGCGCACAAATCTGAGCACTGCATCACAAACTGGCCGGTATTGAGTGCATTCTGAGAGGGCATCCGCGACGATAGCAGGCATAATCGTTCGTCGGGGCGTCGCACCCGGTTAACCAGGAGGCTCGTATGCAGAGCGGAAATACGCTGGAACAACTGCCCGTCGGCGAAGACGCGGATCGGGCGGTGCTGGTCAAAGCGCAGAAGGCGCTTGGCAGCATTATCCTTGGCAAGGATGACCAGATCGCCCTTGCCCTGGCGTGTCTTCTGGCCCGGGGCCACCTATTGATAGAGGATCTGCCCGGACTCGGCAAGACTATGCTCGCTCAGGCACTTGCCAGAATTCTGGGTCTCAGCTTCCGTCGCATCCAGTTTACGAGTGACCTCCTCCCGGCCGATATAGTCGGAGTATCCATCTTTCGCCAGAACAAGGGTGAGTTCGAATTCCAACCTGGCCCGATCTTCTCGCAACTGATTTTGGCTGACGAAGTCAACCGGGCCACACCAAAAGCACAAAGCGCGTTGCTCGAGGCCATGGAGGAGTACCAGGTCTCTGTCGACGGAAATACACGTCGCCTGCCCAAACCGTTCTTCGTTGTCGCAACGCAAAATCCGGCCGATCAGATCGGCACGTTTCCCTTGCCGGAATCGCAACTTGATCGCTTCCTTATGCGCCTCGAACTCGGCTACCCGAACGAGGAAAATGAACGCGAACTGATAACCGGCGCCGACAGGCGCACGATGCTTCAAGACATCGAAGCAGTCGCGTCGCCGGAAGCGTTGCAGAGTCTGCAAAAAGCGGCAGCAAGTGTTCACATGAGCGAACCACTCGTGGACTACGTCCAGGCGCTGGTAAGACAGACGCGTGAATCGCCTGACATTGATATTGGTTTATCACCGCGCGGCTCTTTAGCTCTTGTGGCCGCAGCGAAAGCACGCGCGTTCGTCGAGAACCACAGCGGCGTATACCCGGATGACATTCAGGCTGTGTTTGCGGCGATTGCGGGACACCGCTTGAAGCCGGCCAGCAATACAACCCACCGCTCCGCTGCCGAACTTTGCCAACATGTCCTCGATACCGTGGCCATTCCCTAAAATCGGTCTGCCGACCGCACTATCGGCAGCCGCGCGCCGTCGCGTCGGTCGCTGGGCCAAAGAACGCCAGGGCATAGACGCGGCAGTCACTGCTTTGCGGCCCGGTCGTGTTTACATTCTTCCAACGGGTGTCGGCCTCATATTCGGTTTGATGACGTTCGCAATGCTGTTGGGTTCGATGAACTACAACAACAACCTGTCCTTTGTGCTTACGTTCATACTTGCAGGCCTCGGCTTTGTCTCCATGCACCAATGCCAGCGCAACATCGTTGGTCTTGAATTAAGTTTCGCCGGCGTCGAGCCCGTATTCGCCGGACAATCGGCCAAATTCCGCGTTGCAATCACGAATCGTTCAAAGAGCGCCCGGCACGGCATTGGCCTGTATACAAATACCGCGGATAGCGATATTCACGATTTGCAGCCAGGCGAAAGCAAGATCTTCGTCCTGACCGTTCCGACGAAAAAAAGGGGCTGGGTCAAACTGGAACGTTTCGGCATCCGCACGCTGTTCCCCTTCGAGCTCTTCCGCTCGTGGGCGTGGCTGCACATGGATCTCTCAGGGCTGGTCTACCCTTGTCCGGCTGATGAAGTTCCGCAACCACCGCCAACGCAAACGGCGCACGGTCATCGGCAGCATGACGCGCGCGGCGAGGAAGATTTCGCCGGCCTGCGCAAATTTCATGAAGGCGATTCACCGCGCCACGTCGCCTGGAAAGCTTACGCGCGCAGCGGGCAATTACTGTCGAAACAGTTTGCCGGCGCGGACACCAGCAGCCAGTGGTTCGACTTTGACGAATTGCAAGCCAGCGATACCGAGACGCGTTTGTCGATTTTGACAAGCTGGATAATCGAAGCCGACCGCACGCGCGAAGACTATGGACTTCGGTTGCACGGCAGGCAGTTTCCGCCATTCCATGGCGAAGAACATCGCGGCAAATGCCTCGAGGCGCTGGCCCTCTTCGGGCTGGAGAACCAGAATGGCTAAGCCGCGCGGAACAGACGGTTCGCTGTTGGTCAGCCTGCCATGGACACTTGCCGCGCTGGCCGTATCGCTGGCGCCACACGTCTTTTTTCTGCCCTTCTGGATTACAGGTGCGTTCTTTATCTGCGCTGCCTGGCGTTACATTATCGAGAAACGCCGGCGACCACTGCCATCTACCTGGTTCCGCGCGGCGCTCGCCCTTGTGTGTTTCCTTGGCGTGCTGGCCACCTACTCTTCCGTTAGCGGTGTCGGGCCGGGTTCGGCTCTGCTCGCAATAATGGCCTCTCTGAAACTTCTTGAGACGCGCAAGCGCCGCGATCAGTTCGTGCTGTTATTCATTTCGATCTTCCTGGTTATGTCGTCGTTGTTACGGGAGCAGTACTTATGGTCGCTGCCGTATCTAATAGTTGCCGTACTGCTTATCATGACGGCCTGGCTCAGAATGTCCGCCTCTGTGCAGGAAACGGCTCGGCAGAGCTTCCGAACTGGCGGTCGTCTCGTGCTTTATGCTGCGCCGCTGGCAGTCGCGATGTGGATATTCTTTCCGCGAATCGCAACGCCATTCTGGGCAGTGCCTATCGACACCAGTTCTGGAACGTCGGGCTTAAGCGACACGATGAGTCCGGGCGACATCAGTTCACTGTCACAATCCGACGCCGTCGCCTTTCGCGTGAGGTTCGAAGGTGCAATTCCTGCCCCACGCGACCGATATTGGCGCGGGCTTGTACTGCATCGCTTCAATGGGCGCACATGGCGTGGCAACGACCCAATGATAGGCAACAAAGCCTCAGATCAGGTTGAAGTGGCTGGCGACCCCGTTAATTACAACATCACGCTTGAACCAACGCGCCAACAATGGGTATTTGCGCTCGATATACCGTACTCATGGTCTCTGCCACAGACTTTCATGGGCCCACAACAGCAGCTGGCTCGTGTGCACCCAATCGACCAACGCATATCCTATGACGCGACGTCGTATACCGACTACAGGACGGATGCCGACATCAGCGGTCTCTTCCGTACGTGGTACCTGCGGCTGCCGGAAGGCAGCAATCCCAGGACGGCTGATCTTGCACGGCAGCTTCATGAAGATTCTTCATCGGATCAGGAATTCATCAATACCGTTCTAAGAAAATTTCACGAGGAAGAATTCTTCTACACGCTCGAGCCGCCTCCGTTGGGCAACAACCCGGTCGACCGCTTCCTGTTCAACACCCGGCGCGGCTTTTGCGAACACTACGCATCTGCTTTCGCTGTGATAATGCGTTCTGCCGGCCTCCCGGCGCGAATTGTACTGGGTTACCAGGGCGGCGAACGGAACCCAATGGGCGGGCATTTGATCGTTCGGCAGGCCGACGCACACGCTTGGACCGAAGTATGGCTGGAAGGGATCGGCTGGCATCGCGTCGACCCCACTGCCGCCGTCGCACCGGAGCGCATTGAGGTCGGCAGAAGCGCTGCAATGTTCGACGGTATTGGGCTGGCATGGGGTTTATCGGCACCGTCCGAACTGCTGCACCAGCTCAGACTCACCATCGATGCGATCGACGCCAAGTGGAACGAGTGGATCCTCGGTTATGGGCCGGAGAATCAGAATCGTTTCCTTGAGTGGCTGGGCATGAATGACCCTGACTGGCGCAAAAAAATGTTAACTCTCCTCGGCGCTGTCATCGGTCTTGTTTTGCTAATCAGTCTATTGCTGATGCTGCGTTATCGGCAGCCACCCAAAGATCGCGCAGCAGTACTTTATGGGCGGTTTACGAGCAAAGCCGGCGTAGAACCGTTAATTGGAGAGACACCGGCAGCGTACGCATATCGTGCACAGACAAACTCACCCGTTCCGGCAAATACGATCGACGCGATAACGTCAACCTATCTCAGTGCTCGATATGGGCCCGACGATCCGACAATGATGCGTCGCCTGGAACTTGCCGTAGCAAAATTGCGCCGAGAATAAACAGCGGTATCAGCACGAGCAGGACGAATCTGGGCTCGTCCGAAAAAGTCGCCGCTATGCCAACAATTAATGGGCCGAGCACATGCGACAGCTTGGTCACCATATTGTAAAAGCCGAAGAACTCGCCGGGTTGGTCGGCTGGAATCAGTGACGCATACAAGGAACGACTCAAACCTTGCACTCCACCCTGCACGCAACCGATAATAATTGCCAACACATAGAACTGGCTGACGTCCGTCATAAATCCCGCCCACGAGGAAACGATGATATAGACAGCCAGCGCGAGGAAGATACCGGGCTTGGAGCCAAAACGGTGGCCGAAAAATGCATAAATCAAGGTCGCCGGGAAACCGACAAAATTCGTAATCATCAGCGCTTTGACAAGGTCCTGCTGACCGAAACCAAGCCGCTGCCCAAAATTCGCAGCCATGAAGATCACGGTAAAAACGCCGCCGATGTACAGCCAATATCCGAGCAGAAACATCGAAATATTTCGATAACGCCGTATCCGCGTAAACGTATTGCGGAGCTCT
>JAOTUU010000116.1 GCA_029863705.1 Gammaproteobacteria bacterium
TGGCGCGACTCCGCGACGAGGAAAACGTCTGTTTCTGGTCCCACGGGCACCCGTTTTCCTCGTCGCGGAGTCGCGCCATAACTTCAAGTAATTTCTCGATTATCACCATATATTATTCTTTTTTAAGTATTTTTACGAATTCACGAATTATGAATGCCGTCGCCCCCCAAATTCGCTGACCGTCGTAATGGTATTCCGCCATGGTCGCTATCCTCCCGTCCATTTCGCGTTCGACCATTTTTTGATTGCTGATGTCCATCAGGAACCGCAAAGGCACCTCGAACGAGTATTCGACCTCTGTGTGGTCAAGACGTAGCTCTATATCGCCAGAGACTACGCCGACAATGGGCGTCACGGCATAGCCTGTAATCGTCGGCATCGGCTTCATGTAGCCAATGACAGTAACGTCATTCTGTGCGATTCCGACTTCCTCGTGGGTTTCCCGCAGCGCTGTCGCGACAATATCCGGGTCATGCGGCTCCCAGCCGCCACCGGGAAAGCTCACCTGCCCTGCGTGATGCTTGAGCCCCGCCGAGCGCTGAGTGAGCAAGAGCGACAAATCAGCTGTATCACGCTCGATGACGGGTATAAGGATGCCCGCAGGCTTCAAGGCACCGCGTAGTTGTTGCTTGAGTCGAACCGGCCAGTCATCGCTGCCCATCGGCATGACAACATCGGTCGGGTCGGCCGGCATGCGGGTTTCAATCAGACACTGGCGAAGCAGGGTCGTGGTGATGTCGTCAGGACTGGTCATTGAGATGAAGCCAGCAAGCAGCTCAGTTCTTGATCCCACCTTCGGTCAGTGCCGCCGGATCCAGCAATCGATCCAGTTCCTCGTCCGTCAGGTCAGTCATCTCTTTGGCAACGTCCTTAACAGGCCGGCCTTCCGCGTACGACTTCTTAGCGATTGCAGCGCCTAATTCGTAGCCAATAACCAGGTTGAGCGCGGTAACCAGGATCGGGTTACGGTGCAGTCCATCGTTGATCTTATCCAGGTTCACCGTAAATCCGGCAATTGCCTTGTCTGCCAGGCAAGTGCTGGCATTTGCGAGCAATTCGATGCTCTGCAAGAGGTTGAAAGTCGCAACCGGCAACATGACGTTGAGCTGGAAGTTGCCTGATTGGCCCGCAATCGTGATGGTCGCGTCATTACCGATGACCTGCGCGCAGACCATGGCGACGGCTTCCGGAATAACCGGGTTGACCTTGCCCGGCATGATGCTCGACCCGGGTTGCAGTGCCGGCAGCGCGATTTCACCGATGCCAGCAAGCGGCCCGGCGTTCATCCAGCGCAGATCGTTGGAAATCTTGGTGAGGCTGACAGCGAGTACGCGCAGCTGCCCTGACGCCTCTACAGCAGCATCCTGGCTGGAAAGGGCTTCAAACTTGGACTCCGCCGATGTGAACTCAATACCAGTTTTCTCGCTCAGCAGAACAGCGACTTTCATACCGAATTTTGGGTGCGCATTGATGCCGGTTCCGACTGCGGTTCCGCCCTGGGCAAGCGCGGTCAGGCGCTTCATCGTGTCGTTGATGCGCTCAATTCCGTGGTCAATTTGCGATCGCCAACCGTCAAGCTCCTGACCCAGCGTCACGGGCATGGCGTCCATCAGGTGGGTGCGCCCGGTCTTGACGATATCGCGCACTTCATCGGCTTTGTTCTCGAGTACGCTAGAAAGGTGGCGCAGTGCCGGCAGCAATTGATCGTGAATAGCGATTGCGGCGCTGACATGCACGCAGGTCGGTATGACGTCATTACTGCTCTGGCTCATGTTGACATGATCATTTGGGTGCACGTTTTCACCCATGCTTTCCGTCGCGAGGTGAGAAATCACCTCGTTGGCGTTCATGTTCGAGCTGGTGCCCGACCCGGTCTGGAAAACATCGATAGGAAAGTGCTCGTCATGCTGGCCTGCAACGACCTGCAGGGACGCATCCTGAATTGCGATCGCGAGATCGCTTTTTAACAGCCCAAGCTCGGCATTGGCACCGGCTGCAGCCCATTTGACAAGGCCGAGGGCCGCTACAAACTGGCGCGGCATTGGTATGCCGCTGATCGGAAAGTTCTCAACAGCTCGCTGTGTCTGGGCACCCCAGAGTGCGTCCTTCGGGACCTTGAGTTCCCCCATGCTGTCATGTTCGGTGCGATATTCCTTGTCAGTCATTGCCTGCTCCACTCCGTGCTATATGCTGTGTGCTCCCACGCGTGTATCATTCGCGCTTCGCGCGCAAGTCTACACTGGTTTCTGTGACATGAAAGTCTCAACGCTGAGAGCCCTCTCACCCGCCGACGGTCGTTACGCCGACAAGGTCAACGCACTCCGCGATATCTTCAGTGAGTATGGCCTGATCCGCTATCGGGTACTCGTCGAAGTTCGCTGGTTGCAATGCCTTGCCGACGAACCCTCGATTCCAGAACTGGCGCCACTGTCCACCGTGATGAAGGACGTCCTTAACCACATTGTCGACGATTTTTCGCTCGATGACGCCGAGCGAGTCAAGGAATTTGAGGCAACGACCAACCATGATGTGAAAGCTGTCGAGTATTTCATTCGTGAACGATTGGGAGATGGGCCCGAAACGTCCGCTCTCAAGGATTTTTTGCATTTTGGCTGTACGTCCGAAGATATTAATAACCTCTCCTACGCGTTGATGCTGAGAGTGGCACGCAACGATGTCGTGGTGCCGCAGATGCGAGAAATTCGCGCCAAGCTCGGAAAAATGGCCAGGGAACACAGTGCTCTGCCAATGCTTGCGCGCACGCATGGCCAAACGGCAAGCCCGACAACGCTCGGCAAAGAACTCGCCAATGTGGTGGCACGACTCGAACGGGCGCAGGAACAATTCAAAGCGGTGCAGATTCGTGGCAAGTTCAATGGCGCGGTCGGCAACTTCAACGCACATGCCGTGACCTACCCCGATGCCGATTGGCCAGCAATCAGCAAACGGTTTATCGCGTCACTTGACCTCGACCTCAATCCATACACGACGCAGATCGAGCCACACGACTGGACGGCTGAGTACTCGCACGCGCTGGTTCGCTATAACACGATTGTTATCGATCTGTGCCGGGACATATGGGGATATGTGTCGCTGGGATATTTCAAGCAGAACGTCGCGAAGAACGAAGTAGGCTCGTCGACGATGCCGCACAAGGTCAACCCAATCGACTTTGAGAACGCAGAGGGCAACCTCGGCATGGCAAACGCCATGTTGAACCATTTTGCCGAGAAGCTGCCTGTCTCCCGCTGGCAGCGGGATCTTACCGATTCGACAGTACAGCGCAATTTCGGCGTCGCCATAGGCCATGTCGTAATCGCCGCAAAATCGACGCTCAAAGGGCTCGGCAAGTTGCAGGTAAATAATGACGTCATCCAGGCGGATGTGAGCGATGCCTGGGAGGTTCTCGCAGAAGCCGTGCAAACCGTTATGCGCCGCTACGGCATTCCGGAGCCGTATGAGAAATTGAAGGCGCTCACGCGTGGGCAGGCGGTCACTAAAGAACTGTTGCACGAATTCATCGCCACACTCGAAATCCCCGATCAGGAAAAACAACGCCTGCTGGCACTCACCCCCGAAACGTATATTGGCCTGGCAGCCAGCCTGGCCGACGATATCGGATAGTCACCGGGCGCTCGGGCGCATACCTGCGCTGAATTAACCATATATGTAAAAGACAGCCCGGGCGTGGCCGCCTGCTCGACATGCTGCACACCGCGTGGCGCAACGGATGCGAATGACTCGCATCGCAGCCGCCTGATCCCAAAACGTGACGCAGTTGGCAAGCTGATACTTGTCCGCCCGGTAAGATGACAGACCTGACGGGCGATCCGTACAGGTTGGACAACACAAGAAAATCATATGGAACAGGCAACCGAAAAAGGCAAACGCTGGGTCATATCTACCAAGGATGAGATGCGCCAGGCTGTTATTGATGTTGCCCGTGAGGCCGAACGCAGAGTCTCCATCTTCACGCATGACCTCGAGCCAGGAATCTACGACGATCCCGACTTTCTTGAAGTCATAAAGCGACTTGTTTTATCCAAGACCTACGCGCGTATTCGCGTTCTAATCGCCGACCCAAGCCGCGCCATAAAAAATGGCAACAACTTTGTTCACCTCGGCCGCCGCTTGAATACTTACATCGAATTTCGGCACGTACGCGAGGACCTGCGCACGCATGCCGAGTCATTCTGCATTGCCGATGAAACCGCGCTTGTCTACCGATTGCAGGCGAGCCGCTGGGAGGGCATCGCAGACACCTACGAACCTGCCGTTGCGAATCTCTACGGCAAGATGTTTGATGAGATCTGGCTCGCCAGTGAAGTCGAAATGGAATTCCGCCAACTAGGCATATAGCAAGAGCACGATGTACCCAACAGACCTGACAGTTTCAGCTGTCGTCGAAAACGATGGCCAATATTTGCTTGTCGAAGAACACGCGATGGGCCAGGTTGTCCTGAATCAGCCAGGCGGCCATATCGAGACCGGCGAATCGCCCGAAGAAGCCGTTGTTCGAGAAGCCCTCGAAGAGACGGGCTGTGATATTAGCTGCGGTGAACTCATCGGTGTGTATCTGTGGATTCACCCGCAAACCCGGCAGCAATTCCTGCGCATCATCTACGCTGCAGAGTTTCTGGCCTGCGACCAGAGCCGCCAACTCGACGATGCTATCGTCGCGCGACGCTGGTTTACTCGCGCGGATATTGAGCAGCGCCGGAGCAGCCTGCGTACTCCGGTCGTATTGCGCTGCATCCACGATTACGAGTCAGGTAAGCGTCAGGCGGACAACCTGCTGTCGGGAATGCTGCCGCTGCAGAACAACGTCGATGCCGTGCTCGCTAACGCAGATCTCGTTTAAGCTTGCTAACATCCCCGTGTGGAACGGGATATCAACAATCGTAAAGTCGTACTGGGTCTGTCTGGTGGCGTGGACTCGGCAGTAGCTGCTGTCCGTCTTAAGGAGGCTGGCGCAGACGTACAAGCGCTGCACATGACCAATTGGGAAGACGACGACGGTTATTGTACCGCGGCTGCGGACCTGCAGGACGCGCGCAGCATTTGCGGACAACTGGACATCCCGCTGCACCATGTGAATTTTGCCAAACAGTATCGTGATCGGGTTTTTGAATATTTCCTGAGCGAGTACCGTTCCGGACGCACACCGAACCCGGACGTGCTGTGCAATCGAGAAATTAAATTCGGTGTCTTCCGCGAATACGCCAAGCGACTCGGCGGGGAGTTACTGGCAACCGGGCACTATGCTCGTACCGCGATCATCGACGGTGAGACCGCATTACTCAAAGCCACGGACAAGAACAAAGATCAGAGCTATTTCCTGCATGCTGTCAGCGCCGAGGCACTGGCTGAAACAGTGTTTCCGTTGGGCGATATCGTCAAGGACGAGGTTCGTCGGATTGCGCGTGACCACGGCCTGGCCGTCCATGACAAGAAGGACAGTACTGGCATTTGCTTTATCGGAGAAAGACCCTTCCAGGAGTTCCTGAGTACGTATCTGCCGGCAAACCCCGGCCCAATCCGAACACCAGATGGTCGTGAGATCGGACAACACAACGGGCTGATGTACTACACGCTGGGACAGAGGCAAGGCCTGGGCATCGGAGGTCGTGATGATGCGAGCGATGCGCCCTGGTACGTCGTCGATAAATGTATGCAGGATAATGCCCTGATCGTCGACCAGGGCGACACGACATTGCTATTGAGCGACGGCTTGCTAGCCATCGAGCCAAGCTGGATCAATGCGGCTCCTGCAGGCCTCGACAAAGGTTACCGCTGCATGGCGAAGATCCGTTATCGGCAGTCCGACCAGGCCTGTAGTGTGCACATCTCGGCAGCCGGCGGGCTTCACGTAGAGTTCGATGAGCCGCAGCGCGCCGTTGCGCCCGGACAATTTATTGTCTTCTACGAGGGCGAGCGCTGCCTCGGTGGCGCGGTAATCGACCAACTCATCAGGACTGCGGCGTCTCGCCAGGACAGGCAATCAGCGGCAATTTGACAGGCTCAATACTGCAACTTTCGATATAATGCGCGCCCCGTGGCCCCACAGGCCGCATGCGAATACAGACAAATCCCGGAGACACAAAATGAAGGACAGTTTCGGCGCCCGCTCAAAGCTGACAGTTGCCAGCGACACTTTTGAAATCTTCCGCCTTGACGCCGTTTCGGAAGGTCATGTAGACCGCCTGCCCTATTCCCTGAAAATTCTTCTGGAGAATTTGTTGCGCCATGAAGATGGCAGCGATGTAACGCGTGAAGACATTCTTGCGCTGGCAAACTGGGATCCGAAAGCAGCCCCGAGCACGGAAATATCCTTTACGCCGGGTCGGGTCATCTTGCAGGACTTCACCGGTGTGCCGGCCGTGGTCGATCTCGCCGCCATGCGCGACGCCGTAGTAAAACTGGGTGGCTCTGCCGACAAAATCAATCCGCTGTCGCCGGCCGAACTTGTTATCGATCACTCGGTGCAGGTTGATAATTACGGCGCCGCAAATGCACTCGACCTGAATAATAAAATCGAATTCAGTCGCAATAAGGAACGTTATTCATTCCTGCGTTGGGGCCAGTCAGCATTCGAAAATTTCCGCGTCGTACCACCCAACACCGGAATCGTGCACCAGGTCAATCTCGAGTATCTCTCCAGGGTCGTTTTCGATGCCGAAAAGAACGGCGTCCGCAGCGCTTATCCTGACACCGTCGTCGGAACCGACTCTCACACTACGATGATCAACGGCCTTGGCGTCCTCGGCTGGGGTGTCGGAGGCATCGAAGCCGAAGCGGCCATGCTGGGTCAGCCAATCACGATGCTGATCCCGAATGTCATCGGTTTCAAATTAAGCGGTGCGCTCAAGGAAGGCACGACGGCGACTGACCTCGTACTAACAGTGACCGAAATGCTGCGTGAGAAAGGCGTTGTCGGCAAGTTTGTCGAATTTTACGGCGATGGGCTGGCGCATTTACCGCTTGCCGATCGCGCGACGCTTGGCAACATGTCACCGGAGTTTGGTTCAACCTGCGCGATCTTCCCTATCGACGGCGAAACGATTCGCTACCTCGAACTGTCGGGCCGTGATGCGACGCACATAGAGGTGATAGAAGCCTACGCCAAGGAGCAAGGATTGTGGCGCCACGAGGGTGCGGCCGATCCGTTGTACAGCGACACGCTACAACTGGACATGGCAACCGTTGAACCCAGTATTGCAGGACCCAAGCGCCCGCAGGATCGCATAGCCTTAAGCGCCGCGGCAGAGACATTCGGCAAACACCTTGAAGCAGCTGTTGCTGACCGCAAGGACGGTGGCAGCGCTACCGCGAGTATTGATGGCGCAGACACCGAGATTCGCGATGGCGCGGTTCTGATCGCCGCGATCACGAGTTGCACGAATACGTCGAATCCCGCTGTCATGCTCGCGGCCGGGCTCGTTGCCAGGAAAGCGAATGAAAAAGGTCTGAAGGCGAAGCCCTGGGTCAAGACGAGCCTCGCACCAGGATCAAGGGTTGTAACCGACTACCTGGAGAAGTCCGGGCTTATCGACGACCTCGGCGCAGTCGGTTTCTACACGGTTGGCTACGGCTGCACGACCTGCATCGGTAATTCGGGTCCGTTGAAACCTGAAATTGCTGAGGCAGTTCAAAATGCGAATATCGTTGGCACGAGCGTACTCTCGGGCAATCGAAATTTCGAAGGTCGTATCCATGCCCTGGTGCAGATGAACTTTCTTGCGTCTCCGCCGCTGGTGGTTGCTTACGCGCTGGCCGGAAACATGGACGTCGATTTGTTCAATGACTCGCTCGGCGACGACCAGGACGGTAACCCTGTATACCTCAAGGATCTCTGGCCGACCCAGGCGGAAGTACAGAGCGCCGTTTCGCAAAACATCGATTCAGGTATGTTCGCTTCGAGTTATAGCAGCGTGTTCGAAGGCGATGCAAACTGGAAAGGCATAGACTCGCCAACGGGTGAAATTTACACCTGGGACAGCGCTTCGACGTACGTCAAGAATCCGCCCTACTTCGAAGGTATGACAGCAGATCCGTCAGCCGTTGGCGACATTCGCGGAGCACGCGCCCTCGCATTGCTTGGCGATTCGGTTACGACTGATCACATATCACCTGCGGGCGGCATTGCTGCCGACAGCCCCGCTGCAAAATACCTTGAAGAGCAAGGCGTTAAACCGTCTGACTTCAACTCGTACGGCTCGCGGCGCGGCAACCACGAGGTCATGATGCGTGGCACGTTCGCCAACATCCGGCTACGAAATCAACTGGCGCCGGGAACCGAAGGTGGCTGGACAACGCACCAGCCGAGCGGCGAACAAATGTCCATTTTCGACGCTTCGCTCAAGTATCGGCAGGAAGGTACACCGCTCGTCGTTATCGCTGGAAGCGAATACGGCACTGGCTCATCGCGCGACTGGGCCGCCAAAGGAACCCTGTTACTGGGGGTTAAGGCCGTTATCACCAAGAGCTACGAACGTATTCATCGCTCCAACCTGATCGGAATGGGCGTGCTGCCGCTGCAATTCCTGGATGGAGAAGATGCCGAGTCTCTCGGCCTGACCGGTACTGAAACATACGACATCAGCGGCCACGCGAACGCCGATGCCGACACGGTTACCGTAACCGCAACTCCGGCAGATGGCGATGCGATCACTTTCAGCGCGAAAGTACGCATCGATACGCCAAAGGAACGCGATTACTACGAGCACGGCGGTATACTGCACTACGTATTACGACAGCTCGCCGCCTGAGACGCCAATGATAGAAAAGTCCGCAGCCAGAATTATGAGAAAGCCACGATGGACGAAGATCACGCTCGCGGTTATTGCCGTCGTGTTAGTGCTGTTCAGCATCGTGGGAATATACTGGTCACGAACACCGGACGTGTTTTGGGTCAATCGGTCCGTGGATGGCGATCGCATAGTCGTCGGATATTCGACGACAGACACCCTCGTTCGCGTTGCCGACACATTGCTTGAGAAGCCAGGCGGTTATCTGAGCAATGACAAAACGCCGCCCAGCGTCTTCCTGGACAACATTCCCAATTGGGAATTTGGCGTGTTGCAGCAGGTGCGTGATTTGGCGCGGGTGATTCGCAACGATTACAGCCGCAGCCAGTCGCAGTCCAAAGAAGACCCGGATGTCACCATCGCGGAACCGCTGTTTTTCTTCGATAACGATTCGTGGATGTTGCCGCGAACCGAATCCGAATACCGGAATGCAATATCGGCAATGGAAAAATACCGTGATCGACTCATCGGTATAGAGCAGCCTGAGGCACAATTCTTTGCTCGTGCAGATAACCTGCGCGAGTGGCTCTCACAAGTCGAGAAACGTTTGGGCAGTATTACTCGCCGTCTGGGTGACAGCGTAGCGACGACACGCATTAATGAGGGCTTAGCGGGCGAC
>JAOTUU010000396.1 GCA_029863705.1 Gammaproteobacteria bacterium
ACGGCATTGGCGAAAGGTTCCACCATCGATTCAGCTGTAAACCAACCCAGATCTCCGCCCTGTGGTGCTGTCGGGCCGGTCGATCTCTCGCGAGCCAACTCAGCAAAATCCGCGCCCTCATTCAATTCAGCGATTACGGCTGCTGCGTCTTCTTCGGATTCGAGAAGGATGTGCTTAGCTTTGTATTGCGTTGATCTAAGGCGGTCGAGGTTCTCGTTGTAGGCAGCCCGAAGTTCCGCTTCAGTCGCGGGATTCTCCTCCAAATAACGTCCTGCCATTGTGCGCGCTACGATCTGAAGGCGCGCGAGTTCGAGTTCGGCCGCAACTCTGCGTTCCGATAGCAGGTCACTTTGGGTTGCAGCATCCATCAGAAGTCGAAAACGGATGAGATCCTCCAAAACGAAAGAGCGCTCTTCGTCCGTCAGATCATCCGCGTTCTTCTGCAGGCCGTTCAGGGCGTACAGGCGAAAGATCGACTCGTGAATCGGCACACCGTTCACAGTTGCCATATGGCTAGGCCCCAACGGGTCGACGGCAGCACTCTGCCCATCGGCGTCGGGCCCGTTTGGCGTGCAGGCGCCTGCTAGAAAGATGGCCGCGAGTAGAGTGCCGGTTTTGATGTGTCTCATGGGTAACCTTCGACCCTTAGTCTGGTGCGCTGGCGGCAATGCTTAATGCGTGGATATCGGTTTCCATCAGCGTGCCAAGTGCGTTGAATATCATTCTATGCCGCTGAATCGGCGTCGCGCCGCGAAACTGCTCGGCCACTATTCTGACGCGAAAATGACCGCGGCCGTCCTTTGCGCCGTCATGTCCCGCATGCAGGTGGCTGTCATCAATGACTTCCAACTCACGGGGGGAAAACTCCTTACTGAGGCGCGTGCGAATCATGTCGATGCGAGCGGCCGTCACGGATGCACCTTCAAGAACGGTTTGATAATCACGGTGGCAAAGACCTTTTCGCGAACATATGGGTCATTCTCGGCCCAGGCGTGGGCTGCCTTGAGGGAGTCGAACTCCGCAACGATCAAGCTCCCGGACATCCCGGCGGGCCCGGGGTCGGGGCTATCGATCGCCGGATGAGGGCCGGCAAGAAGGACGCGGCCCTGATCGATCAGTTCTTGTAGATATTCCAGATGACGCGGGCGGGTCGCGCCACGGCGCTCGAGGCTGTTTGGCGAATCTTCCGCGAGGATGGCGTAGAACATGACGAATTAGCCTTCCTCTTGCTGTTGTCCAGATGTGCGCGCGGCGATCCAGATTGTCTGGCCAATGGCTGTGAGCAGGGTTAGGCCGAGCATACCGAACAGTTTGAAATTGACCCAGGTCGCTTCGTCGAAGTTGTAGACGACATAGATGTTGGCGCCACCCAGGACAAGGAAGTTGACGGTCCACATGATGTTCAACTGCCGCCAAAGTTGGGTAGGCAGTTCGATCGCATGTCCCATGATACGTTCGATGATGGTCTTTTCGCCGATGAATTGGCTGCCGAGAAACGCGGCAGCAAAGAGCCAATTTACTATGGTCGGCTTCCACTGAATGAAGATGGGATCGCGCAGCAAGAGCGTAGCGGTGCCGAACAGGGCGACCAGCAGGCCGGAGACCAGGAGCATCTTGCTGACCGTGCGGTACCGGAGCCATTGGACAGCGATTTGCACCGTCATGGCGACCATCAAAGCGGCAGTGGCAACGTACATTCCGTAGATTTTGAAAGCCACGAAAAAGATGACAATCGGAAGAAACTCAATGAGTAATTGCATATCTAAGTGTGCTGGTTGCCGGGGAAACACATATTAGCGCAACTGGATTTCCATGGGCAGCAAGTCCGCCACCAGATCCAACGGTAGAATGAGTTATGACAGAGCTACTTCGAGTCCACCCCGTTGATCCGCAGACTCGGCTGCTGGAAATGGCAGTCGAGGCGATTCGGGCTGGTGCTGTCATTGCGTACCCCACCGATTCCAGCTACGCGCTCGGCTGTCACCTGGGCGATAAGGCGGCCCTTGACCGGATCAGACGAATCAGGCGCATTGAGCGGGATCATGACTTTACGCTCGTATGCAGCGACCTCTCCGAGATAGCCACCTACGCGCGGGTGGATAACT
>JAOTUU010000397.1 GCA_029863705.1 Gammaproteobacteria bacterium
GGTTGGCTTTGTCGCTCATTCTTATTCTCCTTGGTATTGATGAGTTGCGCTGATTCTAAACCTGAATCGACTTATGTCAATGTTAAATAAGCGGTGCTACCATCGCGACGTCAGATTTGGCAAGGAAATATGCCATGCAAAATGAGTTTTTTCCGGGCTGGCTACCGATTCAGATTGCCAGCCACTACGGGTTCCCGCTTGCCGACTGGGATGGTGCCGGCCAGACAATCGCAATTATTTCTCTCGGCGGCAAACTCGATGAAAGCGAGTTGCAAAGAGACTTCAAGGCAATGCGAGTCGTTTGGCCTGACGTCGAGATAGTGGACGTCAGCAATGTCTACGAAGACTGGCAGGATGGCAGCTCGACGGCGGAAACTCATCTTGATCTCGAGGTAATCGGTACTATTTGCCCGGCCGCAACAATTACGATTTATCGCGGTGCCAACGACGGCGGACCGGGTTTCGTCGATGCCGTTCGACGTGCGGTTGCTAATGATAATGACGTGATTTCCATTTCCTGGGGGCACACTGAGTCCGCGAGCGACATCGATACGTTAGAAATGGAAGTCGTATTAAGGGACGCGGTCAAAAAAGGCATTACCGTGTGTGTCGCTGTCGGGGACGGCGGTTCTTCCGATTCGCGCGATGGCTTTTGGGCAATACCGGCGGACGACGGGCTGGCGCATGTGCAATACCCGGCCTCGAGTCCGTACGTTTTGGCGTGCGGCGGAACCCAGCTGATGTTGAATGGCGATGATCACGTCGAAGTCGTTTGGAACAACAGCGCCATCAAGAGGCCGGCCACCGGCGGTGGCGTCAGCGATCTTTTTGAGCTGCCCGAATGGCAAGCGATTCATTCGATTGATATCCCTTCAGCTAACGACAATAAACGCAAAGGCCGCGTGATACCGGATGTCGCCGCGCTGGCTGCCGGCGGCGCCTGGCAAATGGTCGAGGACGGCAAGACCACGGTTGCCGGCGGCACCAGCGCTGTCGCGCCTTTATATGCATCCCTCGTTGCATTGTGCAATCAATGTCGCGGGTCGATTGGAAAAGATCGTTTGGGCTTTCTGAACGACCGGCTCTACTCGCTGGCACGCTCAAACGACCTGTTCAACAACATCCGGAAAGGCCATAACAGACCGGTGGAAGAATACCCGGGATATGACGCGCAGGACGGTTTTGACGCCTGCACCGGATGGGGATCTCCGAAAACCGAAGCAATGTTCAACGCCCTGGTTAATCTCGACTAGATTTGCGCGCCGAAAGAAAAGAACGAATTGCCCGCGAATATTTTGCTGAGTTTAGGCGCTGGCAGCGACCGCGCTCGCCCGAGGACTGACATCTGACGGAATGCGCGGCCGTTTGGTGAAGATCATTATGACAGCGCCCAACAGGCAAACCGCACCGGCGGCCTTTGGTCAAGAGAAGAAGCCCGGCGAGTTCGAGCGTTACATGGACAGTTACACGGTGCAGGATGCCCTACGGGATGGCGCGACCAAACCGATCCACTTCCTGCCACGGCTTACCGATTGGCATCTATGGGGCGACAAGCTGGACAAAGCATTTGATCAGGCATTCGCGCACCTAGACGAAAAAGAGCGTTCCAAGCTAGCCACGCAGGAAGCCAAAGTCGATGCAAATCAACACGGTGGTCACAGGACCACGGAAATCAAGCGGTTAGTGATGCGGCCAACTCAGCGACTCCGCTTGGGAAGCTGATGTTCTACCATTGAACTACACCCGCTTTTCAGGGAGCCGGTCACTTGTGCGGGTGCGGCGGTGAAGCAGCATGAGCTGGTCACGCCGCCGGGGAGCTTATGGCTTTTTCGGAGTCGCGTACGGGACCTCTTTCTGAAACGGCTCCCAGGTGGTCTCATAACCGACAAAGCCCTTCTCGTTGGGCTCCATCTGGCGGGTTGTCACGAAACGCGCCTTGCCTTCGGGAACCTTGGGCCTGGCTTTGGGTTGTTCACTCATGATATCTGCCTCTCGCTAATACTAATTCACACTTGACGTCTAATTCAAAGCTTCGTGAATACTCGGCCCAGCCTCAATATCCGGGCCTTCTTCGACTTTCCCGCCTGCTGCGATTTCTTCTTC
>JAOTUU010000117.1 GCA_029863705.1 Gammaproteobacteria bacterium
ATTCGAAATAGAGCTGTTAAGGCAGATCGGCTACGCGCTGAACCTGGACCATGAATCTGCTTCGCAGCAGCCGCTCGCAGCGCAGCAGAACTACGAGTACCGAGTTGAGCAGGGACCTGTCGCTGTTGACAAGACCGAGGGACTGCTCGTGTTCGGTGGAGCGACGCTCGCCGCCATTGGCGCGCAGGAATTTGACGACCCGGGTACTTTGCGCGCTGCCAATCGCCTGATGCGTGAGGTCGTCTCATTTCACCTCGGCGGTAAGGAGCTAAAGAGCCGAAAGGTACTTCTCGAAATACACCGCAACAAGAAATCCTAAGAGACCTGCTACCGATGCGTACTTCAGGATAGAATACGCACCCATGTTATCCAGACCCATAGCCCTCGGCGTCAATATCGACCACGTTGCGACGCTTCGCCAGGTCCGGGGCACGCCGTATCCGCGACCTGCCGAGGCAGCCATCATGGCCGAACACGCCGGTGCGGACAGTATTACCGTGCACTTGCGTGAGGATCGGCGTCATATTCAGGACGCAGATCTTGTGGCTATCACTGAAGTCATTCGGACACACATGAATCTCGAGCTGGCGGTGACCGACGAAATGATTGATATCGCGACCGCGCTCAAACCGACTGACTGTTGTCTCGTCCCCGAAAACCGCGAAGAACTCACGACGGAAGGGGGGCTTGACGTCCTCGGCCAACATAATAAAGTGCGTGACGCCTGCGCCCGGCTGACCGATGCGGGAATTCGCGTGTCGCTGTTTATCGATCCGGATCCGGCGCAACTCGATGCGGCCGTGGCCGTCGGCGCAGCGGTCATCGAATTGCACACAGGCCAATACGCGGACTCGCAGGGCGAACAGCAGGCCAAGGAGCTCGAACGCGTCGCAAAGGCGGCCGAATACGGAGACAAACTGGGTTTGACGGTGAATGCGGGTCATGGCTTGCACTACGGCAACGTCTCGGCCATTGCTGCGATTGAACAGATCGTTGAGCTCAACATTGGTCACGCCATAGTCGCCCGAGCCATATTCGACGGATTGTCCTTCGCCGTTAGCGACATGAAGCGTCGCATGACGGAAGCGCGAGACGGTTGACCGGCCCGGCCAGAATTTATAATGCACTGTTTTTCATTTGATATAGAGACCGTCCCCGATGTCGAATTCGGACGTCGTATGTGGAACCTGGAGGGCGTACCCGACGAAGATGTCGCCTCGGCGATGAGCTTTAAGCAGTTGCAGAAAACCGGAAGCGATTTTTTGCCGCTGCATCAGCACCGTATCGTCGCAATATCTGTGGCGCTGCGTACTGGCGACAGCTTTCGTGTCTGGAGCCTCGGTGACAAAGACGCGGGTGAAGCAGAGCTCGTGCGACGATTCTACGATGGCATCGATCGGTACACGCCAGACCTCGTTTCCTGGAACGGCAGTGGCTTTGATCTGCCCGTTTTGCATTACCGTGCACTGCGGCATGGGGTGCAGGCGGCGCGCTACTGGGAGATCGGCGAACATGACCGGGACTTCAAGTGGAACAACTACCAGAGCCGCTTTCACTGGCGCCACATCGATTTGATGGACGTACTCGCAGGTTTTCAGATGCGAGGCCGGGCCAGCCTCGACCAGACTGCCGTATTGCTCGGTTTTCCGGGCAAACTGGGTATGAGCGGCGCCAAAGTCTGGGATAAGTATATCGAGGGTGGCATCAGCGAGATTCGCGACTATTGTGAGACTGATGTTCTGAATACCTGGCTCGTTTATCTGCGTTTTGAGTTCATGCGCGGCAATCTCGATGCCGCCGACCTCAAACGGGAGTACAGCATCGTGCGCGATACGCTGGGCGAAATGAACCAGCCACATCTCAACGAATTTCTCGCAGCCTGGCCCGACTAATGGCTCGACGTCGCCGGGAACCCGAGACCGCCATGATCGAGTCGGTCACACACGATGGTCGTGGCATCGCTGCAATAGAGGGCAAGAAGGTCTTTGTTGCTGGCGCGCTGGCCGGTGAAGAGGTGCGCTTTGTACGACGTAAATCGCGGCGCAAGTTCGATGAGGCAGAATTACTTGAGATCCTGCAGGCGTCGCCAGAACGCATAGATGCTCGCTGCGAGGCATTTGGGCGCTGCGGGGGATGTTCCTTGCAGCACGTGTCTGATGAGCAGCAACGTCAGATTAAATCCCAGACCCTCAAGGACAATCTGCAGCGAATCGGCAAGCTTGAAGCGCAGCAATGGTTGCAGCCACTTGTTGGCCCGGCCTGGAAATATCGCCGTCGCGCACGACTGGCCGTCAAGGATGTGCCCGCCAAGGGTCGCGTATTGGTCGGGTTCCGAGAGCGTCATGCGCCGTTTATCACGGACATGCATCGCTGCGAAGTCCTGGCAGCTCCCGTCGACGGCATGATCGATCCCCTGAGCGAAATGATTGGATGTTTGTCGATAAAAGCACGGCTACCGCAGATCGAGGTTGCTGTTGCAGAAAACGCCGTGGCAATGGTATTTCGCGTCCTTGATCCACCGTCGGATGAGGACAAGGCGTTGCTTAGTGAATTTGGTGCCAACCACGACGTGCGCATTTACCTGCAGCCCGGTGGGCTCGATTCAGTCAGTTTGTTGTATCCCGAGGGCGATGTCGAAGCGTTGACGTATTCGTTGCCGGAGTTCGATATTCGGATCGAATTCGATGCGATTGGCTTCGTCCAGGTCAATGCCGAGATCAATCAGCGCATGGTGAGTCGTGCGATCGAATTACTTGATCCGCAAGTTGATGATCGCGTATTGGACCTGTATTGCGGCATCGGCAATTTCTCACTACCACTGGCGAAGCGATCCGGGACGGTACTTGGTGTCGAGGGTGAGGCACTGCTGGTGAGTGCGGCAGCCGAAAATGCGACACTTAACAACGTGCGCAATGCGACGTTCAGACAAGCTGACCTCAATGGCATCGACGGTAACGAGGGCTGGCTCAAGGAAGGCTGGGATCGGGTTCTGCTGGATCCCGCTCGCAGCGGAGCGGCCGAGATTGTCAAACATATGGATGTCATTGGGGCAGCTCGAATTGTGTACGTGTCTTGCCACCCAGGGACTCTGGCGCGAGATGCTGGGACGCTGGTGAATGAGCATGGCTATACTTGTGAAGCAGCCGGCATCATCGATATGTTTCCACACACGGCTCATGTTGAGTCAATTGCGGTGTTCAATAAGTAATTAAATTTCAGTTATATACACAACTTTTGTAGAATAGTTATATGTCGCTCGGACCAGTGATGCTGGACATAGAGGGTGTTTCTTTAACACCAGCCGATCGGGACCTGATCAGGGAACCGGCTGTCGGAGGTGTCATTCTGTTCGCGCGAAACTACGAGTCCCCGCAACAAATAAGCGAACTGGTCGCACAGATTCGTGCGCTCAGAAGCCCGCCTGTTCTTGTCGCCGTAGACCACGAAGGCGGCCGCGTACAGCGTTTTCGGGATGGCTTTAGCCGTATTCCGGCGATGCGGCACATTGGCCACGAGTACGACGACAACCCGGAAGCAGCGGTGCCGCTGGCGCGCCAGGCGGGTTGGCTGATCGCGTCTGAATTGCGAGCGGCAGGCATTGATCTGTGTTTCGCGCCGTGCATCGACCTCGATTGGGGGGTCAGTGAAATCATTGGCGACCGCGCGTTCCACAGCAAACCAGAAATAGTCGGTGAGCTCGCTGCAGCATTCTCACGAGGCCTGCGCAGCGCCGGAATGGCCGCTGTTGCAAAACATTTTCCCGGACACGGCGCCGTCGCCGCCGATTCTCACCTGAGGTTGCCTGTCGATCGTCGCGAATATGGCCTGTTACTCGATGACATGCGGCCTTACGAAAGGTTGATCAGCAATGGCCTTGTTGCCGGCGTTATGATCGCGCATATTGTCTATCGCGAGATGGACAGCATGCCGGCCGGATTCTCACGCTACTGGATAGAGAACGAGTTGCGTTTGCGACTGGGCTTTGGAGGGGCGGTGTTTTGCGATGATCTGTCGATGCAGGCGACGGCGGCCTACGGAAGCATGCGCACACGTGTGAAGCTGGCTCTGGATGCCGGTTGTGACATGGTGCTGGTGTGTAATGACCGACGTGCGGCGGAGCAAGCGGTCATGTCGCTCAATGAATACTCGAACCCGTTGTCGCAGGTGCGTCTCGCACGCCTGCACGGAACCGGGCATGCGCTGCGCGAGTCTTTGCGCGCCAGTCAGATTTGGCAGGAGGCCGTCGACAACTTTTCGCGCTGGAATGAGCGGCCACAGTTTGAGTTGGATGCCTAGATGCCATCGATAAACCGCAAGATTCTCGAACAGGTTATCAAGGCGTCGCCGAGCCTCTTGTCATCGTTCGGGTTGATCACCCGGACTGGCCGGTAGCACTGAGCAATGCGGCTTTTGAGTCCATTGGCGGCGAGGACACGCGCAACAGGCCATTCGCCGATGTCATAGAGCAATTGGTTGGCAGGGAGCTGGCGCTGGAGATCTCCGAGACGGTGAGGGCGAAACAGGAAACCAGTTTCCCGGTTGAGGTCAGTGGGCGTGAATACCTCCTCGCACTGAGACCTCTGCCGCTGCCTGGCGAGGCGGATGTGCGTTTCTATGTAGCTTTCTGGCGTGGCGGAGCGGGATCCGGCGCTGTTGCCGGAAGTGATATGCACCACGCCTTGCTCAACGCGAAACGCCGCATTCGGGATTTGTCTCGCGACGACCCCGTCACCGGATTGCTTAATGGCAGGGCTTTTCGCGAGGTTCTGGAGCATGACTGGGCAGTTGCAGCGCGCGAAAGAGGCAGTCTCGGCCTGGTTCTGTTCACGCTCGATGATTTCGATGCCTATATCGACGTGTTCGGCCGGCATGCGGCAGATTCCTGTCTGCGCAGGGTAGGCCGGGCGATACGCCGATGTCTGCGACGCGCAAGCGATGTGGTTGGCCGTCTCGATGGGTCCGAGCTAATCGTCCTGTCACATGCGGCGGACGAAGACAGTGTGCGTGAATTCGCGTCAAGGATATCAGCGGCGGTGCGTGAACTGGGCTTGCATCACCCCAGATCGACAGTCTCGAAGTTCGTTACCGTTTCATTTCGTGTGTCCGTCGCAACAGCCACGAAGGACGCGGCGCCGGCCGAGTCGTTTATCAATGAGTTATTGTCCGGGGGCGCTGATTAACGGCAGCTCCTCCAGTTCTTCCTCTTCCACGCGAGTGATTTTCACGACGATGCCGAACTTTGGATGATCGAAGTAGCGCACATCGCCGTTCTTGAAAATGCGATCGTCCTGGATGCGATAGCGAACCGGCAGAACGGCATCTTCGATATCCGCCTCGAATTGACGCCGCGAATCACCAAATGCCGTGTCCGGTTCATCAAAAACGACTGGTTCATTGAATTGTCCCGGTGCATCGAGACTCAAGTCGACGGCCAGGTGAAGGTAGCGGTTCAGGTACAGGGTGAAGCGCCCGTCCAGGCCTTCGGGAACATCGCCAAATTCCCATAATTCGATCGCCCGTGTCTCTTCCTCCAGGTAAGTACGCTGCGTCCAGCCGACGTGCATTATCGTCTCGTAAACATCGAGGCGCCGGAACCGTTCCGCAATGTCGCTTAACGTGAATTCTTCTTCGCGAAGGAATACAGGCCGACGATCTTGCTGGTCTCGGTCGCTCAGCGCTGTCTCTTCCCGGATTGCCGGGTTTTCGCTAATCAGGTCAGATTCAATTGCACCTTCATAGTCTGGCGACAAAACGTCGTCGACAATCGGCTCGTCCCGCGGAAATATTTCCGTGCCGACCGAGACATTCTGTGCGTAGGAGAAGACGATAAGCTCCACCGTGTAGCGGCGAATCTCTTCTTCCTCTTCCAGGATTTGGTCGTCCTGTGCGATGGAGATAGAGGGGGCCATCGATAAGAACAAAATTGTCGTAAGTACTTTCATAAATTCACTTCTTGCGTAGCGCATCATCAAACTGTCATCGCGTCTGGTTCTTTGACCGCAAGTTTGCCCAGCAGTTTCTCGATGGCCTCGAATCGCCTTTCGACCTCGCTCAAGTTCTGGCGGAATTGCAGACGGTGCGAGCCCTGTAATTTGTAGGTTTGGCTGTCATTTTGCACTAATTGCACCAATGCGACAGGGTCAATGTTACTTTGTGAGCCGAATACGATATAGCCACCGCCATCCGCTGCATCTATCTTTTCAATGCCAAGTGCTGCCGCCGTTTGCCGGATTGCGGCAATTCGCATGAAATTCCTGGTGGCCTCTGGCAAAAGTCCAAACCGATCGATCATCTCGACCTGCAGTTCGCGCAAATCCGCGGCTGTTTCAGTTGACGAAACTCGCTTGTACAGGATAAGGCGCAAGTGGACGTCCGGAACATAGTCGTCCGGCAGTAAAGCGGCTACGTGAAGATTGATCTCGGCACCCGTGTTGAGCGGGGCGTCCAGATCCGGTTCCTCGCCGGACCGCAGCGATTCCACGGCGCGGCCAAGCAACTCTGTATACAGCGAAAATCCGATTTCCTGTATCTGGCCGCTCTGTGTATCTCCCAGTAGCTCGCCCGCGCCGCGAATCTCGAGGTCGTGCGTCGCGAGCGTAAAGCCGGAGCCGAGGTCCTCGAGCGAATCGATAGCCTCCAGGCGTTTAACCGCATCGGCAGTCATGACAGCTTTGGGTGGCGCCAGCATGTATGCATACGCACGATGATGCGAACGACCGACACGGCCTCGCAGTTGATGCAATTGGGCAAGACCGAATCGATCGGCACGATTGATGATAATCGTATTTGCAGTTGGCACGTCGATGCCGCTCTCGACGATAGTAGTGCACAAAAATATATTGAATCGCCTGTGCGAGAAGTCGAGCATCACTTGCTCGAGCTCGCGTTCGGGCATCTGGCCGTGGCCAATGCGGATGCTCGCTTCGGGAACGAGTTTCGTGATCTGCTTGGCAACTCTGCCGATGTCTTCAACCCGGTTGTGGATGAAGTAAACCTGCCCACCACGTTTGATCTCGCGAAGGCAGGCTTCGCGTATCAGGACGTCATTCCATTCGGTGACAAATGTCTTAACAGCCAGCCGTTCGGACGGCGGTGTCGTGATCAGTGACATTTCACGCAGCCCCCCAAGCGCCATGTTGAGCGTTCGTGGAATGGGTGTTGCGGTCAGGGTCAGGATGTCGACCTCGCTTCGCAGCGATTTGATGGCTTCCTTGTGGCGCACGCCAAAGCGATGTTCTTCATCGATAATCACAAGACCAATGTTCTTTATGTCCTTCGTGTGCTGCAACAAGCGATGCGTACCAATAACCACATCAACTGTGCCAGATCGCAGGCCTTCGACGATCGAACGGACGTCCTTTGCCGACTGGAAGCGCGACAAGACTTCAACGCGCACCGGCCAGTCTGCAAACCGGTCATTGAAGGTCTGTCCGTGCTGCTGTGCCAGCAATGTCGTCGGTACCAGAATCGCCACCTGCCGGCCTCCGTGGACGGCGGCGAATGTTGCCCGCAAAGCTACCTCGGTTTTGCCGAAGCCGACATCGCCACAAACGACACGATCCATCGACTTGTTCGATTCCAGATCCTCAAGAACTTCGTCAATGGTCCGCGCCTGGTCTTCAGTCGCATCGAATGGGAAGCCGCTTTCAAAGTCCCGATACTCGCGTTCCGGCCAGCGAAAGCTGTGGCCCTGGCGCGCCGCACGTCGCGCATAAACATCAAGAAGTTCGGCCGCGACGTCGCGGATTTTCTTGATCGCACGTTTGCGTGCCTTTGCCCATTGGTCACTTCCCAGCCGGTGCAGCGGCGCATTGTCTGCGGACGCCCCGGTGTAGCGAGAGATCAGTTCGAGCGCATGGACGGGCACATAGAGCTTGTCGCCGTCGGCGTATTCCAGTTCCAGAAATTCGGCCGTGATGCCGCCGGTCTGCAGCGTAGTCAGCCCGAGGTATCGGCCGACGCCATACTCGGCATGTACGACAGGTGAGCCCGCCTCGAGGTCATTGAGCTGCCGGATGATCGTTTCCGGATCTCGCTCAATGCGCCGCCGCCTTGCCCGCTGTTGCGCGCGTTCGCCAAAAAGCTGCTGCTCGCTGATGATGGCGACGTTCGCAGCGGGCAGTAGCACGCCATTTTCCAACGGCGCAATCGCAACAGCGATGCGTTGTTTGCCGGACGCAAATGACGCCCAGCCGTCTAACCGTGCCAGATCGAGACCGCGGCCTGACAGCATTTCGTGTATTTGCTCCCGTCGACCGGCTGAGTCGCTGGTGAACAAGACGCGTCCGTCAAAAGTCTGCAGAAAGTTGATCAGAGAGCCGGCAGCGTCTTCGTAGCGTCCTTCGATCTTCAGTGCAGGCGGCAGGCGCGTGGGCACATTGCTGCTGCCCTGATTCTCTACCAGGGATTGGGCAGAATAATTGACGAGCGACGCCGCGCGAATCTGGTTAATGACTGACTCGGGTCGGCTGAAGGTCTCATCGGACGACAGTATCGGTCGTTCCGGATCGAGGCGGCAGAGCTGATAGCGTTCCTCGATCTCAGCCCACGCCTGGTCCAGAATTGACTCCAGCGCATGGGGCGCGAATACGGCGCAGTCGCCTGGCAGGTAGTCGAGCAGCGTGGCTGTTGAAGCAAAGAACAGCGGCAGGTAGTACTCAATGCCGCCATGAGCGATGCCATCGGATACTTCCCGGTACACGCGTGATTTGCCAGGCTGCCCTTCAAAACGTTCCCGGTATCGTTCGCGAAAGTCGCGAACAGCATCGGCATCAAGCGGGATCTCACGAGCCGGGAGGATATCCACAGCGTCGATAACATCAGCCGAGAGCTGGTTTTCGGGAGAGAAGTAGCGCAACGACTCAATGTCGTCGTCAAAAAAGTCGATACGGATTGGTCGTGATGAGCCCATCGGGAATACATCTATAAGGGAGCCGCGTACTGCAAACTCCCCGTGCTCCGATACCTGCGGTACGCGCAAATAGCCCGCCGCCGCCAGCGAATCGATAAATGGCTCGCGTGGCAGGGTCTGCCCGCTACGCATCGAGAGAGAGCGCGCGGCAACGTAGTCGACTGGCGGCAGACGCTGCAATAGCGACGGTGCGGATGCAACGACGATCCCGGCCTGTTTCTTGCGCAGAGCCGCCAGAACGGACAAGCGATCGGAGATGATGTCCTGGTGAGGCGAGAAGCTATCCCAGGGCAGCGTTTCCCATTCGACGAAGTGCTGTACTTCGATATCATCGCCAACGAAGAAACGAATCTCTGATTCGAGCTGATCTGCCTGCCGCGGGTCCTCAGCCAGGACCAATAACGGCACGTTAATTTTCCTGGCTAATTCAGCCGCTGCCAGCGATGTGCTCGCTCCAATCAGGCGACCCAGTCCGTGTCGATGGCCGGGCCGC
>JAOTUU010000118.1 GCA_029863705.1 Gammaproteobacteria bacterium
CAAGACCTCGCGTGGTTCTTCGAGGTTTATGCGAGGAGTGGGCCACTGCCCGTGTTGGAGATGACGGACACTGAAGACGGCTTGCAACTCGAATGGAATACACCAAACGACTTGCCATTTCCTATGCCCATTCCGGTGCAAGTGAATGACGAAATGCGTACCGTCACTTTCGTCGATAACAAGGCGACTTTAACCGACGTTGCAAGAAGCGACGTACTTGTCGATCCGTACATGCAGGTCTTGCGAAAACTTTCGGTAGTGCCGACCTGCGAAGAACGTCGGACGGAAGAGGCTGAAAACCCTCACTAGCGGCTTCAGGATGCGTGTCTTGCCTCGAGCCTGGCCACGACCTTGCTCAGCTCTATACTGTGGCTGCGCAGAAGAACCAGCGTGTGATAGAGCAGGTCGGCGGCCTCGTTGATGACTTCGTCGCGATCGCCTGCGACTGCGGCAAGTGCCAGCTCGACGCCTTCTTCGCCGACTTTTTGCGCGACACGTTTCGGACCTTGCGCGACCAGAGTGGAGGTATAGCTATTCTGCGACGGGTTCTCCAGTCGGTTCGCTATTATGGATTCGAGTTTTCGGAGAAATCCGAGATCTTCACTGCTCATTACGCGGTCCTCATAGCCTGACGTGTACATCGCTTTCGTCAAGAAAACGTTTGAGATCACCAATATCTATTTCGGCGCTGTGGAAGACGCTTGCCGCCAGCGCACCATCGACATTTGCGCTTTGGAAAACGTCCAGAAAATGTCCCATTTTTCCAGCCCCACCAGACGCGATCAACGGCACATGACAATTGCCCCGAATCATATCCAGCTGTGTGCAGTCGTAGCCGCTCCGCACTCCGTCCTGGTTCATGCAGTTCAGCACCACCTCGCCGGCGCCGCGTTCCTGCGCTTCGCGCACCCAGTCTACGGTCGAGCGATCTGCCGCCGAGGTCTTGTCAGGGTCCCCGGTGTTTTGGTAGACACGATAATCACCGTGATGGTCGCGACTATCGATGCCCAGTACAACGCATTGAGATCCGAATCGCCTTGCGAGCTCGGTGATCAGTTCCGGATCAGCGAGTGCGGGTGAGTTAATTGAAATCTTGTCAGCGCCTTTGTTAAGCACTTGTTCGGCATCGCCGATACTGCGGATCCCTCCCGCAACGCAAAAAGGAATATCGATGACGGCGGCAACGCGGTCGACCCAGGCTCTGTCGACACTGCGTCCATCCGGGCTGGCCGTGATGTCGTAGAATACGAGTTCGTCCGCACCCTCGACGCAATAGCGTCGTGCCAGTTCAATGATGTCGCCCACGATTCTGTGATTGCGAAACTGGACGCCCTTGACGACTTGCCCATCACGCACATCGAGGCAGGGGATTATCCGTTTTGCTGGAATGACCGCATCTCCACGCTGCTAATTGTTCCATCCAGCAGCGCACGACCGGTTATCGCCGCCGGGATACCGAGTCTGCGAAGTTCCTCAAGGTCTCCGATATGCCGGACCCCGCCAGATGCCTGCAATTGCAAATTGGGGAAGCGTGCGGCCATGCTTGAGTACAATTCGAAATTCGGGCCGGACATTGCCCCATCACGGCTAACATCGGTGCACAGCACGTGCCGGAGTCCGACGCTGCGGAAATCTGCTATGGACTCGTAGAGCGACGTGTCGGTAGTACGGGTCCATCCGTGCGTCGTTACCATCGGTACGCCGTTTTCCTCAATTTTGACATCCAGCGCCAATACGATGCTGTCAGCGCCGAAAGCGACCAGCCATGATTTGACGGCGTCGGGCTCTGTAATTGCGAGACTGCCAATAACGCAGCGGGAAACACCGGCAGTCAGCCAGTCTTCGACGGTTTGCCTATCGCGTATACCGCCCCCAACTTGAATCACAAGGTTTGAATCTGCAGCTATTGTGCTAATGATCGAACGATTGTCCTGAGTACCGGAACGCGCCCCGTCAAGGTCGACAATATGCAGGTCAGTGCTGCCAAGCGCGGAAAACTGCCGTGCTACAGCTGCAGGGTCGTCACTGTATTCGGTTGTCCGGGCGAAATCGCCCTGAAAAAGCCGCACGCACTTGCCGCCCTGCAGATCGATCGCCGGAATAACCTTCATGACGGCAATCCTACAAAGTTCTTGAGCAACCGGGATCCGGCTGCCGATGACCGTTCGGGATGAAATTGGGCCGCCACGAAATTCGAGTGACTGACGATCGCAGAAAACGGCTCTGCATGATGAGCAGTAGCAACCGTGTAATCAGACACGGGCAGAGCATAACTGTGCAAGAAGTAAAAATAGGTTCCATCGTCCAATGAGTTCAATACTGCGTGCGAGGCCGTTTCGACAACAGGACACCATCCCATATTCGGGACAGGGCAGGTCGTGTCTGCGGGCAGCTTTTTGACGGTACCAGGAATGATGCCCAGGCAATCGACATCTTCCTCTTCTGAAGCGTCCGCCAGTAACTGCATGCCCAGGCATATGCCAAGCACCGGTTGAGTCAGTCGCCGAATGACATCAATCAGCCCCTTTTCGCGCAACCGGCTCATAGCGTCCCGTGCGGCGCCGACCCCTGGCAAAATGACGCGTGCTGCTGACGTGATGACGGCTGGATCGGTTGTGACGCTCGCCGAAACATCCAGGCGCTGAAACGCGTATAACAATGACGCTATGTTTGCGCCACCACTATCGACAATTGCGATGTTGATACCAGCCATTTCAGCCCAGAGTTCCCTTCGTCGATGGCATTTCAGCGCCTTCTCGATGAATAGCCTGGCGCAAGGCGCGTCCCACCGACTTGAAGCAGGCCTCAACCATGTGGTGGGCGTTTTCGCCTTGCACTTCGATATGCAACGCTGCCCCGAGCGCGTCCGCCAATGTGCGGAAAAAGTGTTCGACCATCTCGGTTGCCATCTCTCCAACAAGCTCTCGTGGAAACTCGCCCTTGAAGGCGAAGCTACCGCGTCCGGAGAGATCGATAGATACCCTGGCTTCACTCTCATCCATCGGCAATACAAAGCCGTAGCGTCCGACGCCGCGCTTATTGCCCAGCGCCTCTCGTAGTGCGCCGCCGAGGCAGATCGCCGTGTCTTCGACAGTGTGGTGATCGTCGATATCGAGATCGCCGTCGCAATCCAGGTTCAGACTAAAACCGCCATGCTTCGCGATCTGCTCCAGCATATGGTCATAAAAACCGATGCCAGTACTGATCGATACGGGGTTTGTAACGTCCAGGTTCACCGCTGCACGGACATTGGTTTCGTTGGTAATGCGCTCGACTGCCGCTTGCCTTTCTCCGTGGCAAAGCAAATTAACGATCCCTGGCCAGGTTAACCCGCCCCGATCATCGGGGCCCAGCAGGAGTCCCGTGACACCGATTCTTTGTGCCAATTGCATATCCGTTTCCCGATCGCCTATGACAGCCGATTTCTGCAGATCAATATCGGTTTCAGCAAGGAATCGCGTCAGGAGTCCGGCGCGGGGCTTGCGGCACTCACAGCCATCTTCGGGAAGGTGTGGGCAGATGAAAGTTGCGTCGAAGGCTATGCCCTGCGAGGCGAATAGAGCCATCATGTGATCCTGGCAAATTTGGTAGTCGGCTTGCGGGAACGAATCTGTTCCGAGACCGTCCTGATTGCTGACGATAACCAGGCGGTAGCCATTTTGAGAAAGTTCGGCCAGCGCCGGGATGACGTCTCTGACGAGGCGAACTTTGCTTAGTTCGTCCACCTGGAAATCGGCCGGTTCTTCGATCAGGGTGCCGTCACGGTCAATAAACAAGACACTATCGGCCATTTCAGTCTCCGGCCAGCTTGGTGAAGGTCTGTAGCAGTCGATCATTTTCAGCATGTGTTCCAACAGTGACGCGCACGCAATCCGACAGATCACCTCCGAAGTAACGCAACAAAACCTTGTCCGCACCACTTTGGGCCATCAACGAACTCGCATCGTCGACCTGCATTAAGAAGAAGTTTGCTGCGCTGGGCCAGATTTGTTGCACGAAAGGAAACTCCCGAAGCGCGAGTGTCAAACGTTCACGTTCGGACACAACTTGTTCCAGCCAACGTTCCGCCTCGCTCAGGCTTTCGGTCCGCATGGCGTTTTCAACACACTCGACTACGGGTGTCGCGAGAGCGTAGGGCGCTTGTACTGCGTTAACCATGTCGATAACGGACGCGGGGCCAATGACGGAACCACAGCGAGCACCAGCAAAAGCCAGTGCTTTCGATAAAGTGCGAAGGATGATCAGATTCTCATAGCGCTCCAGCAACTCGATTGCCGATGCTCTGCCTGCGAACTCGATGTAGGCCTCATCAACAACAACTGCTGACCGGCTGCCGCGTTTCTCAAGCAGGTCGAGCAGTGACTCACGTGGGAAAAGATTGCCTGTTGGATTGTTTGGGGAGCAAATAAATATGAGCCGCGTCGAATCGTTACAGCATTCAAGTAAAGCATCTACATCAATTGAAAAGTCGTTGTCGCGAGACGTCACATATTCGCGCACTTCTGCACCTTGTACATCCGCGTAGTGCTTGTACATCGAGAATGTCGGTGAGCTTATGAGCAGGTTGTCGAGCCCGGCGCGACAAAAGACACGAATCAACAGATCGATCGCTTCGCTCGTTCCACGCGTCACCGAAAGATTGGCTTCGGCGCATCCATAGCGAGCAGCCAAAGCGATGCGAAGTTGGGTCGGGCGGATTTCCGGATAACGATTGAGAGGGCGGCGGAAATGGTCGCCGCTACTCGTCCATGGCGCCTCGTTAGCGTTCAGTCGAATTGTGTCGTCTACCTGGACGGCAGCTTCATAGGGTTTGAGTGCTTGTATCTCGGGTCTTGCCAATTTATCGATGCTCATACGGATGCTCCGAGTCGGCGTGTCACCGCGGCGGCGTGTGCATCAAGTCCTTCGAGCTCAGACAACGTTACAACCGCATCGCCCAGTTCTGCCAGGCCCTCCCTGGTCAGCTCCTGTACTGTCATCTGCCGCATGAACTGATCGACCCCGAGACCGCTATAGGCGTTTGCGGCACCGTAGGTCGGCAACACGTGATTCGTGCCACTGCAGTAGTCCCCGACGGACTCCGGCGACCAGGGTCCGACGAAAACCGAGCCGGCATTTCGAATACTCGACAGCGCCTGTTTGGCATCGGCGAACTGCAAGATAAGATGTTCCGGCGCATACCTATTGCTTATCTCGATCGCCGTCTCGATGTTACGAACGAGTATGGTCAGTGAATTCTGCAACGCCTGGCGGGCAATATCGGCGCGAGATAACAGCGCCAGTTGCACACCGATTTCTGTCTGAACCTCTTGAGCAAGCTCCTCACTTGGCGTCAACAGGACAACCTGAGAGTCAATGCCATGTTCAGCCTGTGACAGCAGGTCCGCAGCGACGAATTCCGCAGAGGCATTTCTGTCGGCAATCACCAGCACTTCAGATGGCCCGGCGGGCATGTCGATGGCCGCAGCACCCGGATCTGAACTGACCTGTGTTTTTGCGCTTGTTACCCAGGCATTACCCGGGCCGAACAACTTGCAGACTTTCGGTACCGTTTCAGTACCGTAGGCCATGGCCGCGATTGCCTGCGCGCCCCCCACCTTGTAGATGTCGGTAACCCCTGAGCGCGATGCTGCAACGAGTACAGCAGGATTCGCCGTTCCGTCGGGTCGAGGTGGAGTGCACATGATCCGCGTTGGGCAGCCGGCGATGGCTGCCGGTACGGCGAGCATTATCGCAGCTGACGGCAATGGCGCCGTCCCGGCAGGCACATAGAGCCCGACGGAATCGATGGCATGGCTGAGCCGTTTGCAGCTTACGCCCGGCATCGTTTCGACCTCGATCGCAATCGGCATCTGGGCCTCATGGAATCGACCAACGTTCTCAATGGCCAGATCAATTGCGGCGACCGCGCGTGGCTTCAGCTCCCTGGCAGCTGCACTTAATTCGCTCTCGCTCACCTTAAAATGGTCCAATTCAGTGCCGTCAAACTTGCTCGTCACGGCTCGAATTGCCGCATCGCCGCCGCTGCGCACCGACCGTATGATCTCGGCTGCGGTAACGCGGACCGATTCATCGTCACGGATAGCAGGCCGCGATAGCGCGGCAGATCGTGCTGCATCGTCCAGGTCATCCCACGTTTCAATTCGCATAGCGATGCCTCAGGCCAGCATCTTCTCGACCGGCAGGACGAGCAGGGAACTCGCGCCGGCGGCTTTGAGGTTCTCGAGCGTTTCCCAAAAGACGTTTTCCCGGCAAACCGCGTGGATCGCGACCTTGTCATCGGAGCCATCGAGCGGCATGACCGTCGGAGATTCTGAACCGGGAAGGAGAGCTCGAATTTCCGCAAGTGCAGCTCGAGGTGCATGCAGCATGATGTACTTGCTCTCATGCACCTGCAGAACACCATCGAGGCGCTGCAATATGCGATCGACGAGGGCCTGCTTGTCCGGCGTGAGTTCAGCAAGTGTCTGGATAATGACAGCCTCGCTTTCAAGCACCACTTCGATTTCCTCGAGCCCGTTCGCTGTCAGGGTAGAGCCTGTAGACACCAGGTCACAAATGTAATCAGCGTGTCCCAGTTTCGGCGCGATTTCGACGGCGCCTGACATATAGACGATGTCTGCCGAGATGTTATTATTCTTAAGGTAATTTCTGAGAAGTCCAACATAACTTGTTGCAATTCGGCGATTATTTAGAGATTTCAAATTTGTATAGTCGCCGCCTTCAGGACCTGCGATCGATAGCCTGCAGTGTCCAAAGTCCAATTCAAAGACCTGTTTGAAAAAACCGTCGCGGCCATCGTTCTGTAACGCCTGTCGCTTATCCTCAACGATATTCAGGCCAACAATGCCAAGATCACACACGTCATCGCTAACCAGGCCGGGAATATCGTCGTCACGGACGAGAAGCAGGTCGACCGGCATATTTTCGCCATAACAAAACAGCTGATCCTTGCTCTGCCTGAATTTCAGGCCGCAGCGCTCGAGCAGATCGAGAGAGTGATCGGTCAATCGACCGGTCTTTTGCACCGCAATCTTAATGCGCTGCTCCGGGTTATCCATCGGGTATTCCTTAGTGAGACGTAGGGTTATCGCGGGCGCTCGTACGGTCTATCGCAGTTCGATAGCCACCGAATCCGTCGGCCAAAAATCGGGCGACTCGGCCTATGGTCGTAACGGAGACGCCGGTGATATCGTGAATTCGGCGATACGTTAATCCTTGTTCAAGCAATTCAACGACTTGCCACCGATCAACCAGCGCCTGCAGTTCTGCAGGCGTACATAAATCGCGGCAAAAATCGCGGCATTCCGCAACCGATCTCAGGCTGATAATGGCGCGAAAAAGGGCGTTCTCGGCCTGTGTTTGCTGGCTATCGCTGTCCTGTCTGTTGGGCTTCATTTTTGTACTCGTGTATTAACGCATTAGTACGTTATTACAATATTACAGAGAGTGCAATAGCTAGCTGTCAATCATTTGCATTTCGGCTGCAAGCCGCGCGGCTATTGGTTTCTGTTGTTACTAAAAACTCTGGTCAACGCCTTGACGTGGTAGTTATCTGCCCCATACACTGCACCGAACTCATCGAGACCGGCTGAGGGATAGGCCCAGTGAAGCCGGGGCAACCATCAGGACTAACCATCCTGAAAAGGTGCCAACTCCTACGGTGGGTCGCCAGACAGGGCGACGCAACCGATAGATGAGAGTCGTAGCAACAGGCTGTTTCTTACGTTGAAGCAGCGGAAGGGCACGATTCCCTCCCTTACGGGCTCCGTAGGGTTCCGATGAGCAGTACGAACATTGGAACTGACTATGGAGACCCGAAATGACATCCAAAGCTAATACGGCAACACTGGCTGTGCGTGCGGCTATTGAGTCAGACACGCAGCATGGAGCCGTCGTACCGCCATTACACCTGTCCTCGAATTTTGCGTTTGCCGGCTTTAACGAGAAACGTCAATACGACTACACGCGCTCCGGCAATCCCACCCGGGATGCATTGGCCGACGCGCTTGCCGCACTCGAAGGTGGAGCGGGCGCTGTGGTGACGTCATCGGGAATGGCCGCCTTGACCTTGCTCTGCCAGCTTTTGAAGCCTGGCGATACGCTACTTGCACCGCATGACTGCTACGGTGGCACCTATCGTTTGTTCGAGAACCTGTCGGCAAAGGGACATTTCGACGTGTTGTTCGTTGATCAGACGAACGACGCGGCACTCGACAGCGCTTTTCAGAGCAACCCGACGCTGGTTCTCACGGAAACCCCGTCGAACCCGTTGCTCCGAATTGTCGATATTGCCGCGATTGCAGAGCGCACGCAGGCTTGTGGAGCAGTGTTTGCGGTGGATAACACATTCCTGTCACCGGCACTGCAACAGCCGATATCGCTTGGCGCGGACCTGGTCATTCACTCGACAACGAAGTACATCAACGGGCACAGCGATGTGGTTGGCGGCACGGTCGTAGCGGCGACCGACGAGCTCGCAGAAAAGCTCGGCTGGTGGGCAAATTGTCTCGGCATCACAGGAGCGCCTTTTGACAGCTTCCTGACCTTGCGGGGCATTCGTACTCTGCATCCGAGAATTCGCCAGCACGAGGAAAGTGCAACCGTATTGGCGAACTTGCTGGTCGAGCACGACGCTGTAGATCGCGTGTACTACCCAGGCCTCAAGTCACATCCTGGCCACGACATCGCCGCGCGGCAACAGAGTGGATTTGGTGGCATGGTCAGTTTCGAAATTGACGGCGGTGAAGCGGCAATCCGTGCTTTTATTAACAGCCTGAATTATTTCTCGCTTGCGGAGTCGCTTGGCGGAGTGGAAAGCCTGGTTTGTCACCCACCTTCGATGACCCACGCACCGGTCAGCGAGGAGGCGCTGGCCGCAGCCGGCATCGGTCAAAACCTGATTCGACTCTCTGTGGGGCTGGAAAGCACCGAAGATCTCGTCGCCGACCTGCTCGAAGCGCTCGACGCCGCAAGTCAGGCCGTGGTTCTGAAGCCGGTAGCGGTGGCATGAGGACGGACTGACATCATGAGTTTACCGGAGTACCTCAGTGCACAGATATCGGATGACACCGAAACCCTCTCAGTGAGTGGCATTGCGCTCGAGAGCGGGCAAGTTCTCCGCGATGTGCAGATTGCGTACCGCACGTGGGGTGACATAGTGAACGCGAAGGACCATGCGATCCTGATCTGCCACGCGCTGACCGGGTCGGCGGACGTCGATGCCTGGTGGCCCAATATTATCGGGGCGGGCAGGGCCTTTGACCCGGCGCACGACTTTATTGTCTGTGCCAATATTCTGGGCAGCTGCTACGGCACAACCGGACCGGCCACCCTGAAGCCCGGCGAGCAGCAACGATATCGGGCAGATTTTCCGGTCATTTCGATTCGG
>JAOTUU010000119.1 GCA_029863705.1 Gammaproteobacteria bacterium
GACCTCAACGCCATTATCTTGCAGTACAGCTATCGTTTCGGTCGCTAGAGCGAGGTGGCAGCTCAGCCAAAGCAGCGCCACTTAAGCGTCGGTGAGGACAATGGATCCTGGCGCGGCCTGTTCGAGGCCATGGCGAGCCCTTGTGAGCTTCTTTGTGAGGCATCAGGGCGCGCCGAAGCCCAGCGCCTTACCGAAATTGTAGCCGCGGAAACTTGGCGCATCGAAGACAAGTTTAGCCGTTACCTGCCGGGAAATATCGTAGACCAGGTAAATTCAGCCGGGGGCAGGGCGGTGGAAGTCGACCCGGAAACCGCCCAGCTGATTGATTTCGGTGTCACCCTTTACGAACTTAGCGAGCGACGATTTGATATCACGTCGGGTGTGCTGCGGCGTATCTGGCGGTTTGACGGCAGTAGCAATATTCCAACGGCTACAGAGGTCGAAGACGTGATGAAGGACGTCGGCTGGCACCTGGTTGAGTGGGAGTCTCCGCGGATAACAATGCGCACCGGAATGGAAATCGATTTCGGTGGTATTGGCAAGGAGTTCGCTGTGGATCGAGCTGCGGCATTGTTGCGGCAGGAAACCTCGGTCAGTTGCCTGGTAAACCTCGGTGGGGATCTGGCGGTTACCTCGAAGCCAAAACAGCGGGATACGTGGAAAGTTGGTATCGAAGCAGTAAATCGGCCAACGAACATGCCTGCGAGTCTCCTGAATCTGCAGATCGGTGCCCTCGCCACCAGTGGTGATGCGCGTCGTTTCTTGCTGAAGGACGGCGTTCGATACAGCCACATACTTGATCCCGTGACGGGCTGGCCAGTTAAGGACGCCCCGCGCTCAATTACGGTTGCGGCGGATACCTGCATTCAGGCCGGTATGCTAAGCACCCTGGCAATGCTGCAAGGCAAGGGTGCGGAAACATTTCTGAGTGCGCAAGACGTCAGTTATTGGTGTGACCGGGGCTAGCCATAGGAGCCCGATTCGGTAACGGCAGCAACGTTAACTGGCTATAAAAAATTACTCGTAACTATCTGTTTTTTTTAGTAAAACGTGAAACGCAAAGCTCATCCCTGATGCTCGCAGTGGGCTATTTCGACCGTACTCAGCGTTTCGGATTGAGAACTCTGTCCTTTTCTGAGATTCAAAACGGCATAATCTTAGCCGATGTTTTTTGAAATCCCCCAGAGCCTGATCCTGATAGTCGGAGGCGCGTTCCTGGTTGGCTGGCTGCTGTCGTCAATCAGTTGGGCATTGAAGTCCAAATTTCGCGCCAAGAAGCGCGATCCACGCGATGACCGCATCCGTTCGCTTGAGGCCGAGTTGCGCATTGCCGTCAGCGAAGGTGAAAGGTCCGGTGAAGCAGTTAAAAAGCTCAAGAAAGAGCTCGAAGAAGCCAACGATGGCCTGGTAAAACGCGACAACGTCATTTCTCATCAGCAGGAAAAGCTCGAGATCCTGGCGACGGATCTTAAGGACTCTGTCTTGAAGACCCGCGAACTTCGCAACGAGCTTTCCGATCGCGCGACAGAGAGCATCAGGTCTGAGGTCAAGCTACGTGAAGTCGAGACAGAGCTGGAGGTCGCACAGGCGTCGACAGACATGATAGCGACGGGAGTGCTGGACTACTCGCTAACCACCGAGGTACTTGGAGACGAGGTCGACAACGACGACGTTGTCGACGAATCTGAAGTTAGCAAAGCAGCGACCTAGAACTGCGGCACTTCCTGCCTGTCTCACACAGGTATAATCTCCCTTTCGATATTGAGACTGTTTGCGTGATTATGCGTCTCACATTGCTGTGCTTGTTACCTGGGCTGTTTGCCGCGTGTGCCAAGCCGCCTATCCCTGTTTCTGTCCCGTTCATCGTAAAGTTCGACTCCGAATCTCTGGGCTGCGCGGAGCGCAGCGGAGACCGTCAATTGACGGATCTCAGGTTTTACGTGCAGGACGTTCAGCTGATTACGACCGACGGCCATGCGGTGGATGTGAGTCTCGATCCAGACGACAAGTGGCAACAGCGCGACCTCGCTTTGCTCGATTTCGAAAATGGTAGCGGTTCGTGTCAGAACGGTACTTTCGAAACAAACCAAAACTTACGCGGTGTGGTGCCGGACGGAGAGTATCGTGGCTTGTCGTTCACGGTTGGTGTTCCGTTCAACCGCAATCATGCTGATCCATTGCAGGCCAAAGCGCCGCTCGGCGACCCGGCAATGCACTGGCATTGGCGTGCCGGCTACAAATTCATGAGAGTTGGCATGCGTACTGCCGACGACGGTTTCTGGCTGCATCTCGGAAGCACAGGATGTGAGGGAACGGTCAGGAATATTTCGGCGTGTAATTCCGGCAATCGGGCTCGCGTAAAACTCAGCAATTTTGTCTTGGGCCATGATGCCGTAGTTATCGATCTTGCCGCCCTTACCAGCGGCACAAATCTGGACGATGCAATCCCAACGGACTGCTCATCAGGTCCGGCAGAAGTGACTTGCGCAGAGCCGTTCAGGGCACTGGGGCTGGATTTTGCTACAGGTGAAACTGCGTCGGAGCAGAAGTTGTTTCGACTCGAAGAAGCGAAATGAAGCGACTCGTCATATTGTTGTTCGCGACGACCCTGGCAATCGGAGCCATCGGGATGTGGTGGCATGGGCAACAGGACTACCAGTGGCAGATTCGCCCGTATGCCCCATTACCGGATGTGCCTGTCGATAACCCGATGAGTGACATCAAAGTCGAATTGGGGCGCCGGCTTTTCTACGACACTCGTCTATCCGCGAACAACACGATGTCGTGTGCGAGCTGCCACATTCAGGCGCTGGCGTTTACCGATGGAAAAGCGCGTGCTGTTGGCGCAACCGGCGTAGTGCATCCACGTAGCTCGATGACGCTTGTCAACGTTGCATACGCAAGCCGACTTACGTGGGCGAATGAGCTTATTAGCCATCTGGAAGATCAGGCCCTGACCCCATTATTCGGGGAAAATCCCGTGGAAATGGGCATGTCTGGCCACGAAGAAGAATTGGTGGCAATGCTCAAGCGCGACGAGCACTATGCCGAACTTCTGCCAAGGTCTTTTCCCGCAGACGAAGATCCCTTTTCAATAGTGAACGTGGTTCGCTCAACCAGCGCTTTTGTCCGAACGATCATCAGCTTTGACGCGCCGTACGACCGCTATCTCAATGGTGATGAGGAAGCATTGAGTGAACGAGCTTTGCTCGGTATGGAGTTGTTCTTTTCAGAACGCCTGGAGTGCTTTCATTGCCACGGTGGTTTTAACTTCACGGACAGCACCACGCATGCGAATGCGAACGTCGATCGGATTGGCTATCACAACACCGGCTTGTACAACATCGATGATGCGGGGGCATATCCGTCGGATAACACCGGCTTGTATGACATGACGGGGCAACGGCGCGATATGGGTCGCTTCAAGGCACCAACACTTCGCAATATCGCTGTGACAGCGCCATACATGCACGACGGCAGCGTTTTGACGCTCGACGATGCAATTTCACACTACGCGCGGGGAGGGCGATTGTTGGAGGAGGGGGTATACGCCGGCGATGGACGTCGCAACCCGTTCAAGTCCGAGTTTGTTCGAGGTTTCGAGATATCCGATGACGAGCGACAAGCATTGCTCGCGTTTCTCGATGCATTGAGCGACGAGACGGTTTTAGCCGACCCGAGGTTTTCGAACCCTCACTAGCGCGGTCATTTCGGTCGATCGCCAGGCGAGAAACAACACAAAAAAGTACACCTGCATAAGGAGTGACGCAATCCACTCGATTCGGTTTTCGGACGCGTTGGCATCCTCCAGTACGGCTTTCAAGACGCTATTGAGTATGCCGAGGCAAACGGTAACAACACAAACGGCAACAAGAAATCTCGCCGCTTTACGCAATCGCTCGTCCGAAAGCACTTTGCTAATTCGCGCCAGCGCGAGAGCAACGAATAACTGCGCCAGCGCCGTGCCGAGATAGCCGAAGTAGATACCCACCCGGCGCATGAACTCGTAGAACGGCTCTTTCGTACCCAAAAAGGTCACGTAGACGATTAGCGCCAGAGATCCAACCAGGCCGCTGACCAATATTGCTGTGGTTGTGGAGCGCCGAAGGTCTGTATCCAGCGAGCGCAGCCACAGTACGGTCAGGTACCAGAGAAACGCCAGAAGTAGCGCGTGTGGCAGCATGACCGCACGAAACAGGAAGCTACCTGGCGGCTTTCGACCTGTTGCACTGATAGAGATACTGCCATCAAGCGGCGGAAAGCACGCTGGTAAGGTTTCACTGGCAATGCCGATCCAAAGGGCGCCGAACATGGCAACCAGGGGCAGGGCGGCAGCTAAAAGCGGTATAAATCGGAACAACATATGGCTCTGAAGATACACCGTCTCTGCTGCCGTGGAAGTACAAAGGCGAGATTTGACCGCATTTTGGGGCTAGAATGGTGCTGATATCGATGAAAAATCAATAAAAACAGGGGGTTAACATGCAAATTCTCGGCTTTTGGCTACCGATCCTCGTATCTGCGGTTGTCTTGTTCATCACGAGCGCAGCGATCTGGATGGCGTTTAAATGGCATGACAGCGATTTCAGGAAAGCAGACAACGAAGATGCTGTTCGTTCGGCTTTGAGCGGCTCAGCACCAGGTGTACTGATGTTGCCATATTGCACCGATCCGAACGAACTCAAAGATCCTGATGTGCAGAAGAAATACATCGATGGCCCGCAGGCGTACATAACCGTTGTAGCGAACGGTCTGCCGGCAATGGGCGGAAAACTGTGGCGTACGTTTGTCTATTACATTTTCGTTGGCGCGCTGTGTGCGTACTTTCTCGTCATGACAGGAAGCGCAGACGCAGAATATCTGGAAGTATTTCGAATCACGTGCACCGTCGCCTGGGCGTCGTATGGCATTGCATACATCCAGGAGAGCATTTGGTTTGGACGTCCCTGGTCGATAACGATCAAGAACCTGCTGGATGCATTGATCTATGGCTTGCTAACAGGCGGAGTGTTTGGCTGGTTGGCGTAGCTGTTGCGATAGGCCTGAAACAGACTAGAAGGCACTTTCTCAGGGATGTGCCTTTTAGATTCATCTCTTATTTAACATAATATACATTATACGCATAAGTTAGTGTCTGGACTTAGGAGATCCAAACGACGCTCTCCCACAATGCTCTCCTACCGTAGGCAACGCCGCACGGCGTTGGCGTTGTAATCAATGCGCATATTTTCGTTCGATGAAGGACCCTGACGCCAAACGGAGACACCCTGTGCTTGAGAAAAACCACTGTAAAAACAAACCCGTGGAGGCGTTGTGGGAAAATCGTAACTGCAAACTCGGCGGAGATTAGACATCGCGACACGTGCGGCGTTAGGATTCGCGCCGTGCTGGAGAGTCGCCGACCTCTGGCTAATAAGTTTGGGCAACGGACATAGGACAAATTGATGAAAAAGTTTCTACTACTTCTCGCGGCACTGTCTATTCAGACAACAGCTGCGGCGCAGACAAGTCAGCAACAGCCGCAAAGTGATCTCAGCTATTCATTTGCCGAGCTTCGTTTTGTCGATGTAGACACTAGTGGTGGCGACGGCTTTCGGTTGGCCGGATCCTACGAGCTCGCTGGGCCGTGGATTCTCGTTGGTGCCCTCACCGCACTGGATTTCAACAATAACGTTGATTCAACACTATTGGAGATTGGTGGCGGTTACGTGTGGAATCACTCGGACGACTTCGACGTGATCAGCACACTACGGTTGGTTCGGGCCGAGGTGGATACACCAGGGGGTGACGCCGACGATTCGGGTTTCGCGCTTTCCGCGGGCGCTCGCGGTTTCCTGGCGCCGCATATCGAAATCCGTGGATCCGTGAATCATATCAACCTGGATAACAGCGACACGTATCTACAACTTGCAGGCGATTATTACTTTACGGACCAGGTATCGGCCGGTGTGAGCCTGGACTTTGCCGGTGATACGGACAGTATTAGTCTTGGCGCTCGATGGTTCTTCCGCTAGATCGGACTGCCCAGCAGTGATTCAATAGTTCGGCCTTAACTTTTGATCCATTCTTAGCGCCCTGCTCCGCCCGATACGCATGAGGTTCACCTCAATAAATGGTAGTCACTCAAACGAAACCATTTAGGTGAAAAGTCATCAAGGTTGTTTTTCTTCGAACGAATAGCCGCTAGCAAACCTAAAAACCCTGTGCCGATAATCAGTAGTCTAGAAATAGAATCTTAAGAGAGTACGAGAAACAGTGCTTTGCGCGGCGGTATCCGGGCGATTGCCAAGAACTTACTTTTGTGAAATTTGGAGCCATTCCTTAGCTAGGCCCAGATCGCGAAATATTCGTACGCTCCGGCGATGTTCGGACGACATCATTTGGTACATGACTCCCATTCCATATTCAAGGGCCCCAGACACCACGATGGCCAGCTTATAATCTTTCAGGAGTTCGGCATCTGATGCATCTTGTTCCACAAATCTTTCAATGCCAGATGACGAAATTTTCACGTCTGAGATCTCTCGTACATCGGAAAGCTCAACGTACCCCGGACGGAATTTCGGATCTGAGATCATTTTCCGCTTATGTTCGAGAAGCTCGTTTTCCGTCAGCACCTCCGACGCGGTCGTGAATACCACGCCCAAGTTCTCATCGATCGAATATCTTATTGGCATCTGCGCAGCACTTATAGTCCCATTTAGCGGCTAATATACGGACAATCGCTTAACTTCGCTAACAATTTGATTCGTATAGCGTTCGTCTGCTGCCAGGGTTGCGCAGTTCCATAGATTTTGTCGACGAATCATGCCCTGACTAGCACCCGACCAAATGCAGCTATATGGACATCCAATGAACGTCACTTACCGTGTACAATCGCCCGTTGATTTTCTAGCGAGACCCGCAAATGTTATTGACCTTGAAGACAAAGTCCTTCGCCGCTGCCAATCTTCTTCTACTGCTGTTTGTACTGCCACACGCTGCAACCGCGACGATCGTTGAGGTTGAAACGGATCTGGGCACCGTCGAAATCAATTTGTACGACAATGCGACGCCCGCTACCGTTACGAACTTCCTCAATTATGTGAATAATGGCGCTTTCACCGACTCGATCATTCATCGATCAGTTCCGGGTTTCGTCATCCAGGGTGGCGGCTTCGTTACCGACATCAACGCCCAGCTCAGCGATATAACGTCCAATTCGGCCGTAGCCAATGAACCGGTGTATTCGAATGTGCGCGGCACTATCGCTATGGCGAAACTTGGCGGTGATCCAAATAGCGCGACCAATCAGTGGTTCATAAATCTGGCCAACAACGCAGCGAATCTTGACGGGCAAAACGGTGGCTTCACTGCTTTTGGAGAAGTAACGGCAGGTATGGATGTCGTGGACGCTATCGCAGGACTGCCCCGCTACGACTTTGGCTCCGCGTTTACCGACCTGCCACTGCAAAATTATTCAGCGACCGACTTCACCAACAACGTACAAGTCGACAACACTCACCTGGTCATCGTAACCGCAGTGACTGTAACCGACACAACGGTCAACAGTGCAGCGGGTCTGAACCCGACCCCGACAACTCGCAATACAACCCCTCCAGCAACGGGTGGTGGAGGAGGCGGTGGCGGTAGTCTTGCCCTGCTCTCTTTGCTTGGTCTGTTCGGTTTTACCGCGACACGATTAATGCGGCATCGCCGTTAGTCTGCAGACGGCTACGCTCACGCAATCTCGTAGACTCTGATGCTCGCGATGAATGGATTGTCCTGAGCAATTTTTCAACCTTATGAACGTGCAAGCCTACCTGGATCGAATCGGATATCGCGGCGCCCTGCGCCCCGATCCTTCTGTCCTCGTCGCGCTACAACAAGCTCATGTGTGCGCGGTGCCGTTTGAAAACCTGGATGTCCAGCTTGGCCGGCCGGTCACAATCGCTCCCCAAGATGCGTACGAGAAGATTGTCGGGAAAAATCGTGGCGGTTGGTGTTATGAACAGAATGGGCTCTTCGGCTGGGCACTGGAGAAAATCGGTTTTGATGTCACCCGTGTCGCTGCTGCCGTGATGCGCCAGGACAGGGGTGATGCATCTCGCGCAAACCACTTGTGCCTCCTCGTGACTACGCCCGAGTCGTCAACCCGGTATTTGGCTGATGTTGGATTCGGCGGCAGCATGCTCGAAGCAATCGAATTGCTCGAAGGCGAGCATGCTCAAGCGCCCTTCCGTCTCGGGCTGAAAAAAACTGACGATAGGTATTGGCGATTTTCGGAGTACCTCGGCGATGGACAATTCAGTTACGATTTCCTCGAGGAACCCGCGGACGAATCGGCCTTGCAAGAAAAGTGTGCAACGCTGCAAAGCGACCCTGCATCAAACTTCGTTTTGAACCTCGTCGCTCAACTACGATCGCGGGAGCAACACCTGGCGCTTCGCGGACGAGTGCTGCATGTCGCAACGGGCAACGGCGTCGCCAAACAAATCCTTAATTCTGCTGACGAACTAGTCGCTACCCTGGCCGGTCAATTCGGCCTGGATCTCCCGGAAGCGGCTGGTCTTTGGCCCAGAATCGCAGCACGACACGAACAAATAATGCGGATGAAGGCCGATATCAAAGAGGGTTAAGCATCCTCGACGATTACCGCCGTGCCTGTCGCCAACAGCTCGGCCGCTCCGCCCATCAAGACCGATGTCGTAAACCGAGTCGTGACAATTGCGTTGGCACCAAGTTCTGCCGCCTCCTGAATCATCCGATCCAGGCTTTGTTCACGACTTTCTGCAATGAGCTTTTCGTACTCGTGAATTTCACCACCCACGATATTGCGGAGTCCGGCCATGATGTCTTTGCCAAGGTGGCGCGCTCGAACCGTATTGCCGCGAACGAGCCCCAGGGTTTTGACGATTCTCTTGTTGGCGATTGATTCTGTGGTCACGATAATCATTGATCAAATCTCCACGTCTTTGTATTTATCAGTCTTGCGTTCGATAAGCCGCTGGCGAAGCACCGAGAAGAACAACAATGCCAGGCCACCATACACAGCACCGATCATTGTCTTTTCAAAAGTACCCATCGATGAATCGAAAACAAATTCATAAATGCCGACACCGCCACAAATTAGCACAGCGCCTAAAAATAACAGCCAACCAATACTTCGTGTGGCCTTGACGGTTCTATCATCCATCTTTTCTCTCCAAACATCTTCACCATATTCACTCAATCTTGAATTGCTCACATTGCGTCGCAATGCTCGCAAAGCATTGAGCTCTGATTCGCAGTCGCCACAGTTGCCACAGTGAATTTCTACACGCTGCCGCTGCTGCTGCGTCAATTCTCCATCGATATAACCCGACAGCAATTCGCC
>JAOTUU010000120.1 GCA_029863705.1 Gammaproteobacteria bacterium
TCGACCTTGAAGGCAAGAATGTTGTCGTTCTTGGTGGCGGCGACACGGGTATGGACTGCAATCGCACGGCGATACGCCAGGGTGCGGAGAGTGTGACCTGCGCTTATCGCCGCGACGAGGCGAACATGCCGGGGTCGCGGCGTGAAGTTGCCAACAGCAAGGAAGAAGGAATTCGTTTCCTGTTCAACCGGCAGCCGGTGGAGATACTGGGTGATAAGCATGTCACTGGTGTCAGGGTTGTGGAGACGCGCATGGGCGCGGCGGGGTCGGACGGCCGTCGCCAGCCGGAGATCATTCCAGGCTCCGAAGAAGTTCTGCCTGCCGATGCCGTTGTAATTGCGTTTGGCTTTCGGCCTGACCCGCCCGCGTGGTTCGAGCAGTTCAAGGTAGAGACTTTGAAAAGCGGACGGGTCCGCGTTGCGTCACTCGGTGCCTATCCGTACCAGACGACGAACCCGAAGATTTTCGCGGGGGGCGACATGGTGCGCGGCTCCGACCTTGTCGTAACGGCGGTACACGAAGGGCGTGAGGCTGCCAAGGGCATCGCGCGCTACCTTGAGGTCTAAGTCTTACTCACCAGCTCTATAGCCAACGCTGTTAACCGCGAGACTTTCAATTTGCTTTGGGTGCAGCACGTCCGTCTTGGACGACGTTGTCATAATTCAGTGTCAGTCACTTGAGCCCACAACCCGTGGCGCTTATTCGATAGTCGCCGCTAAATCTGCCAGTTTTGTAACCGTGCGCCAGTTCCTTGCCGTCGTGTTCCTTCGAAACACTCTGTCGATGCCGTTGGCAAATTTCGATCGGGCGACCCCGTCAGGAGCGTGCAGATAGAGCCAACTGCCGATGACCGCAATAGATTCTGAATCGGATAGAAGATCCTCAGCGTCACGAATCTGTGCTTTCAGAGGCGGCTCGCCGAGAAAACACAGGTGCAGAGACTTCGGTTCGGACGCGGCCTGCGGATACGGATTGGAAGCGATTGCGGTTCTGAGCGCGTCGGCCGTTATCAGTTGAATTGCAGGCCGAAAGCCATGTTCTGTTTCGATCGCTTTGCCAATAGCATCTCCAAATTGGCCCGTGGATCTGATTCGGGCGTTGAACACGACATTGCCACTCTGAATGTAGGTCTTTACCGACTCGCAGTCAGCAGCTTCAAATATCTGCGAAAGACTTTTCATCAGCAAGCGATTATGTCCTCCGATGTTGATTCCCCGAAGTAACGCGATCCATGTTTCCATTGGCTGAGCATATCACCGTCGGTTGCTCCCTCGATCGGCCGCCACCGACCCAATGCGCTGATTAAGTACTTCCCAGAATTGACCGGGTTTTGCGACGTGAGAAGATCGTCGCCGATGAAAGGGACCGACGGTGAACGAAAGAACTGAAATCAAAAACCCGGAGCGGTCGCGGCACAGCACATTGATCAACCGCCTGGAAACGCATCCGCTGCGGAATCTGCTTCACGAAGAAGTTCACGCGCGGCCCCCGCCCCTACTCAGTACGCCGATCAGCGTGTCGCACGTGGTCTTCCTGGCTGACGAACGCGGGCTGGACGAGAGTTTCGAGCATGTCGCCAGCCTGGCCAGATGATTCAGCGAAAACGTCCCGGATTCGCAAGCGAGCTGTTACTAAGCCCAGCTGGGCGGGTTCGAGCTGCGGGTGGAAAGACACACCGAGTTCTGCGGCTATACCTTTATCCGGACAGGCGCTGCGGACGCCGGTGCCGGAGGATTGGCTGGAAAAGATACCAGGGGTATTTCTCGCCGGTGTGCATGTGGTGATGGAGAACGGTTCACCTCCGGATACTTTCGGGCCGGTTCTCGCGGCCGGGTTCGAGGGTTAATCCTTTGTCGGCAGCCACGTTGTCGATGACAAGGCGGTCGTCTGGACCAGCTTTAGACTCCACAGCGATGGCTTTGGACGGTTCTTGGTTTACAACCGCGGTCTCTGCGATTTCCAGACCGGGCGCACGCTGCAGCGGCTGCTGGATCTCGAAACATACCGTCTCCTGGCGTTGCTGGCCCTGCCCGAGGCCAAGGACATCGGACCAAGAGCCGCGCGCCTGGATAAGGAGTTGTCGGCGATCATGGACCGATTCTCCGGGCTCAGCAGTACGGAGGACAAATATCGGCTGCTTGGTCAGCTTACCAAGCTTGCCGCAACCGTAGAGCAATACCGGGCGAACACCAACTACCGGTTCGCGGCTACGCGGGCCTACCATAGCCTGGTGGCCGCGGTTCTCACGGAGTTACGCGAGGAGAAGTTCCCCGGTATGTCGACAATGACGAAATTCCTCGAACGACGCCTGTTGCCCGCCATGCGCACCTGTCAGGCGGTTGAGAACCAGCTCGAGAGCCTGTCACGACGAATCGATCGTGCCATCGACCTGTTACATGCCCGGGTGGATGTCACGCTCGAATCGCAGAACCAGAAGGTGCTTGCGCCGATGAATCGGTACCGGGATCGCCGTCCCTGTCGTCGTTATTTGAGTTTGGTGGCTGGTACGGCGCGTCAGGCGAGGAATCTCGAACGAGGACCAGCCGTCCGGCTAGAGGCTACTACTTACCCATTGCCGATTCTTCGGATCTGATCATGCTTGTTGACTTCCTCGTGCTCGCATTGGCGATCACACCTGCCGCGTTACTTTTCGCGCGGTTCGAATATCGTCGGCGCTGCAGGGCTTCTGTTGTGCCTGGCAGCAATGATAATCGTTGCAACCTATCTGCACCTCTAGATTCTCATCGAAGAAGAGAATCTGAATCGCGGCAGTTGCATCCAGTTCACGGGTTGGGTGACAGACTGCTGGAGGGTTGCTGCGGAGCCGAAGCAGTCTGTTATAACAACCCTAATATCTTGATGGTCGAGAAAAAATTGACACTATCGCCGCGCTTTAAATATCGTAGTCGATACAAATGGAGCTAATGCCGGTATGCGTGGCGAAAACTGATATTCAGGAGTGTGACCCGTGTTTCTTGATCCCAAGGTTCCATGGAAACGCATAATCGCCGAGTTTATTGCGATTTCTTTTGCTGTTTATCTTGGGTTGCTTGCCGATAATTACCGCGAATATCGGTTGGATAAGGTGCAGGAAAGAGAGTACCTGGGGCTTTTGGCAAAGGATCTGGATACTGATCTGGAGACGCTTCAATATACCCAGCAGGGCATAGAGACTCAGGCGCGAGCCGCAGAGTTGATACGTCGAGCTGTTGCGCGGGAGGACATAAGCGTTGTAGACATTGAAAAAGCATTCTCACAGCTTTTTTGACCTGGACATATGAACAGCAGCGACCGAACTATCTCGCCCTGCGCAATGGTCTGGGCCTTGATGTAATCTCGGATCAGGACTTGCGCGCTGCATTAACCAAATACTACGAGGTTAATCAGATGCGCCTGCAACAGGATTACGTCACTAACTACAGCTACGCTCAACGGCGCCTGCGAAAGGGGTTGGGAAAGCACGTCCGCTTTTTTCCACCGGGCGAATTTGACTCGCTTGGTGCAATTCCAGACGATTTCCATGTTGTCCGCATGTATTCACCTTTATCGACTATTGCTGAAGATATCGAGTTCATGAATGACATGGCCGAGGTCGGCGGTCGGGGTTTCGAACTTGTTGTGGAGATCGACCGGGTACGATTAGCAAACCGCGATATCCACGCAAAGCTGATCCGGGCGACAGAATAAGAATTTGTATTGGGCCACACACGGTCCCCAAATCCTGTGCTAGGCTTTCTAATAGTGGATCGACTTTATTGACGAGAATTGAGATGCCTACACGATTGTTTTCGTTCACCGGTGGCGACACAGGGCAATGGCGTGTCACTAAAATCGAAGCAATAGTTGGGGAACCGCTGTCTGATGCCAGAAAACTAGACATAGCTTCTGGTGCCGGGAATCCACCCGATCCACGGGCAGCTTGGGTGCTGCGCGGAATAACCAGTAATGAACGCTATGTCGCTCGCGAGGAACGGAACCAGATCGTCGCCAAACTGCTGGATCTAGGGCGACCCGAAGCAACTTGCGCTGCGCTGATTTCAATACGGAAAAATGAGGCTTGGTGGTCGCTTACGCAGGACGAACGCCTGAGTATTTTTCGAGATCAGTCTAACCACACAAGAATCGGGCTTCAGCATTACCCCGAGTTAGCACGAAGACTTCATCACTGCCGAGATCTTTCGGAGAGTGAGCCGTTCGATTTCCTTACCTGGTTTGAGTATGAGCCCGCTCAAGAAGCGAGATTCAACAAACTGCTTGCCGCATTGCGTGCAATAGAGGAGTGGAAATATGTTGAGCGAGAAGTTGACATACGCCTTATGCGCGAGAAGGTCTAACCACGCTTTGAGTATAGGTGCGGTGCAGCAGTATTCGACGATCACTTGCCCGGAATGCGGGCACTCAAAGCGAGAGATGATGCCCACGAATGCTTGCGAGTTTTTCTATGAGTGCAAGGGTTGCGGCGCATTGCTCAAGCCCAGAAAAGGTGATTGCTGCGTGTACTGTTCGTACGGCGATACCAAGTGCCCGCCCATTCAAGAGGGCAACACCTGCTGCACTTAGCGGCCTTTCGGTTTGATAGTCTCGGTCTTTACCTCTCCGCGCAATCCGGATTATCGTCGGCGCTGATCCTGTGCACTCGCTGCGTACCGTAGATTGAATTCGACCATTGATATTCGTCCGTGGTTCGGGACGAATAACAGTCGCTGGATTCGGCAAACCACGTGGACGAGATGATAATTTTGTCCTCACTCGCGTAGATCACTTCGCTTGACGTTTCCGGGCTAACGACACCCAGGTAAAGAATTTGATGACGATCCGATTCATTCATCGAATCACTTCGATCGAACGCAAAGCCGAAAAAGACATCGTTGAAGGACTGTCCGCGTTGGAAATCGGCATTGATAACCAGGACACCTTTATCTCTGCGGGTCTCCCATGCATGAGTACCTCTTGTAAAGCGAAGGGTCGCACCGTTACCGGTTGAAAGCGTGTTGTCGTCAAACACGCCAATGTCGTCGGGAATCGCTGCCTTCGTCATGGCCTTCGCCAACGACGCGTCAAACAATCCATTGAAAAACGCCAGCAACTGCTTTTCGCGGCTGCCTGTCTTGTCGATCGGCGTGGTATTTCGAATTGCGCTCGTGGCCTCAGTTATGGGCAGAGCATCGGCTGTGGGGGCGTCGTCGCCCTGGACGGCCGCGGGTCCCTCACAACCCTCGTTGTCGAGGGTTCTGCAGAAAAACCCCGCAGTAACAAGGTCTTGTATGAGTGCTTTGGCACGGGGCCGGCAGTAATCGCGGTTATTCCTGGCGCGCCAGAGCGTCTCCGTAGCCCCGTTTTTCGTATATTCCGTGCGGCATATATCGGTGCCATCTGGCGGCAACGCATCATCCAGGCAGTTCTCCAGCGACCTGTATTCGTACAGTGTGATCGCCCTGTCAGGCGGACCTTCGGTTCCTGGCCCTGCATCCAAAGCTGCGATAGTGCAGCGCCAGACCTTGACTGGCCGCAGCTCTGCGGTCGCGGGCACGGAAACAAAAAAGACCAGCAGGAGTAAGGGAAGACCGAGCGAGCCGCAATGTCGTGTTGCCATGTTTTTTCCTCTTTATCCTTTTGTTCTTAACGGTAACAGGACGCGGAATACGACGCCTCCGTCTACGTTATCAGCCTCGATGTGGCCGCCATGTCCGGCGGCGATCAGTCGGGCGACATACAAGCCCAGTCCAAGATGACGCGCATTGTCTCCCTCACGCATGGAAACCATCGGATCAAACATCTGGGTTCGCATGCGTTCCGGCAATGGTGGCCCCGGGTTAGTGACCGATAGTTCGAGCTCGTCTTCTTCTGTAAGCAGTCGAATTAAAATGGTGTCGTCCCTGTTACTGAAGTCAACGGCATTATCGACCAGTTTGTCGAGCATCTGGATAAGCAGTTCGGGTGAACCCTGCGTGTTCGCACTCGTCAGGTTGCACTGGAGTTCAAACGATCGCTCCTTGTAAACATCACGATAAGCAGTGACAGTCGATTCGAGGACCTTACGGAAATCGAACGGCTCAGGTTCGACATTGGCCATCAGTTCTTCAACCCGGTTGGCTTCGCTCATGGCGCTCAAAATACGCCGTAAACGGTCCGCTCCGTCACGTGCGCGCGCCGTGTAACCCACACCCGCTTCGCTGAGTTGCTCGTGTTCCAGGTTCTCAAGAGACGACGAAACAATAGCCAATGGCGTACGCAGTTCATGCGAGAGCTTCGACGCAAGCGACTTGAGGTATGCGTTGTAGTCGCCGAGTTGTTGCAACACGCTTGAAAAGCTTCGGGACAGATCGCCGATTTCATCGCTCGCAAGAGCACTGGGCAAGGATGATTGCAGCGCTTCGTTCTCAAGAGCCGCCTCGGCTGCGACGGACAGGTGACGAATACGGCGCGACAACCAGGTTGCGTAACCGAGCAAAGTACCTGCGACCAGCAGCGTTGCGATCAAGGTCACGTTAATAAGACGAGCGAGCCCCTCGTTGGTCAGGCTGAGAATGGCGTCCGTGTCTTGCTGCAAGACGACGGCACCGAGCGTGTTGGCACCGGCCCTGATCGGCGCGGCGACTGCGACAATGGCCTTGCCACTCTTGTCGCTGCGAAACCAGCTCCCCATCTCACGACCCTGCAGCGCCGTCGCAATATAGCTTTGCTGTTCGCGTCCGAGTGGATCGGGTTCCGCGAATGCTGCCTCCTTGCCGGATTCAACCAGCAGGTCGTAAAGCCGCCGGGTAAATCCGGGGCGTGCATTGGCAGTAGAATCTTCCCTCAATTCGCCCGCGGCTGCGATGCGCCATCCCCTGGCGTCGGTAATCAGGAGCCGCATGCCCGGCTGTACGAGCCGGGCAGCAATCGAGTCGATGTCGCGTGACAGGCGCGCGGTCGGTCCCGGCGTCAGTCCCGAAAAACTGCTGCTTCGCGTGCCCGGCCGAGTGGCGTCGTCGGTGTTGCTAATGACGAGGCCCAAATGTGTCCCGAGCAGAGCGGCTGGTATGCCTGCTTCGAGCCGATATCCGCCAGGAACGTCCTGCCAGTGCGCCGTAACCGTGGGTTCAGGCGCGATGCCGTACGCGTTCTGCTTGAAGCTGAGAATTTTGCCGGGCGCTTCGGCGGCGAAAGCAATCGTCTCCTGAAGGTAGGGCGGGTTGTTGCTGATCAGGTTAACTCGATCGGCATGTCGAGGCCCGTCATCCAGAACAAGAGACTGTGATGTCATGTAGACGACATTGCGGTCGCTGACTTCGACGTAAACGTAAATCGTCTGACCGAACGAGCCCGCGGCAAACAGGATGGGGCCATCCACGCCGCGTATGGACTGGAGCGATTCGGCGCGCAGGGGCCAGTCGTCGAAGTAGCCATCAATTTCCGGACGCATCGCGAGTTCGTGGATGTACAGCTGATCGTCGGTACTGAATGTCGCATCCTGACGCGGGAATTCCTCGCCGTACTGAGCCATTGAATTGGCGAGTGCACGGGCGGTCGCCGCCAGCATTTGTTGCTGGCCCGTACGCAGCGCAGATTCCGTTTCGCGAATGAATTCGCAACCGGCCCAGGGAAGCATCAGCGTCAAAAGACTGACAAGTAGCAATTGACGCCTGAGGTTCATCGCCGGGCGCTTGCTAGTCGGAGAGCCAGCGGTAGCCCATACCGTAGACTGTTTCGATGGCGTCAAAGCCGGCGTCGATGTCCAGGAACTTGCGGCGGATGCGTTTCACGTGCGACGTAATCGTGTTGTCATCCAGTACAGCCTGTGCAGCATCCATCAACTGTTGCCGGTTCTTTACGTGGCCCGGGAACCGTGCGAGTGCGTGCACCAGCCAGAATTCTGTAAGCGTCAGGCCAACGGGCTGTTCCTGCCAGTGGATGGTCATGCGTTCCGTGTCGATTACCAGGTCACCGCGTGTGATGCGGGTCGCGGCAGCCTGCGGTTTTTGCAGGGCATCCAGTCGCCGGAACAGGGCTGCAATCCGGGCCATGAGGTGCGGCAAGCTGATGTCCTTGGTCAGGTAATCGTCTGCGCCCAGCCGTAGCCCTGATACCGCGTCGAACTCGCTGTCGCGCGCTGTCAGGAAAATAATGGGCAAATCTGCCGCGCGCGCCCGGAGTTCACGGCACAGCTCGAAGCCACCCTCAACGTCGTCTTTGAGATTGATGTCGATGACGACCAGGTCCGGCAGCCGGGTCTCGAATGCACTAAGAGCGGGGGGGCGCGCGTCATAGGTATCCACGACATAGCCCTCGCGGCGAAACGCCGCCGCGTAGTTATCCCGAATTGCCGCTTCGTCCTCAATGATCGCTATCCGTTTCGCCACGTTGGCCTCCCATTGCCACTGGCCACAATTTGCCACATTACGCCGGTGCATTGCCATGTCGTTGTCGGCCGACCGTCGTTTTGCGCGGTTGCAATAGTGTGTACGCCAAAGGGAGGCCGCAATGAAACGAAGCAAAAACGAAATCCATGCGTGGAAGACGCGTCTGATCCTGCTGCTGTTGATCGGGCCCGTCCTGGCATTGGCGAGCGAGCCGACGCCCGGACAGGCGCAGTCCGGCAGCCTTTTGTGGCGCATGGCGCAGGGGTATACGACGGCGACGCTGATGAACACTGACGTCGACATGCAAATCAGCGGACTCGTCGCACGCGTCTCGGTGCGGCAGGAGTTCCACAATGAAGGATCCGATTGGGTCGAAGGTATCTACGTTTTTCCTCTTCCGGCGAACGCTGCAGTCGATCGAATGCGGCTTCATATCGGCGACCGCTTTATTGAGGGAGAAATTCAGGAGAAGGAAAATGCAAAGAAAATCTATGAAGAAGCCAGGCAGGCCGGCAAGAAAGCCAGCCTCGTCCAGCAGCAACGCCCCAACCTGTTTACAACGTCAGTGGCAAATGTCGCACCCGGCGAACGCGTGGTCGTCGAAATCGAATACCTGGAAGACATTCGCTACGAAAATGGCCGCTTCAGCATTCGATTCCCGATGACCCTGACGCCCCGCTACATCAGCGGACAAGCGCTGGCCGACAAAGTCGGCAGCGGCTGGTCGCCCGACACTGATCGGGTTCCGGACGCATCACTGGTGACGCCGCCCATGGTGTCGGCCTCGCGCGGTCACAAGCTGACGCTGACAGCGAACATCAATGCAGGCGTGTCACTGGCAACAGTTACGAGCCGCTACCATCCGGTCAGCGTCAGTGAAGAGAGCGGTCACTACCGCGTCGCGCTCAGTGCCGGACAAGTGGTGATGGACCATGACTTCGAGCTGGACTGGAAACCAGTGCCGTCGTCGGCGCCGAGGGCACTGGTCTTCACAGAAACAA
>JAOTUU010000011.1 GCA_029863705.1 Gammaproteobacteria bacterium
ATTCTTTGCACACCGGATTGAAACGCTTGCTGCCTGGCAGCCTCTTCTTCCTCGGCGTCACTAGCCCAGCCCGGCGCTGACCAGCTGCCGGTCACTACGAGCAATAACAGTAAGTGCCTTACCTTTATCATGGCTTCCCGAAATCCGACTAGGTCAGGCTTACCCGCGCGAACCTGCGCTTGCCGACCTGAAAAATATTTGTACTACCGGATGCGATCTCGAGTGAGCGATCTTCAACACGCTCTCCGTCGATTCGAACCGCCCCCTGCTTGATCATCCTCAAGGCATCCGAAGTGCTACTGACCAGCCCTGCGTCTTTCAATAAATGTGCAATGCCAAGTTTGCCGTCTTTGCTCGCCAACTGAAGTTCCGGAATTTCGTCAGGCATTGCCCCCTGCTGAAAGCGCGCGACGAACTCGTCTTTCGCAGCGCCAGCAGCATTGGCATCATGGAAACGTTCAACAAGCTCCAATGCGAGCTCAAATTTCGCGTCCCGTGGATTCATGCCATCGTTAACCCGTTGCTTCACATCCGCAATATCTTCGAGTGTTCTAAACGACAGGAGTTCGAAGTACCTCCACATGAGCACGTCCGAGATCGACATGATTTTGCCAAACATCTCATTGGCCGAATCAGTTATGCCGATGTAGTTGCCGAGCGATTTCGACATTTTCTGCACACCATCAAGACCCTCGAGTAACGGCATCGTCAGCACGATTTGCTGTTCCTGTCCGAAATCCTGCTGCAATTGCCGCCCGACCAGTAGATTAAATTTTTGATCCGTGCCGCCGAGTTCGACGTCGGCCTTCAGTGCAACAGAGTCATAGCCCTGCACAATCGGATAAAGAAATTCGTGGACAGAGATCGACTGACCACCCGTATACCGCTTGTTGAAATCATCGCGCTCCAGCATGCGGGCAACGGTGTGATGCGATGACAGCTTAATGAGGCCTGCCGCGTCCATGCCTCCCATCCAGCTGGAGTTGAACTCGATACGCGTCGTCTTCTCGTCGAGGATCTTGAAAATCTGCGCCTCGTAGGTCGCCGCATTTGCCTGAATCTGCTCAGGCGACAACGCTGGCCGCGTTGCGTTCTTGCCGGACGGATCGCCGATCATGCCCGTGAAGTCACCAATCAGGAACACAACCTCGTGGCCGTACTCCTGAAACTGCCGCATCTTGTTAATAAGTACGGTGTGCCCGATATGCAGGTCGGGGGCCGTCGGGTCGAATCCGGCTTTGATGACAAGTGGGCGGCCGAGCTTCAATTTGGCTTCAAGACCGTTTTCCGGCAGCACCTCATCCGTACCGCGTTCAAGTTCCTGCAATTGTTCTTTAATTTTCGTCATAACCTGCGTGTTGGTTCTCAGTGATGGCAGCGGAACTGTAGCATTCTCGGCGAACGATGAAAGCCCATAGTTGACGTTGTATGGGAAAACTGTTTAACACCCTGACTTATAACACTTTTCTTTGACCTGCCGGAGTCGTCACGGTAGAGTAGCGACATCTCGACTCGAGGGGACCCCGGCTTGCACCGTCCAGTCAGCCCACTACTTCACGATTACAAACCTGCGGTGACAAGATCGCCGGCGAAATCCAAGGCACTGCAGTGGTTTGTTGTCGGACTTGGAATCCCGTTATTAGTTCTCGCTTTTATCTCGTTCATCGACGTGTCGACGGACAAACCACCTGCTCCGACAACACCGACGATGACCGCCAGCGATGACACCGACGGCAGCACACCAGAGCTTGTTGCTGAGCCTGCCGTCTATACCGGTGAGCCATTGGTATGGGCACTGGAACCCGAATACGAAACCCTGACATTGACCATTCAATCGGGCGATACCCTCGATCAACTGTTTCGCAAACATCAACTCGATATTGGGCACCTGGCAACGATCGCGCGACTCGATGAAGCCGGGAAACAGTTCCGCAGGATCAAGCCCGGCGACGTATTCGAAATTACCCATGACGAGGGTCAGGTCGTCCGCATGTACTCAGCATTGAACCTGACGAGCGCGCTTCAGGTCGAGCGTGTGGAGTCCGGGTTTACCGCCGAGCTGATCGAACGACCTATAGAGAAGCGCAAACGGCACGCCTACGGTGTCATCGAAAACTCATTGTATGAAAGCGCTGCGGCGGCCGGGTTATCTGACAAGGTCATCATGAACATTGCCGGAATCTTCGCCTGGGACGTCGACTTTATCCTCGACATCCGCAGCGGCGATAACTACTACGTGCAATATGAGGAGATCTGGCAGGACGGCGAGTTCGTGACCGATGGAGAAATTGTGGTCGCCGAGTTCAACAACAATGGCCGTAGCAGTCAGGCGATACGATTTATCGACGACTCGGGCCGTTCCGACTATTTCAGTCCCGATGGACACAGCGTTCGCAAGGCCTTTCTCCGCTCTCCCGTAGATTTTCGCGTCAGCTCGTCATTTAACCCCAACCGCCGTCACCCTGTGCTCAAGACTGTTCGCCCGCATCGCGGTGTTGACTACGCCGCACCACGCGGCACGCCGATCAAGGCAGCCGGAGATGGCAAGGTAATTTTCCGCGGCGTGAAATCGGGCTATGGCAAGGTGGTCATACTGCAGCATGGTGGCAACATCACTACGCTGTACGCGCATATGTCGAATTTCGCCGCAAAGGCACGTCTTGGCGCACGCGTGCGGCAGGGTCAGACCGTTGGTTTTGTCGGTAAGACAGGGCTCGTTACCGGAGTGCACTTGCACTACGAGTACAGGCTAAACGGTGTGCATCGCAATCCGAGAACCGTCAAGCTTCCTCAGGCTGACCCAATCGCCAGCGAATATCGGCAGCGCTTTCTCGCAACTGCGGCGCCCCTCCTTGAGGAACTCGAGCAGTTTAAGAACACGCAACTAGCCACCGCTTCCCGCACGAATTGATCAGCTGGCATCGACGGCTATGGGGCACTACTACATCGGCCTGAATTCGGGCACCAGCATGGACGGCATTGATGCCGCACTCGTGAGTTTTGGAGACGGGTCAGTCGAGGTCCACGCAACACATGCACATCCCTACCCGTTAGAACTTCGCAACCGGCTGATTGCCGCTATACGTAATCCGGATCGATGCACGATCGACGAAACCGGACAACTGGATCACTGGACGGGTGAATGTTTTCGGGACGCGGCACTGACCTTGCTCGCCGACGCGCAAATCGCTGCCGACCAGATCACAGCCGTCGGTAGCCACGGCCAAACGTTGCGACACCAGCCCGACGCTGACCACCCGTTTACGATCCAGGTCGGCGACCCGACCATTATTGCAAAGGGCATCGGCATCACAACGGTTGCCGATTTCCGCCGCGCAGACCTGGCCCTTGGTGGTCAGGGCGCTCCGCTCACGCCGCTGTTTCACGAGTGGTTATATCGTCAAGCCGGATCCAACAAAGTCATTCTGAACATCGGCGGTATTGCCAATATCACAATTCTCCCGGCCGATGGCCGGCCGTCATCCGGATTCGACACTGGTCTCGGTAATACCTTGCTCGACGCCTGGATCAACAAGAATCGCGCGGAACCATTTGACCGCGATGGTAGCTGGGCGGCGCAAGGGGCTATCGATGACAAACTCTTGTCCCGTCTCCTCGCCGACCCGTATTTCCAGGCGGCACCACCCAAGAGCACGGGATTCGAATACTTCAACCTCGAATGGCTCGAGACAGCGGGAATTGCAGGCATTGCGCCTGCAGATGTGCAAGCAACTCTTTGCGCACTGACCGTCCGGAGTGTTACCACAGCGATTCAGAGTTTCGCAGTCGATACCTCTGAGGTGTTTGTCTGCGGCGGTGGCGCTCACAACACCGAACTAATGATGCGATTGCAGGCAGCACTCCCGCATAGTCAGGTAAACTCGACCGCCGCCGTCGGTCTCGATCCGGATTGGGTTGAAGCTGCGGCATTTGCATGGCTGGCGATGCGCACCATGGACGGCCTTGATGGCAATCTTCCGGCCGCAACGGGTGCGCAACGTGCGGCCGTTTTAGGTGCCATATTTCCGGCGGATTAAAATGAGCACTACCGATTTGTACATCAACCGCGAACTCAGTCAATTTGAGTTCAACAAGCGGGTATTCGCGCAGGCACAAGACCCAAGCATACCGCTGCTTGAGAGATTGAGGTTCTTGTGCATCACTTGCACCAACCTTGATGAGTTTTTCGAGATTCGCGTCGCTGCGCTGAAACAGCGAATTGAAATAGGCGCGCCTGCACAAGGGCCGGAAAAACTCTCGGCGCAAGAATTATTTGATGCCCTTCGAATTGGCATGATCGGTGTCGTAGAACAACAATATGATTTGTTGAACAAAACCTTGTTTAGCGAACTCACGCAGGCCGGCGTTCAGTTTCTGCAGAGTGAGGAATGGAATGATGAGCAGCAAGAGTGGCTCAAGGACTATTTTCTTCATCAGGTTGTACCCGTATTAACGCCACTGACGTTTGATCCGTCACGGCCTTTCCCGCGTGTCCTGAACAAGAGCCTTAACTTCATAGTTCGGTTGCACGGCAAAGACGCATTCGGCCGGCGCCGACACCGCGGCATGGTGCAGGCTCCGAGATCATTGCCACGAATTATTCAGTTGCCCGAGCACCTGAGCAAACCCGATTGCCAGAGTTTTGTGTTTCTCTCATCGATTATTCGCGTACATGTCAACGAGCTGTTTCAGGGCCTCGCGGTCGATGGTTGCTACCAGTTTCGTGTTACTCGAAACAGCAACCTGTATGTCGACGATGAGGAAGTCAGCGACCTCGTCCGGGCACTGGAAGGTCAGCTTGAAGCCAGTCGCTATGGTGCAGCCGTGCGACTTGAAGTCAGCCACGAATGTCCGGAAGACCTGCAGCAATTCCTGCTCGATCACTTCAAGCTCGCTGAGCACGATATGTACCTGGTCGACGGCCCGGTGAACCTGAATCGCCTCGCGACCATTTGCGACATGGAGGATCGGCCCGAGCTTCGCTACCCGAGCTTCGCCCAAGGCCTGCCTGAAGAGCTGTTAACAGATGAGAACCTGTTTTCGTTGCTTTCAAAGAAAAACGTTCTTCTGCATCACCCCTATCAGTCGTTCGCACCAACGATTGATTTCATCAGATCGGCATCCTCAGATCCCGACGTGCTGGCGATAAAAATCACGCTGTATCGAACCGGCGCGGATTCTCCGATAGTTGATCACCTTGTCGACGCGGCTAGAGCGGGCAAGGAAGTTACGATCATTATCGAGTTGATGGCAAGGTTTGACGAAGCCGCCAATATTTCACTCGCCAACCGCCTGCAGGAGGCCGGCGCCCACGTTGTGTATGGGCTCGTGGGTTACAAGACTCACGCGAAAATGACGCTCGTAGTGCGACGTGAATCCGATCAGCTGATTCGTTACGTACACCTAGGCACCGGAAACTACCATCATGCGACGACGCACGTGTACACAGATTACGGGTACATGAGTAGCAGCCAACGACTCGGCGAGGATGTGCACAAAGTGTTCATGCAATTAACGAGTCTAACCGAAGCGCGCGATCTCACTCGAATGCTGGCATCGCCTTTCAGCCTCTATGACGCGCTGATCGCAAAAATCGGTCGCGAAGCTGATAACGCGCGGGCCGGGAAAAAGGCACGCATCATTGCCAAGATTAACTCGCTGAGTCAGACCGGAATTATCGATGCACTCTACGAAGCGTCAAAAGCCGGGGTTCGCATCGACCTCATCGTGCGCGGCATTTGCTCTTTGCGCCCCGGTGTACCCGGGCTTTCCGACAACATTCATGTCCGATCAATCGTTGGCCGCTTCCTCGAACATTCGCGCGTCTACTATTTCCTCAATGATGGCGAAGAGGAGTTCTATTGCTCAAGCGCTGACTGGATGGAAAGAAACCTGCTGCGTCGAAACGAATCGTGTTTCGAAATTCGGCAGAAACGACTCAAGGATCAGATTCGTGGCGATCTGGAGCTGTTTCTCGCCGACAATTGCCAGGCGTGGACACTGCACGGTGATGGCAGTTACGAGAGACTAAGCCCTGGTCAGGACGAGCCAGTATCAGCCCAGACCGTATTTCTCGAGACGCTTGCCGCGCCTAGCTAAAGGTAAGCTCGTAGCCTACGTCTTGCAGATACCCTTGCTCACGTTCCAGGTCTGCGATTGTCAGCGGGTTTTCCTCCAACCACGCTGACTCAAAACGCAGTGCCATGGAATAGCCGTCTACCAGCAGTTCAATCGATGGCATTTCCACCATGCTGCGACTTCGGTTCAACAACACTGCGAGTCGCAAGATCATAGCGAGTCGCAACGCCGTGGCCCGCCAGTTTTGCGGCAGCCGGTTTATGGAGGGTTTGACGATCGAGTCACGTTGACTACCTATAAGGAACGCAAGAAAACGTTGCTCAGCCCTAGGGAACCCCGGTAAGTCCGCATGCTCAGCGATATAGGCGCCATGACGTTGAAAGCCATCGTGTGAAATATCGAGACCAATCTCGTGCAACCGCGCCGACCAGTCGAGCATGTCCTTGCTGAACGGCATCTCAAGTTGCCAACCTGCCACACACTGCTTGAGTAATGTGTCCGCAGTAGCAGCAACGCGTTTGGCCTGCGCATCGTCCACTTGATACCGAGCTGCCATCGCACGAACGCTCCTCTCGCGGGCGTCTTCGTGCGTCAACCGCCCCAGCAAGTCGTACAGCAATCCTTCCCTGAGTGCGCCATCGGAGACCTGCAACGAATTGATGCGTAATACGCCGAGCAACTCCGTCAGAATCGCTAGCCCACCGGGCCAAACCTGCGCACGTCGTTCTGACAGGCCGGGCAGTGACAAGTCATCGATTCTCTCGAAAGTGAGCACCCGCTCGATCAACTGTTGCAGCGACTCCGGCGTCAGGCTGTGAGAATCAACAATGCCCAGCTCGCTAGCAACGCTCGCTGTTGCACGGATTGTCCCGGATGTTCCTATCGACTCGACGTCAGCGGCATCTCTGAAAAATGCTTTTACTGGCCTGAGTTCAAGTCGGGCAGCGACGCGGGCCTTGTCGAAAGCCTGGCGCGTTATCTTGCCGTGCGGAAAAAATCGCTCGGTCATCGATACGCAACCAAGGTGCAGGCTCTCAAGGGCGCGGGGCTCATTGCCCTGGCCGAGAATCAACTCGGTGCTGCCTCCGCCGATATCGAGCACGAGCCGTAAGCCGTCGTTTGGCGGCAAACTCTGCGTCACGCCCTGGTAGATCAAGCGTGCTTCCTCGATACCGGAAATGATCTCAATAGGATGCCCGAGTGCGGATTCTGCTTCGGCCATGAATCCGGTATCTTCTCGCGCACGCCGAATCGTGCTGGTGCCTGCTGCGCGCACACGGCCTGCGTGAATATCGCGCAACCGTTCGCCAAATCGGGACAGGCAATCCAAGGCTCGAGCCCGAGCGTCAGGCGACAGGTCACCGCTGGCTGACAGGCCTTCTGCCAGCCGCACTGTTTCACGCAAGCGGTCGAGAATAGCGAGCTGTCCGTGGCGCAGCTCGCCGACGATCATGTGAAAACTGTTGGAACCCAGGTCAACGGCGGCGATGACCTCGGGCGGAGAGCTGGAAGCGGTCTCAGGCCGTGAAGGACTGTCCACAACCGCAGGTTGTCTTCGCATTTGGATTGCGAATGATAAATTGCGCGCCCTGCAAGTCTTCCTTGTAGTCAATTTCCGCGCCCATCAGATACTGGACGCTCATGGGATCGATAACGAGCGTTACACCCATGTTAACGACCTCGCTGTCACCCTCTTCGATGTTCTCATCGAAGGTGAAGCCATACTGAAAGCCGGAGCAACCACCACCAGAAATGAACACTCTGAGCTTAAGCTCGTCATTCTGCTCTTCCTTAATTAACTCGCCCACCTTGTGTGCCGCCGCATCTGTAAAGACTACTGCTGGCGGAGGAGTTGCATTGTTCACGGCTGATGTTTCTGACTGCATGTTTCTGCTTACCTGTCCTTTGGACGATTATGATTCGGCGCCAGCGGCGGCCGAATCGTCAATACGGCTTGTTTGTTCGAGCAATGGTACCTGCCCTTCGGGCTGATGCACGAGTTTACCGTTAATCTCTGCACCAATGGCCATTTCAATAAGATTGTAATACACATTGCCTATGACGCGCGCCGTGGACCCAAGTTCAACGCGCTGCGTAGCGAACACATCGCCCCGCACAATGCCGTGCAGCACGACATAAGGTACTGTCACACCGCCTTCTACGTTGCCATCTTCGCTGACGCTGAGCGCCGAATTGCTCTCCGGATCCGCACTTACGCTTCCGTTGACCGTGCCATCAACATGGCAGCCACCCTCAAAAAGCACGTCCCCGCTAATCTTGGTATTGGCTCCGACCAGCGTATCGACAACTGTGTGCCTGCGTTGTTTTCGACCAAACATGTAGTCCTCCAGCGTGCCTTCGCAGGCATTAATCCGATTCAGCCCGTACTTATTTCCCAGGCGAAGGTCTCTTCTATGCTATCGATAGATCGTGTCTTCGAAAGCACCTCTATATTAATCCGTTCCGGCGTAAACCCGTCCGGAAGAATAATTTCGCGATCAAAGTCCTGAAAGTAACGAAACGAGAATGGCCAGCTCTTGCTTGCATCTGCGGGCAGTAGTTGGGCGAATTCGATTCTAGCCTCTGCTCCGCCCTGATCGCCGACAACCGTCAATTTAACGTCGCCACTCACCTTTCGATCGTGTTTGAGGGATTGTAATAGAACCAGGCGAACATTGTAGGCACGCTCAACCGAGCCCCGCGTCAGCCTGAGGTCCTGCACTCGCAATCCTGCAGCACCATCCGCTGGCGACACGATGCCCCGGTAAAAGGCGACGGCATCAGTTTGCTCCTGAATCTTCGCTTGCAATGTCATCAGGCTCGTTTCGACGTCCTTGTAGGCTTCCTTGTCAATTTCACGGTGCGTTTCAAGCAGCACTACCTGCTCTTTCAGCGCGACGATTTCAGCTTGCAGGCCTTTTATTCTGTCCTCGAAGCTCCGCCGCTCTGCAGCAGCATCCACGATGTTGTAGTTGGCCTGAATTCGGCCAGATTCGAAAACCAGGTAGCCAAAAACAACAATTAGCACCAGCAAAAAGACGCGCACCATAAAGACGCGTCCTCGGCTATGTAGCTGTAATGGTGAATGTCTGGCCACGGAGTTCTTCGCTCAGATCAAAGACGTTATGTTACGCGGTGCCCCGACCCGAGAGAAGTGCGGCACGTCACGGTTTGGCGGAGACGATGTCCTTTTCGAATGCCGTGCGCCAGCGCTTTGGCCACCAGCGCGGCTGTGGCGGCAGGCCCTGCGGGTAAACCGTCGATCCCAGTTCGTAGAGCGCCCGCGCGTAAACGCGTCGCTTGAAATAGATTACTTCGTTGACAGGTCGCCAGAAATTCACCCAGCGCGCACGATCAAATTCCGGCTGCTCGCCGAGGTCAAAACGCAGGTTTTCGACCGAGGTTAGGAGGCGCAGCATGAACCAACGCTGTTTTTGGCCAATACATAGGGGTTTGCTATTACGGCGAATATATTTGCCTGGAAGGCGATAATGTAGCCAGTCCGCCGTTACGCCGAGTAATTCGACGTCGGCGCGCTCGAGGCCGACCTCCTCACGGAGCTCGCGGTACATCGCTTCCTCGGGATCTTCGCCACGCAATACCCCGCCTTGCGGAAACTGCCAGCCCTTGCTGCCCACGCGACCGGCGAGCAGTACCTTGCCGTCCGTGTTCGCAAGAATGATGCCGACGTTCGCACGGAACCCTTCTGCGTCTATCCAGTCGTTGCTCATTGCAACCGATACAAAAACTCTAACTACCTTTAACTTTACACCAAATGTGGGCATTGTCATTGACTCCTTGCATGATGAGACTCGTATTGATCGCCAGACGCCCAGCATTACTGTTCACCGGCCTGGTCAGCCTCACCGTCGCCACGTTTTTCGTGGCACTGTCCTGTGGTAGCGCCGACACCAGTTTTGGCGAGACCCTTGGCGCCCTGGCCGGTACAGCATCGGAAAAAACAAACTCCCTGATTCTGGATCTGCGGCTGCCGCGCGCACTGACTGCCTTCTCTGTGGGCGGCCTTCTGGCTATCGCCGGTGTCCTGATGCAGGTGTTGCTCAGGAACCCGCTTGCAGAACCTTACATACTTGGCAGCTCAGGCGGCGCGGCAGTTGCTGCGCTGGCGGCAATGCTTCTCGGATTGGGTAGTCTCTTCGTCGATGTTGCGGCTTTTGGCGGCGCGATGGCCGCCACGCTGCTGGTGTTTTCAATTGCCCATGGCACAGGCAGTTGGGCACCGGCACGATTGCTGTTAACCGGCGTGGTACTGGCAGCGGGGTTCAGTGCTGTGACCACATTGATGCTCGCCCTGAGCCCCGACCAGAACCTGCGCGGCATGCTGTTCTGGCTCATGGGTGATTTGAGCTTCGCGTTCGATCCGTGGCGTTGTTTCTCGGCGCTCGTATTTCTGGTTTTCGCCAGCACGCTCGCGGCTCGTCACCTGAATGTCCTCTCACGCGGCGAATTGCAGGCGGCCATTGTCGGCATGCCTGTTGTGGGCTTTCGTTACCTGGTTTTCGCCGCGGCCTCGCTGGCAACCGCGTTGGCGGTCACAACAGTTGGTGTGATTGGTTTTGTTGGCCTTGTCGTGCCACACCTTGTGCGGCTGGTAGCCGGCAGTGATCACCGCATCGTGGTTCCTGCATCAGCTCTGGCAGGCGGAATCTTGCTCGTGATCGCCGATACGATGGCCAGGACAGTGATAGCACCGCGGCAGCTGCCTGTCGGTGCACTAACCGCAATGATCGGAGTACCGCTGTTCTTGCTGTTGATGGGACGTAGCCGCGAGCCACGCCAGCCCGCCTGATCTGACCTTGAGCGGCTATTGAGACTGCGCAGTTGTCACCCCGCATCGACGGCGATCTGATCCCTGCCACCGGATTTCGCACGATAGAGCGCCACATCAGCACGCGCCAGCAGCGAATCGCCAATCGTTTTCAGGTCGTCAGCTTTCGGGTCGGGGCACACGCCGGCGATACCAATAGACGCCGTAATGTTTACAGAGTCTCCGCCCGGCAATTCGTACGCTTCTCGCGAAACCGCCTTATGGATACGCTCGGCAAGCAAGGTCGCCGAAGCAATGTCAGTATCCGGGAGCAGCACGACAAACTCTTCACCTCCATAACGCGCGGCAACATCGTTGGCGCGAATCTCAGCGTCAATGCGATTTGCGAACTCCTGGAGAACGGCATCACCCGCAGCATGTCCCCAGGTGTCGTTTACGCGCTTGAAATGATCAATGTCCAGCATCAGGCAAGCGAGATGACATTGCTCACGCCGGGATCGGGCTAATTCCTCTTTGATACGCACCTGCAGGTAACGGCGGTTGTGCCATCCGGTTAGTACGTCAGTGAATCCACTGCGAAGCAAACGAGCTCGGTTGATCTCATTCTCAATACAAAAGGACGCAATAATTCCGAGGTGTGCGAGGAAATCAGCTGCATGCGCTCGCGTGAATCGCTCCTCATCTCTGCTCCCCAGGTTGATGCTGCCGATCAACTGGTGCCGGTGCGCTAGCGGGATCATCGCAATACTCGCGAGTGCGAACGCCCCAGGGCAAATCAGTTGGTGGTCACAGGCAGAGTACGCGCCGAGCCAGGGCTGCCTCAGGGCGACATACTGGGGCGCAATACCTGCCATCGATTCGACCATAACTAGGTTTTCGAATCCCTCTACCGGTGTACCGGCGGCCAGCAGCAGGTGACGAATGTCGTGATCGGGGTCGCACAAGACAACGCTGACATACTCAAGACCATAGCTGGCACGAAGTCCCAGCAGCATTTCTCCGATTAACGAGCCAAGATCGTCAGCCTGCAACAGCCGCAATTCTCGCTGTTGGGATCGGCGCATTTTGTCATCGTTGCGCGCGACCTCGGTGGTCAGAGCCTCCAGCTGTCGCTCAGCCAGCGCCAGTTTTGCGGCCATCTCATCTGTCAGTGACATCGCTTAGCCGCGCATGTCCATGTAGCTGCGGCCGTTTTGCATCAGTTCAACGAAACCGCTTTCGTTACCATTAGCGACGAGGTCTCGAATACGCCGCGATGCATCGCAAAGTGCATCCAGCGGATCAAGGCCGAATTTATTGAGGTGCTGAATCTCGAAATACAGATGCGGGTTGTCTCGCGCGACAGCTTCGGACACCAGGAGTTGGGAATCAAATGTTGTCGACGACATTTTGGCGAGCTTCGGCGCTGCCTCGCCGCTTTCGGCGAGCGCCGTAAAGAACGCAATATTAAGCGCGTGTGACAAGCCGAGAACGTATGCGATAAGACGGTCGTGATCTTCCAGCCCCATATCGAGCGGCTCAACCATCGTAGATCGAAACAGCGCCTTGGCATCTTCAGTCGCTTTGCTGGATCCCACTTCGCAGAAGATCAGGTGGTGCCCTGACAGCAATCGCGTGTCCGGACCGTACATCGGGTGTAAAGACGTAACGCGACACCCCGCTCTGTGCAGTTCCTGCAAGCCATCGATGAGCGGTGACTTAAGGGAACCGATATCGAAAACAAGGCCCTTTGGTTTGAGAACGGCAAGCTGCGCCAAAATTCTACCGGACACCGCGAGCGGTGCTGCAACAACGATGACATCGTAGTCGACTCCCGCATCCGTCCAGTCTTTGAAGTAACCTGGCCCATCTTCACGCCCCGGATCCGCGATAGTCGTCGCGAACCCCTGTGACGAAAAGAAATCGGCGAACCAACCGCCCATCTTGCCCGCGCCACCGATAATGAGAACGCGCTGGCCGTCCCCGGCACCCTCCGCAATCACTCGTTCGCGCTCCTGGTTCGCCAGAGACGATTGAATCAACTGCCTCAGGATGCCTTCGGCGAGGTTCGGGTCGATACCCAGTTCACTGGCCTGTGCGCGCCCCATATCGAGCACGTCTTTTTCTCGCGCGTAGTCACGCGTTCCACGGCCGCTGGTTTGCTTGTTGCGACCAATTTCCGCAACGATTCGCTGGCGCTCCGCGATCAAGCCTACAAACCGTTTGTCAACAGCGGATAATTCTTTTCGAAGATCATCAAGACTCATTAGACTATTCTTTTTCCAAAACGCACGTGAGGAACTCTTTTTTACAGGAGACTTGCAATGCGGAGCAAGCCGGGACACGTTGTCCGCCACGCTGCAATCGTGCGAATATCGCCGTCAGGGTCAACACCGACGCTTAGTGGAGCATAAAACGATGAAAACGCGCGCCGCAGTCGCCTGGGAAGCTGGCAAGCCGCTTGAGATCGAGTCCATTGATCTTGATGGACCAAAGGCAGGCGAAATACTACTCCGCAATGTCGCAACTGGCGTTTGCCACACCGATGCATTTACCTTATCCGGCGAAGATCCTGAAGGCATTTTTCCGGCAGTGCTTGGCCACGAAGGTGGAGCAATCGTCGAGGAAGTCGGCGAAGGCGTTAGCTCCGTCAAGGTCGGCGACCATGTCATTCCGCTGTACACGCCCGAATGCGGCGAGTGCAATTTTTGCACGTCGGGAAAGACCAATCTTTGTCAGGCAATTCGCGCAACGCAGGGTCAGGGCGTGATGCCGGATGGAACCTCGCGGTTTTCGATGAACGGCAAGACGATATACCACTACATGGGCACATCCACGTTTAGCGAGTACACCGTGCTGCCGGAAATCTCGGTTGCCAAAGTCAGGCAAGAAGCGCCGCTCGAGAAAATCTGTCTGCTGGGCTGTGGTATCACGACAGGTATCGGCGCCGTGTTAAACACCGCAAAGGTTGAGCCGGGTGCGACAGTCGCCGTATTTGGGCTCGGTGGTGTAGGCCTGAGCGCCATTCAGGGTGCCGTGATGGCCAAGGCCGGCCGCATTATTGCCATTGATATCAACACAGACAAATTTGAACTCGCCACACAACTTGGCGCAACGGATACCGTTAACCCCAAGGATCACCCGGCTCCCATCCAGGACGTCATCGTTGATCTGACAGACGGCGGCGTCGATTACTCGTTCGAGTGCGTCGGCAACGTCGATCTGATGCGTGCCGCTCTCGAGTGCTGTCACAAGGGCTGGGGTGAATCAACGATTGTTGGCGTTGCTGGCTCGGGCAAGGAAATATCCACCCGTCCGTTCCAACTCGTAACCGGCCGGGTCTGGCGTGGCACGGCATTTGGAGGCTGCAAAGGCCGTTCGCAATTGCCCGGCATGGTCGAGCAGTACATGGACGGTGAGATCAAGATCGACGAGTTCATTACATATACGATGCCCCTTGAGGACATAAACCGGGCGTTTGATCTCATGCACGAAGGCAAGAGCATTCGTTCCGTTATTCACTTTTGATCCATCCACCCGATGGTGGCAAAGCCGCCTGAGAGAGTCCATTGACCAAGGTAGCCATCGCTACGACTTCAGCACTCGCCGCCGAAGCCGCGCGCGAGATAGCCGCGAACGGCGGCAATGCGGTCGACTGTGCTCTTGCGGCAGCGCTCTGTACGATAAACACCGAGCCGGGCGTGTGTGCGCTGGCCGGTAGTGCCTTCATTACCGTTTGGACTCCTGGCAACGAACCGGTAACGATCGACGGTAACGTTGCGGTACCCGGCCATGGCCTTGCCGAAAGCGAACTTGGTGGAGGCGCCAGCACCGTGACGATTACCTATGGCGGCGGTATCACGACTCTTGCCGGCCCTGGTTCCGTCGCCATACCGGGTACTCTTGCAGCAATAGATCGAGCATCGACATTATTTGGCAGGACTCCCTGGAAAGAGCTCTTTGCGCCGACGATCAGAGCCACACGTGATGGCTTTCCGCTGTCGTCCGCTTGCCACTACTACCTCGGATACTCGGGCGAGTGCATTTTCAGTCGAAGCGATGACGGCTTTTTCGCATTGCACCACGCCGATCGCTCACAGCGTGAAAGCGGAAGCCTGATTGTCGTCCCGCATCTTGCAGACACCCTGGCGGCCATTGCTGACGAGGGAGCCAGTATCTTCTACGAGGGAGAACTCGCCCGGGCTATGTCGGAGCACGTCCGCAACGGCGGTGGCGCGCTAACTCTCGAAGACCTGAAGCATTACGAGGCCATTGAGAGGCCCGCCCTTACGGTCGGAATAGGCGACTGGACGATCGCGACCAACCCGCCGCCCGCCATCGGTGGTGCCGTGCTCGCAGCGATGTTGCTTGCCTGTGCCGACTTGCCACATCGCGAATGGGACTCGGCGGCGTTGTCGCTGTTGATACAAGTGCAGCGGGCTACGCTGGACTATCGCAAGCGGCGCCTCGACCTGGCGGACGAGGTCGGAACCGAAGCTGCAAAACTGCTGGACTCCGCGCGCAGCGGGCAGCTACTGAGCCGGTGGACATCGGCCTCCACGGTGCACACTTCTGCGGTCGACGACAACGGTATCGCCTGTGCGATAACGGCGTCATCCGGTTATGGATCCGGCGAGATGCCGGCAGGAACCGGCATTTGGCTGAACAACTGCCTCGGCGAACTCGAGCTCAACCGTCGTGGACTTGACGCTGGCCCGCCGGGCCAGCGATTACCATCGAACATGGCACCGAGTATTGCACGCCGCAAAGGCGCTGTTCTTGCCGCGGGATCGCCCGGTGCCGATCGCATTACAACCGCATTGCATCAGTTCTTCGTCAATGCTCTGCAACTGGGCATGACGCTTGATGAGGCAATCGCGCACCCGCGCCTGCATTTAGACACGAGTGGCGAGGAGGATAGGCTCATGGCCGAAGCCGGACTCGACTTACCGGAAGTCGACTTGCCCGTGACTGTCATGCCAGAACTGAATATGTACTTCGGTGGCATTGGTGCGACACTGGTTGAGAACGGTGGCGACATTCAGGTAGCCTCTGACCCGCGGCGTGCAGGTGGCGCCGTAATTTGCGACGGAGGTTAGCGTGGGAGATCCCTGCTCGGCAACGAGACTGCCGACTGTACTGCCATCGGATCCGATGGACTGGGCAAAAGCATGGCTCGACGAGGCCGTGCAAAATGAGGTGCAGCGGAACCCGAATTCGATGGCTGCTGTTACCGTAAATAGCGAAGGTCAACCTTCCGCGCGCGTGGTCCTGTGCAAAGAATTCATTGCCGACCCGGGCTACCTTGTTTTTTACACCAATTACAACTCTGACAAAGTACGGCAGATTGTCGGCAACAACAAAGTCGCGCTCCTGTTTCATTGGGACTCCTTCGGTCGGCAGGTCCGAATTGAGGGTCAGGCGGTGTTTTCTCCCGACGAAGAAAGCGATACTTATTTCGCCAGCCGCGATTGGGGCAGTCAGCTCGGAGCCTGGGGCTCCGATCAAAGCTCACCACTGGAATCGCGCTCCGCGCTCATCGCCCAGGTGGGCCGGCGGGCAATGAAACTCGGCGTGGGCGCGGCGAAAAATCTCAAATCAATCGCCGCCTCCGACCGGCCGGTTATTCCGAGGCCGCCACATTGGGGCGGGATCCGCGTTTGGGCTAGCTGCATCGAATTGTGGATCGAAGGAACCGACCGCATTCACGACCGCGCCCGGTGGACTCGCTCACTCGCGGCCAACGAAGATGACACATTCAACGTCGGTGAATGGAAAGGCATCCGGCTTCAGCCCTGACAACCGTTTTGCGAAGACTCCTTTCAACGATTTTGATTCTGCTTGGCGCTGCCTCTGTGCACGCGCAGGTAACGCTGACCCAAGGCACTAATTTTTCGGTTGATGTTGCAGGTGACGGCCAACTTGCTATCGACCTGCTCAACAACATCTGGATTCTCCCGTCCAACGGCGGGGAGGCACGCGCAATTACCGAGGGTCCGACAGCGGCGCAACGACCGCGCTGGTCGCCAAATGCACAGTCCATTGCGTACCAGGCCAGATCGGGAAACCAGTTCCAGCTTTGGCTATACCGGATCGACGACAACACGGCCAGTAATATAAGTGATGGTCAGTACTTCGATCAGCACCCGGACTGGCACCCCGATGGCGAAAGAATCGTCTATTCGTCTGACCGCCGCGACACGGGCTTCGATCTGTGGGAGCTTGATCTCGCTACCGGGCTAACCTGGCGCATCAGCAACACCCGCGGCGATGAGACCGAGCCGGCGTGGTCGGCTGATGGCAGGGACCTCGTCTATATCCATCGCCGGGGCGGTATTTGGTCGCTAATGCTGCGGCGACACAGCCAGCCCGATAAGACACTCGAGACGTCAACGACAAGATTGTCGTCACCATCCTGGCGACCGGATGGCAGTCTGATCACATTCCTGCGGCACAATGAAGACGCGCTATCGATGGACATGGCTATTCTGTCCGAGCCGTCAATCATCAGACCCTTGATCAGCGATCAGGACATCTTTGTTGCCGCCCTCGCCTGGCGCGACAGGCAGCGCATGCTCTACACAGCCAACGGCTCTGTTCGCACGCGGCTATTCAATTCGCGGACATCCCGTAACATTCCCTTTCGGGCGACGATACTGCCTGACGAGACGGTCAAGCGCTCTCCGCCGCAGCCGCGAAGACTACCCCTCATGGACGAACCCAAGGCTCGGCTCATTGTTCGTACAGCGCGGATTTTTGACGGTGTCAGTGGGGGTTACAGGAACAACGTCGACATAGTTATCGATGGCGGCCGGATTACGGCGATTGAAGCACGTCGGGAACGATCCGGTGAGATCGTCGTCGATATGGACGACCTTACTGCATTGCCAGGATTCATCGATGGCCAGGCATCGCTGCCCGGTGAACTGGACGAGTCTCTCGGACCGCTGTTGTTGTCCTACGGCATAACGACAATCGTTGCCGAGCATGAGCAGGCCGCAGCTTTGAATTCGTTGTGGTCTGGCAAGGAAATGCCAGGGCCGCGCATCCTCGCTGAAGGCTGGCAACTCGACCTGGATTCCATCTCGACCGTATCGCCCGAAACCGAGTCATTCGCCACATCACCTCGCGGCGTACGATACGAAAACGTTCGACCGAGCGCTGATGGTGACGTACTGACCGTCATTTCCGGTCTGGCAGATGCGCGAACAAATGGCTTGCGCTCGTTGCTCGGCTCGCGGCAGGCAAAATTGCTCGGCAAGTACCCGACGGCCATCCGACGCTTCTCTGAAAAACCGCGCCTCAACTCCCACTCATCATCGATCATTCTCGGCAGCAAGCCCAACGGTTTACCGCCCGGCATCGCATTACACGCAGAATTCTTGGCGCTGGTCGAATCCGGCTTGATTGCTGAGCAGGTATTGCGCACGACAGGTCTCAATGTAGCGGCTGCCTTGGGTGTCAACTTGCAACTTGGCCGCATTGCGCCAGGCGCAAGTGCCGACCTGGTGCTTGTCGACGGCGACCCACTGGCAGACATCAATGACGTTCAGAATATCGTCGGAATTGTCCGGAATGGCCGCTTTTTCAGTGTGATCGGGCTCATCGAACGGGCCGAGAGAGCCAATAGCGTCGAATAAATTGACAAAAACCTCATGAGCCCGGTGTCGAATTCATTCTGGCAGGAAATTTTGTGTCAACAGGTGCTGATTTTTCGTTCGGACACCACCGGTACAAAGAGTCATCCGCCGGGAAAAGTCTGAAATATCCGGGTTATACGTCGTGTTGTTGGATCATCGGGTTATGTGCAGCGCAGCAATTGTGTCGAGTTGTTTTACATATCGAATACAAAACGCATTGCGCACTTCCTGAACGGCTGCTAAATACCTGATATCCCGGTCGTCTCAGCGCACTTGGCACAGGTCTTGCTTTTAGTACCTTGCCCAAGCGAAGTGTAACTGCACTCGGTAACGTAAGACGGCTACTTAACAGGATTTAGACGCCAGAAGAAAAACAACTATAAAAACAATAAGATCCGGATCCAATAATAATAAAACTCTGTATCCGGTTACCGAATTCGTAGTTACCTCTCTTGATCACAAAGAGAGAAAATTAGCCCCGCCGCTCACGCAGCGGGGTTTTTTTTTGGGCCGTGCGTTGCCAAACTGCAGCTGTCCGATAACGGGTATCATCGAACCCGAGCAAAGAAACATATGAGGAAACCGACATTGCGCTCTTTCAATCTTGTTTGTCTGCTGGCACTGGCTGCCTGCACCGCACCACCCCCTGACATTGAAGAGGCGACCATCGCCGACCTGCACGACCGAATGCAGCGAGGCGAATTGACATCCGAGCAACTCGTCAGCTCCTACCTCGAACGTATAGAGTCAATCGACCGCAGCGGGCCGCAGTTAAATTCGATTATCGAGATCAATCCTGATGCGCTGCTTACGGCCAGGTCACTCGACGAGGAGTGGCAGGAGTCCGGGCCACGCGGTCCTATGCACGGCATACCAGTAGTACTCAAGGCAAATATTGACACTGCCGACCAGATGCACACGACAGCCGGTTCGCTTGCGCTGGCCGATCACCGTCCTGACACCGATGCGTTTCTTGTCAGTCAGTTGCGTGACGCCGGAGCGATCATACTCGGGAAGGCCAATCTCAGTGAATGGGCGAATTTTCGATCATCCCGTTCATCGAGCGGCTGGAGCAGCATCGGCGGCCAGACGAAAAACCCGTACGACACCGCGCGTAACCCTTGCGGCTCTTCCAGCGGCTCGGCCGTTTCCGTTGCGGCCAATCTGACGACAGTCGCCGTCGGCACAGAGACTGACGGATCGGTCATTTGTCCGTCCGGTATCAACGGCGTTGTTGGTATCAAACCAACGCTCGGGCTGGTCAGCCGCACCGGTATCATCCCGATTGCCCACAGCCAGGATACGGCAGGGCCGATGGCACGGTCGGTGCGAGATGCGGCAATCCTGCTTGGCGCGATGACAGGCACAGATCCAGCGGATCCGGCGACCCAGGACGCTCAAAGCGCCCCCTCCGACTACACCACCAACCTCACGGCGGATGGCATCGCTGGAAAACGCATCGGCGTTATTCGCTCTTACTACGGCGCCGGTAGCAATCCGTATGTTGAAGCAATCCTGGAGTCGACCATCGAGTCGCTTCGTGAGCAGGGCGCGGAAATCGTTGACTCGATTGAAATAGACACAACCGGTGTCGGCGATGCCGAAAGCGCAGTACTGCGATACGAGTTCAAAGCCGACCTGAAACGATACCTTGAGCAAACCGATGCGCCGTTGAAGTCGCTTGCCGAGATCATTGAGTTCAATGAAAGTAACAAAGAGACTGTCATGCCGTTCTTTGGGCAGGAGAGAATGCTGTCGGCCGAGGAGAAGGGCCCACTGACTGACGACGAGTATGTGGAAGCGCTGGAAACCAGCAAACGCGTAGCGAAAGCCGGCATAGACGGTGTCATGGACGAACACGAGCTCGACGCCTTGATCGCACCGTCCAACGGCCCGGCCTGGCTGACCGACCACGTGAACGGCGACAGTTTTCACGTTGGCAGCTCTTCTTATGCCGCAGTATCGGGCTACCCGAGTATTACCGTGCCTGCCGGATATATCGCGGGGCTGCCGGTGGGCGTGTCGTTTATCGGGCGAGCGTACAGCGAGAAACCGCTCATAGAAATTGCCTATGCTTTCGAGCAGGCGACCAACGTCCGACAAGCACCGGAACTCTGACGCCATGTTTAAAGCAATCAGAATATCCATTTTGCTGTTCATTCTGTTCTTTGTCGGCATGAGTACCTGGCTCACCCAGGCCAGGAGTACCGATTGGGAAAACAGCCTTTGGGTAAAGGTGTACCCGATCAACGCCGATGGCAGCGAGATAGTTGCGCGTTACATCGACAGCCTGGATACCGACGATTTCGCCGCTATAGAAACGTTTATCGCCCGCGAGACCGAGCGCTATGGAAACACCTTGCACCGGCCATTGCGCATGGAAGTGGGTGAGCAAATTGTCGAACAACCTCCGGCTATTGACGCGGACTTCGGCGTTTTCGACATTATGATCTGGTCTCTCAAGATGCGTTGGTGGGCCTCAAGCACGGCCGGCGAACAGGACACGATCGAACCAGACGTTCGTATTTTCGTGCGCTATCACAGTCCCGATGACGCGTTCCGGCTTGAAAATTCTGTCGGTTTGCAAAAAGGCATGGTCGGCATCGTGAATGCTCGCGCCGGACGCCGGCAACAAGGTAGCAACAACGTCATTATTGCTCATGAGTTTTTGCACACCCTTGGCGCAACGGACAAGTACGACCCATCAGACGGTCAACCGACTGCGCCGGAGGGGCTGGGCGAGCCGGGTCGCAAGCCGCTGTATCCGCAGCGATACGCAGAGATCATGGGTGGTCGCATTGCGCTGGCCAGCGATGACGCGGTTGTACCGAAGAGCCTCAAGTACGCGGTTATCGGGCCGCTTACCGCCAGCGAAATTCGTCTTATCGACTAGGCTGCGCTAGGCTCGCGCTATGCCAGACAACGATCCGCCACTGCTTGCGTGCAAAAATATTCGTGTCAGCGTGCCTGGTCGGTTGCTTGTTGACGGGCTGAATCTCGACATTGATCGCGGCGAAATCGTTGCCGTGCTCGGACCAAACGGCACCGGCAAGTCGTTAACGCTTGCGACGATCGCGGGGCTGCGTCGGCCTGACATTGGCAACGTAACTCTCAACTCGCAGGACATATTTCTGAGCCCGCGTCAGCGAACGGCGCAACAGCTTGCGTTGCTGCCACAGGTCGTCGACGACATCTTTCCGGCGACTGTTCTCGACACGGCGCTGGTCGGCAGGCACCCACACATCTCCCATTTCAAATGGGAATCCGAAGATGATTTTAGAATCACCGCAGACGCGTTGCGCGCGATGGGCCTTGAGGAGTTATCCGGCCGGGATGTTCTGACTTTGTCCGGCGGTGAGCGACGTCGGCTTGCAATTGCGCAAATTCTGGCGCAAACGCCTGATGTCTACCTTCTTGACGAGCCCACTAACCACCTGGATCCTCAGCATCAACTGGACGCATTGCAGATATTCAGACGAGCAGCAGATCAGGGCGCCGGTGTTGTCGCCAGCCTGCACGATGTAAACCTCGCTGCTCGATTCGCAGACCGATGCCTGCTTCTTTTCGGGGACGGTCGCTGGCAGATCGGTCAGACCGACAAAATTCTCAACGAGTCAAATCTCAGCGCATTGTTTGCAACGCCAATGGAAGCTGTTGGCTGGCGTTCACATACTCTATTTGTCGCAACGTCAGGTCACGCGGCCCCGTAGGAGCTCGAGGTAGTCCTCGTGAAGTTCCGGGTTCGCAGCTAATACTGAACGAATCTCGAGCTTTACTGCTTCGCCGTTGAGGTCTGTAAATATCCCGCCGGCCTCCGTCACTATGATCGACAGCGCCGCGATATCAAGGATATTGACGTCGGATTCGATAACCGCCTCTATTTTACCCGCCGCGAGCAAATGATAATGGTAGAAGTCGCCGTACCCGCGTATTCGATCGGCTCGGGAAACGATCTCGCCCAGATCGCTCCACCCGGGACTCATTGCCAGTGACTTGAGATTGCCGGTCGACACCGCCGCACGATCGGGGTCGGAAATGCTACTGATCGCCAGCCGTTCGCCATTGAGCCAGGCGCCTTTGCCTTTTTCCGCCCAGGCCAGCTCGTCCATCATCGTGCCACTGGAAACGCCCAGCACGATCTCTCCCTTGTGCATCAACGCTATCTGTGTAGAAAAGAACGGATACTGACGAACGAAACCCTTGGTGCCATCGATCGGATCAACAAGCCAAAGAAACTCGGCGTTCTCGTTGCTGCGGCCGGTTTCTTCGCCGAAAAAACCATGCTCCGGGAAGCGCTCGAGAATGATCTTACGAATAGCTTGCTCGCACTCGATATCGGCCTGAGTTACCGGCGTAAGGTCCGCTTTGGTTGTCACGGTAAAATTGCCCGCGTAGTAATGGCGACTGATCTCAGCCGCCGCGCGCGCTGCTTCCAATGCGGTTTGTAATTCGTCGGACGGCTTTTCGTCGTAGGCTTGCACGATTTTTCCTGTCATTCGCAGTCGATATTCGCCGCAACTATGGCCGCAAGGCGACAAAGAAACAAGCGCACAACGCCACGCTTGACAGCTTCGCACTGCCTCCCTATCGTACGACGCTCACTAGGTGAACCTGATTTGGCAAAATCGGGTGAACGGGAAGCCGGTTCAGCGTGACACATCACGCCCATTCCGGCGCTGCCCCCGCAACGGTGATCGAGTTAAACCGTAGCCCCTGGTTCGAGACAATCGAATCGGAGCCACTGCGAACCGCAACATGGGGATCGTGGGAAGGCGCTACGGCAAGGATGCTATCCGCTCGTCAGCCCGGAGACCGGCCCGGTGAAACCTTGAATGGCGCGGCGGGCGCAGGTTCGGGCGAGGATTCAAAGTCGTCCCTCCATACTCTCCGCACCATCGTACTCACGACCTATATATCGCGTGCGGGCGGCATGCACTGGAGAGACAAAATGATCACGCACCGACTGGTATCCGCAGCGGCTTTGCTCACGTTTTTGGCGACGGCTTCCAACTGTATGGCGGATGCCGCACATGGCGAAACAATCATCGTCACAGCAACGCGCACAGAAATCCCGCTGAAAGACGCGATCGTTCCAGTTACGGTCATCACGCGTGAGGACATAGAACTTTCGCTCGCCACTGACCTGTCTGAACTGTTGCGCTTCGAAGCTGGCATCGACATTGGCCGCAATGGCGGGCCCGGGCAATCGACATCGATATTCTTGCGCGGCAGTGAGAGCAATCACACGCTTGTGCTGATCGACGGGGTTCGCATTAACCCGGGCACTTTAGGTGGAGCGGCAATTCAGCACATCGCGCCCGAAGTAATCGAACGCATAGAAATTGTCAAAGGTGCCCGGTCTGCATTGTTCGGTACCGACGCGATTGGCGGCGTCATCAATATCATCACGCGTCGTGCCGAAGACGCGTTTGTCGAAGGCAGCCTCGAGTCCGGCAGCTTTGACACACGATCTGGAAACGTGTCAGGCGGGAATCGCAGCAGCAACGGTGAGTTCGGCGTCACACTAAATTGGCAGACTACTGACGGCTACGCCCCGCGTATTGACTCAGATATTGAACGAGGCTATGAAAATCTGTCGGCCAGTCTGTACGCATCGCGGTACTTAAAGGGCGGCGATATCAGCATCCGCCACTGGCAGACCAGTGGCACTGTGGAATATCTGGACTTCTTCCTCGCCCCCGTCGATCAGGACTTTGACAATACGACGACAGCCCTGGAGTTGAATACCAACCTCCCTAATAGCGGCATCAGCAAACTTATCGTCTCTTTCATGCAAGACGAAATCTCTCAAAACCAGGCTGATGACTTCGTCAGCTCCGAGCGGCTGAGCGTGGACTGGCAATACACCCACGCGCTGGCCAATCACACGCTGACGGGAGGGTTAGTTGCCATTACTGAAGATGCTGCAACGCTGAGTTTCGGAGCGGGGTTCCAGGAGGGCACAACTGTGCGGGCGGCGTTCGCACAAGATCAGTGGACTCACGGCCGCCACAAGGCGTTTGCCGCAGTTCGGTTGACGGACCATGAGACCTTCGGCAAACACACCACCTGGAATGCTGAGTACGCGTTCGATATCGGCGATAGCTGGACGCTCAACGCCGGCCTTGGCCATGCTTTTCGTGCACCGGATGCCACCGATCGCTTCGGCTTCGGCGGCAACGTCGACCTCAACCCCGAGCTGGCTGACGATGCTCAACTCGGTCTGCGCTACGCATCCGGAACCGGCCACAGTGTAGATCTCGAAGTCTATCGCAACGACATCGACGACCTGATTGATTTCGATCTGCAGGCGTTTGAGCTGAGGAACATCGCCAGTGCGAAAATCCGTGGTGCGCAGCTGAGCTACGAGTACCGCGGCGACGGCTTCGCAATTCGAACGGAGCTCGTAAAACAACGGGCAGACAATGCCGACACCGGAGAGCGACTGCTGCGACGAGCCGAGGAAACTGCCTCGCTTTCTTACACACGTGACGTCGGCGCGCATCGTCTCGGGCTCTCCATCATCGCGAGCGGTGATCGCGAGGACTATGCGGGTGTTCGACTTGCTGGCTACGTACTTGCTAACCTGACCGGGCAGATGCGCCTGAACGACAGCTGGGCCCTGAATGCGCGAATCGAAAACTTGCTCGATAGCGACTATCAGACGGCAGAAAATTATCGAATGCAGCAGCGTGGCGCGTTCGTCGAGTTAAGATACCGCTGGAACTGACGAGCTTAGACAATGGGAAAGAGACTCAGCAAGATTTATACGCGCACTGGCGATGACGGAACAACAGGCCTTGGCGACGGCTCTCGCGTTGCCAAGGACAGTTTGCGCGTCGACGCTTTCGGCACCGTCGACGAGGCCAATAGCGCGATCGGTGTGGTTCTGTCCTGCGCGTCTGTGCCAGACGACATTCGCAGAATACTCACTGAGATCCAGCACGATATGTTTGAGCTCGGAGGAGAGCTCTGCATACCGGGGCACAGCGCGATCACGGATACTTTCGTTACTCGTCTGGAAAAAGATCTCGATGCGTTAAATGAAGATCTACCCGCACTCAAGGAGTTCATTCTGCCCGGCGGCGGGCAGGCTGCGGCAGCCTGTCATCTGGCGCGCACGATTGTTCGCAGGGCAGAACGCATAACCACGACTCTCGCGGGATCGGAATCGGTGCGACCTGAAGTCCTTCGCTACCTGAACCGGCTCTCTGACCTCTTATTCGTTATCGCCCGGGTGCTATCCAGGGCCGAGTCTGGGCAGGAAGTGCTTTGGAACAGGGAACGCTGCTAGAGCTGCTTGCTCATCAGCACGGCATCGCCAGGACATAAACGCGAAAACTCCTGGGTACCCTGAATTTCCACCGGCGCCTTACTGCGTTCCCTTCGCTCGTAACGCAGTTTCGAAAAATATCCATCAGCGTCAATCGTTAGCAACCACAACTCTGTGACACCGTGATTTTTTGCCAGGGCCTCTATGTCGCTAACGAGTCGCCCGCCAACGCCAACGCTGCGCTCGCTCGGATCCACTACAAGGGAGCGCATCAAGCCAACGCTCCCGGTCCTTTCAATCCCAACCATGCCGATCGGGACCCCGTCTGTCACCGCAATAAGAAAATCAGACAGGTGCGCAATCGTGAGGTCTGCGCTGGGCAGCCCAGCTGCCGACAACCATGACATGGCCGTTGCAAGATCTGACGCTGCTGCAGGACGAATACCTACTCGATCGCCCATGTTGAAGCTCTATTTGTTCGCGCGACCTGCAACGCGTCGCAAACCGCCTTCGCCGCAATCAGTAATCGGGGTGTTGCTCGTCCTATTTCATCGGCTGGCATGAGGAAACGATTTTTGTAGCGGTTCGCGGCAATGTGCGGCCAGCGATCCCACTGGTCGAATGCGCCATAGCCCGCGTCGCTACTCGCGAACATCGCTTCCGGGTCGCGCTCGACCACCGCCTCGACCGATACCGTTGGCGCAAGCCCATCCAAATCGGAAAACACGTTGCTGCCGCCGCACACATCGATGAGCTCGCTGACATAGTGCTGATCATTAATCGTGTAGAGCGGCCGCTTATCAACCTGGTAAAAAACTCGCACATCGTCTGCATCGGCGAACTGCTGTTCGAACGCCCGCAGGCTTTGCGTGTATTTCAACGCAACATCGTTCGCATCGTCGATACTGTCCGTTAGTTCTCCAATACGCCGCAACGCGTCTGCAACATCGGCAAGTTTCCGAATTTGAATGACTTCTACGTTATAGCCAAAGCGGCGCAACTCATCGACCACATGTGCAGGTGTGCCACCCTGCCATGCGAGCAGCAGATCGGGGTTCAGCATCGCAAGCTGCTCATGATCGACCGCAAATGCGTCACCGATCAACGGGAGTTCGAGAGCCTCCGCGGGATAGTCAGAGTAAGCACTGACGCCGACCAGTTTGTCGCCAGCACCGGCAGCGAATACGAGCTCAGTCAGGTGCGGGGCGAGCGTTGCGATTCGAGCGTGATGCGCGCTTGAGGCGGGTTGATCAGATTCTGTCGAACAACCACCGATGCAGAACAGACCAAGCGGTATCAGCCAAAAAACCGGCAAAAAAAAACTGGCTCACCGCGTCAAGCCATACAAAGTCATCGCAGCGATGACGACCGCCCATATAAGCAGCAATCGAAACACAAGGCTGTTGGCTGCGGTCGCCCCTCTAACGCCCCGCTCGCCAAGAGTTTCGTCTTCTATTTGCCCTAACGCCAGAGCGGCGACGCCGACACGAGCCAGCAGATGTTCGTTGTACTCCGAAGGAGTATCGGAGCTTTGCTCGGACGGTGCTCGCCATGCACCAATTGCTGCATCGAAGTGGCCGGCGGCGGCGTAGCCGATTGCGGTCAGACGCGCCGGAATCCATGCCAGCCATCCATGCAGCATGACCGCGGCATCACGCAGGCTATCTGACGGACCGTCGGCGGCTTCGTCTCTGGCCGCCGCAAATACGGCTCGACGACGAACCAGGTCAGTTACCCGGTACCCCCATGCCCCAAGCGGGCCCAGCACGACAAACCAGAAGATCACCGCAAACAAGCGATTGTTCGCCTGAACACACACTGCCTCCTCGACGCATTGCATGCGCTCGCGCTCGTCATCGGGCACATCACTTTCGATTATCGCTTTGGCCGTCAGACGAATGGCCTCTTCATCGCTGCTTTCGACAGCTTTGCAGTATTCGTTGATGTCTTCACCGATATCCTGCGGACCCAGCGAGAAAAACAATACGACTATGGCAAGAAGCACGTATGGGAAACCCAGCAAGGCATCACCAAGACTGAACATCACTAGGAAAACGGGCACAGCCAGCACCAATGTGATCAGGATAACCGGGATCAGTGCTGGCCAGTTCGAAACGCGTTCGGCCTGCCGGAAACCGGCATCGATGATGCGGTCGATCCAGCGCAACCTGCGGATGTGAAACAACTGTGTGGCAAGCCGTTCAATACCAAGGCCAATAAGCAGGGCAATAAGGTTCATCGTTCCGTAGCTCGTTTCTTCTGAGGGTTAGTTATTACCACGCTCAATCAAGCGTGGCTGATCCCATCATACAATCGAAGCCAGTCGAAAGCAGTGCCCGGATCGGTTTTTCGCCCCGGCGCGATGTCTGAATGGGCGGCTATTTCTCGCGCAGACATCTCGGGATAGGCTTGCAGCAGCGCTCTGCTCACCTCTATCAAGACCTCGTATTGGCAATCCTCGTACGGAACCTCGTCTTCCCCTTCCAGTTCGATGCCAATCGAGTAGTCGTTGCAGCCGCAGCGACCGCGAAAAGACGATGCGCCTGCGTGCCAGGCCCTTTGCGTAAAAGGCACAAACTGGATTAGCCCGCCATCGCGTTTTACAAGAAGATGCGCAGATACCTGCATCCCACGAATCTCACCAAAGTAGGGGTGGCTGTCCCAGTCCAGCGTATTGGTGAACAACTGTTCAACCTGCGGCCCGCCGAACTCTCCCGGCGGCAGGCTAATGCCATGTACGACCAGCAATTCGGGCTGCGCCCCATCTGGGCGCGCATCCTGATTAGGGCTGGGACACTGCCTGGCTGGCTCGATGAGCCCGGTCGCGGCATTGATGCTGAATGTGTCCTTACTCAAGGCTTGCCCCGTCTGCGTGGAACAACGATAGTCAGGGTTACAGATATCAACTGTCAATGCTCATGGCTACTACAAGACTTTTTATTCGTGACGACATTTCTCCTGGCAAGGAATTACCGCTGGACGACGAACAGGCGCGCTACATCGGGCGCGCCCTGCGCCTGCGTGCGGGCGACCACCTGACAGTATTCAATGGCAAGGACGGCGAGTTTGCGGCCAGTGTCCTGAGCGTCTCGAAAAACACAGCTGTTGTTCAGGTGGACGCGCATATTAAGACCGCGACAGAATCGCCGTTGAAGGTTCACCTCGTACAGGGCATATCGCGCGGTGAGCGCATGGACTTCGTTGTGCAAAAAGCGACAGAACTCGGCGTAAAACGAATATCGCCGGTGCTGGCAGAGCACAGCGTCGTGAAACTCGATGCCCGGCGAACCGCCAAGCGTCGCGACCATTGGCAGAAAGTCGCTGAGAGCGCGTGTGAGCAGTCCGGTCGGATTCGGCCACCATTAATCGACGAGCCTGTTTCACTCAACTCGTGGTTTGGCAGCAAAACCGAAGAGGCAGATATCGACCTGATTTTACAACCGCGTGCCGCAACGTCACTGACCTCTATCACCGCGCCAAAGACCAAAGTCTGTTTGCTGATAGGGCCAGAGGGCGGCTTCAGCGATGCCGAATGTGAAGATGCCCATATCGCCAATTTCAAGGCGGTTTCCCTGGGGCCAAGGATACTCCGAACCGAAACTGCAGCGATTGCCGCACTTACCGTTGCACAGTCTCTTTGGGGTGACCTGAGAAACGAGTAGGCCTGGATACTCCAGATCCGAGTTGGTGGAGCCGAGGAGGATCGAACTCCCGACCTCTGCATTGCGAACGCAGCGCTCTCCCAGCTGAGCTACGGCCCCGTGGATGCCAATGTACACCACGACCAGGCCGCCAAATCATCCGCAATCATGCCTATATCCGGACGATTTACGCCTGGATGGATTCGCGTGCCAACATCGCCTCGAGTTTTTCGAGGTCGGGAATTAGCGGGAACTCGTTAATCATTTTGACACGACACAACACTGGCGCATCGTCGGGCCAGCCCTCCGTTGTGTGCAGCTCGAGGACGTCCTTATTGACGCGCACGAGTTGCGGAAACCCTTGTGTCAGCACACCAAAGTAACCGGTCTTCAATCGGCCGGTACTCGCATAAAAAACGACGATTCGCGTACGCCCGGTCGCAACTGGAATGTCTTTGCCCAGCGCGCCTTCAAACGAAACGACCGGTAACTGACGCCCGTTCCAGTTGACCGTGCCAAGCATCCAGCTGTGTGCACCGGCCTCGTGATCAGGCGCGGTGAAACGAACGACCTCCGCGACACAGGCACGCGGCACGATCAGGCGATCTTCGGCCAGCGGCACGAGCAGGCTATACAGTTCGTCAGCTTCAGCAGTCACGACAACGTAATTCCTTTTTCATCGAGCAAACGCTGGATAGCGTCGAGCAACGCTGAATCCTGGAATGGCTTGCCCAGGTAGTCATTGACCCCGAGTTCGATCGCACGCGCACGGTGCTTGTCACCAACGCGCGAGGTCACCATGATGATAGGCACATCAGAGACGCGCTCATCGTTGCGCACATGCAACGCAAATTCATAACCATCCATGTTTGGCATTTCGATATCCAGCAGGATAATGTCAGGCTTGTGGTCCGAGATTGCGCTAATTGCATCGAGGCCATCTCTTGCTGTAACAACGCGCATGCCGTGGCGTTGCAGGAAGCGTTCGGTAACGCGTCGAACCGTAATTGAGTCATCGACGACAAGTGCAAGTGGGCGATCATCCGTTGGCGTCGGCGCCGCCTTCTTGAGCTCGACAACGGGAGCGCCGGTACGCACAAGCGCCGCTACATCCAGAATGAGTACGATGCGGCCGTCGCCCAGAATAGTAGCGCCGGCGATACCCCGAATACTCGCCAGCTGTGGTCCTACCGACTTAACGACAATTTCTCTGCTCGAGATCATCTCATCAGTCAGGAGTGCGGCGGAATACTCGCCTGCACGGACCAAAATCACCGGAACATGTGGCTCATCCTGAGGTAACTTGGCTGCCTGACCACCCAGGTACATTCCCAGGTGGCGGAATTTGTAGGTCTCTTCGCCGTACTGGTAGCTGGGCTCGCTCTGGCTCAGGAGGCTCTCAAGTTCGGCACGGGGTATGCGGGCGACACCTTCGACTGACGGCAGCGGCAAAGCATAAACCTCGTCGCCGGTGCGCACGATGAGCGACTGTGTGATCGCGAGAGTGAACGGCAGCCGCACCGTAAAGTTCGTGCCCTGCCCCGTAACGGAAGATATGCGCAGAGAACCGCCGAGCTTTTTAACCTCGTTGGCAACGACATCCATGCCAACACCGCGGCCCGCAGACTGAGTAACCTTGCTCGCGGTAGTGAATCCGGGCGTCAGGATCAACTCCATGATCTCTTCGTCGGTAACCTTGCTATCCGGCTTGAGCATGTCGAGCTCGTAGGCCTTGCGCCTGATTGCGTCGACATCAAGACCCTTACCGTCATCCGCAACGTCGATGATCATTTGGGAGCCTTCGCGGTGAAGGCGGATAGTTATGCGGCCGGTCGCAGGCTTGTTTGCTTTTTGGCGCTGCGCGGTCGTTTCCATACCGTGCACAACCGCGTTACGCAGCATGTGTTCGAACGGCGGTAACATCTTGTCGAGCACCTGGCGATCAAGTTCGCCAGACGCGCCCTCGACGGCGAGTTCCGCGTTCTTCCCGGCTTCCTGGGCAATCTGTCGAACCAGGCGAGTCAGGCGCGGAACATGGCGCTCAAAAGGAACCATGCGGGTGCGCATGAGGCCGTCTTGCAACTCTGCGGTTACACGAGATTGCTGAACAAGCAGACCCTCAGCTTCGGTCGTAACTGATTTCAGCAGGTCCTTGAGACTACCAAGGTCGCTTGCCGACTCGGCAAGCGCACGCGACAGCTGCTGGATATTGGAATAGCGATCGAGTTCCAGCGGATCAAAGTCACGTGCAACCAATGTGTCCTGATGACCATGCATGATCTGTGCTTCAGTCTCGATCTCCAGCTTACGCAACTGCTCCCGAAGTCTGCTGATCGTTTGTTCGAGCTCGACAACGTGGACATCGAATGTGCTGACCTGCTGGCTGAGCCGAGAATGGTAAATGCTGATTTCGCCAGCAGCATTCAGCAAGTCTTCCAGCAGCTCGGCATCGATGCGCGCAAATTCCTGGCGCTGCTCCTGCCGCAACGGCTGTACCGCGGCCGGCTTGCCGGGCCTGGGCTTTTCTTCTGGCTCCAGTTCTGGTTCTGGCTCCGGCTCCGGCGGTGGCTCGGGCTCCAACTCCAGGCCCGGCTCATCGCTCGGCGGCACTTCGGGTCGGTAACCTTCCGGCGGCTTGCCGATTTGCGCCAACTCGTCGGCCAACGGAGTGTCAACGATAACCATGCTGACGGTATCTTCAGGCACGATCGAAAACTCTGCCGGTTTGGCCTCTTCGACGTCTTTGTCCGCTGGTGCTGCCTCTACGGCAGAATCGTCCGCTATCTCAAAGCCGGCATTTGCCTGCTGAATTCGCTTCTCAAGGATCCCGGCTGCTGGCACCGCTTTACCGGCAATGACAGCATCGCGCATACGATGCAACTCATCCACACTTTGTTGTAACAGGCCGTCCACCGTCGAAGTCGCTTTGACCCGCCCGCTATCAACTGAAATTAGTAGCGCCTCGATCTCGTGGCTTAGATTCCCCATGGCAGTGATGCCCGCCATTCTCGCGCCACCTTTAAGCGTATGCAGATGGCGTTTCAGCTCTTCCATCGAATCTTTGGACGACTTGTTCTTGCTCCATTCAATCAGGGCCTTATCGGCAGACTCGAGTAACTCGGCGGACTCTTCGGTGAAAATTGCGGCGATCTCGGCGTCGTACTCCGCCTCTTGCTCTACTTCTTCGACAACCGGTTCTGCAACCAACACCGGCTCCGCAACAGGCTCCGACGTTTCCAGCTGCTCCGGCTGTACTGCATCCGCCAGATTGTTGATGTGGTTTATTAAAGCCCTGTAATCAGCACGCTTTCGTTCAGGCTGATTGATATCTCCGACGATAGTGGCTATCGCCCTTGATCCCGCCCGCAAGCCGTCGAGCCCCGATTGATCAAAACCGACCTTGTAATCGTAGACGCGTCGAACAAAACGATTGAGCGCGCTTGCTACTGCAACACCACGCTCGACATTCGCCATATTCGCACTGCCATGCAGGGTGTGACAGGCACGATGCAGTTTGTCCGTAACGTCGAAAGGTGGTTGGTGCCCTTCGCATGCCTCCAGATAATCGACGATGACCTTTATATGCCCGGCCGTCTCCTTCGAAAAAATATCCAGTAAAACCGGATCCATCTCGAGTGCAGGCTCTTCTTTAACGGCGTCCGCCAGCATTTGCGGGCTGACGGTCAGGACTGCAGCGTTCGGGTCACCTTCGGCGAATGCATTGGCCCTCGCCATGAGCAGGCTGGTATCAGCAGACGGCTCAACGCCAACTTCGAGTTGTTCTATGAGTTCAGGCACGGCTGCAGCAGCGGCAATGATGAAATCAACCATCGGCGGTGTTTGAACCAGGGTTCGATTGATGAGCCGGTTCAGGAGATTCTCAATGCTCCAGCAGTACTCGCCAATTCGTTCAGCACCGACCATGCGGCCGCTGCCTTTGAGCGTGTGAAACGAGCGCCTGACCGTAATCAGGGCCTCCATATTGTTCGGTTCCTCCTGCCACGCCGGCAACCTGCGTTTTATTGAAGCAACCTCTTCTTTCGCTTCCTCAATAAAGAGTTCGAGCAATTCCGGGTCGAGGTGTTCGGCATCCGCGGCAACCACTGGTAAAGGTATGACCTCGGTTGCCTGCATTTTAGCTTGCTCTGCATCCGCCATCTCGGCTGCCTGCGCCGCTATCTCGCCACTGTCGAGCTTCATCGTCTGTCTGAGTTCGGGTTCGGCCTCGGCCTCTTCTTTCAGGCGATGTTCGACGTCGCGTAGCACAGAGAGACACGCTTCAGCATTATCGAGCATGTACCAGGGTTCACTGCGCCCCGCTTTAACTGTCTCCATGTAGTATTCAATGCTGACAATCGCATCAGCCAGGCGATCTGTTTCCTTCTGTGCCAGTCGTGCAACGCCGTTTCCGGTTAGAGCCAGCGAAATCAGGCTGCCTACTTTATCGACGACTTCCATCGCGCGAGTCTTGTTCAGCATCATCAACCCGGCTTTGATGCCGCGTATCAGTGACGGCACGCTGTCCAGACCCTGTGACGGTGCTTGTGATGCAAGGCTTTGCCCGACGGTCTCCTTAATGCGTGCGAGGTTGATGATGCACTCGCGCATAACGGATTCCGCCACTTTCTGGTAATCGGCCTGCTCTTGCGGTGGCATATCTGAGGCCGCGACTTCGCCGCCGTCAGGTGTGGGGTCAATCAGCCGGATAAGCTGTTGATCAAGACGATCCTCAACGCGCAACAATGTCGACGCGATTTCCAGAATGACCTGGTCCGACGCTGTACCGCCTTTTTCTACAACCGTTTTGAGACGATCAATTTCGCCATCAATGTCGCCGCGCAACTCGCCGAGACCGAGAACACCCAGTGTGTCGCTGATCTTCTTAAGCAATTCGAGTTGAGGCACCAACTCGGACGATTTGTTCATGCCCGTCCGAACGAAAATATCGAGCACGTCTTTGACTCGAGCCAGGTCTTCTCTGATTGCTGACGCAACCGTTTCCATGAGCTTGACGCTCGGCGCCGATAGCGCCTCGCGCGCATGCTCAACCTGCTCGTCGCCAGGCAGCAGTTCCGAAAGGTTGAACGCCGCACGAATTTCGCTAATGCGCACGCCAGACGTACTCGACCTGGCGACGTAATAGAGCAGGTTGTTCAACAAATCATCAACTGGATACGTATCGAACGCTCCGGTGCCTTCATCAATGACGTGTTTGATCTGACGATCCGTATTACCCAGCAACCGCTTGAGTGCGACCGACGTCTCAAGGCCACCGTCTTGCAGCGACTCAAGGACGCCGCCGACGATCCACCAGAGTTGGTACATATCGTCGCGAGTTGCTGACAATTCGAGTTTTTGGGTAACGCTTGCAAGGGTATCGAGATGGCGCCTGGTATCGCCGCCCTGGATCCAGCCGAGAAGCGCTAATTGAAACTTGGGCCGCAAGCGTGTCGCAACGGCAACGGGATCTTCACCGCTGCTTTCACGTTTTTCGGTTTTCTGCCTCGCCTGGCTCGGCGAGAGATTGAGTAGTAGCAGTGTGCCTTCGGAAAGCAACGGCTCGCCGCGGGCAGCCCGCAGATCGTTGAGCATTGGCAATAGCACCAGCGCAATATCGCGGCCACCGGCCAGCAAGCGCTCGATGTAGATCGGCAGCTGCACCATTGAACGCGTGAGTGCATCGAGCCCGTCCTCGCGACCCTTGCCAGCGCGCAGTGCGGCGAGATATTTGCAGCCGAGTTCCATTTCCTCGGCGAGCAGTGCCGCCCCGTAGGTCTCCGTGATTTGTAGCGCACCGCGCACCTGGTGCAGCAGTTCGCCGGCTCGCACGAGCGCGGCCGAGCCACCCCGTCCGTCGACGCAATCCTCAAGCGCGAGATGCGCATTGCGGATTGTCTCCATGAGCTCCGCACTGATAATGGGGAGAGCGCTTATTGTCGCTCCGCTACCCTCATCACCAATGAGATGCTCTTGTATGCCGGTATCACCTGTCATCAAGCAGTCCGTTTTTCCTCGGTGCCTCTAGATCTGGCCGGTTTGCGATTGCCCATCAGCCTGTTTGGCCAGGACACTCGATGAGGTGTTCGACAAGGCACTGGCCTGCAGCGCTTCGTTCGGCAACGTAAATCCTGCGACGGTCTTTCTAAGCTGCGAGGCAAGTTCGGACAATTTCGCGATAGCTGCTGCGGTTGCCGTTGTTGCCTTGCCGGTTTGTTCGCTGATTTCCCGCAGCCGCGTTGTACGTCGCGTGACGTCTGCTGCCGATC
>JAOTUU010000398.1 GCA_029863705.1 Gammaproteobacteria bacterium
GCTGACAAAACGCGCATCGTCACCGCTCACGGAGGAGCCCTGCATGTCCGTTATTCCTGAACCATCCACGACGACTATCTGGGTCAATGCCCGCTTCCTCGACCGACCGGTTACCGGCGTTGAGCGGGTCGCGAGAGAATTGCTGGGCGCGTTCGCCTCACGTTTTCTCGATGAAGACGGCTGCTGGCTGGATGACGGACGGCGCTATCGGCTGCAGCTGATCGCACCTCGATCATCGAGCGCAGAATCGCCGTGGCCGAACGTCACGCTGCGGCGGGCAGGCGTATTCCAGGGACACGCCTGGGAACAGCTAGACCTGCCGTGGCTGACGCGCGACCAGTGGCTGTTGAGTCTCTGCAACACGGGTCCGCTCTTTAAACGCCGCCACCTTTTGTATCTGCATGACGCGCAGCCGTTCGCGATCCCTGAGAATTTCTCGTTGTCGTTCCGTCTTTGGTACAAGCTGATGTTTCATGTGGCCGGACGCGCCTGCCGGCACATCCTGGTCAACTCGCAATTCACGGCACAGGAGTTAAATAGATGTGTCGGCTTATCCGCAAGCAAGATGACGCTGTGCTACCCCGGCAGCGAACACATTAGACGTGCCAAGATCGATGCGAACGCGCTGTCGCGATTCGATCTTCCCGCACAGCCGTTCCTTCTGGCGGTCGCCAGCGGCAACCCGAACAAGAATTTTGCAGCCGTCGTGCGCGCCCTCGATGAACTGGGAGATGCGGCACCTCCCTGCGTGATTGTCGGTCGCACAAACCAGCAGCAGTTCGGCGGCGTTACACTCGATCTAAAGCGCGTCACTCATCTTGGCTACGTCAGTGACGAGGAGCTGCTGGCGCTTTACAAACAGGCACTGTGTTTGGTATTTCCGTCGATTTACGAAGGCTTCGGCCTGCCGCCACTCGAAGCGATGACGGCCGGCTGTCCGGTGATCGCCGCGAACACCAGCGCGATGCCCGAGATCGGCGGCAACGCCGTACAGTATTGTGACCCGGCCGATCACTACTCGCTCGCCCATGCGTTACGTCGCGTTTCCCAATCCGCGGCGCGGCGCCGGCGGTTGTCTGAAGCTGGACAGTGGCGTGCCTGTGTCTTCTCCTGGCAAGGGAGCGCACACACGTTGCAACAGCTGATTCAAGAAACAGCGGGTCCGCGCCTGCGTGCTTCGTTAAAGCCCGTGATGAACAATCACTGAGACGCCGCGATTGATCGGCAAATGTTCGCGTCACGTCCGTGCAAGACCATCACGGTATCTGCTGCACCACGATCGCCTCGATCAGGCGGGGTCCTTTTGTTGCCATCGCGGCCGCAAACTGCAAATGGAACTCCTCAGCCGTCGTGGCCCGGGTCGCGGGTACGCCCATACCCTCGGAAAGGCTGATCCAGTCACTATTTACACAACGCGCATAGTGTCAAGAGTCTGGGGCATCCAATTGATGCACCGGGCAGCCTCAATCCCAACGTTCAGGGGCAAAAGCTGGGTACGATGAGCGTCTGCTTCCAGGCGATTGCCGACGCTCAAGAAAATCGCTGAATTTCGAATTGTGGAGTTTGGTGAACTTCTGGTTCTGGCCGCTAGCTGCCGGTCGATCTTGCTAGTTTCGGTGCGGTTGAACGACCGCTTCTGATGAAAGCGGACATCGGGCGACGAGCGGGAACGGCTCTGCGTATAAATCAAAAAGCGCGCCCGTGATTTGAACCTGCAACAAAACCCTGCATACCTGCCAATCACACCATTTCTGCGCAAATTGCCACCCACAGTGCTACCCAAAGAACAAAGGGCTACACCATGAATGATGTAACCCTTTGTCTTTTTTGTGAAATCCCAATAGATGCGTGACACATTCAGCTCTTTACTCTAAGCCATTTGGAGAGGAGAGTGGCATGACGAAAGCAGAACAAGCAAGGATCGTGGCGTGGCGGCTGAGAATCCTGCAACATTACCTGTAAGTGGCTTATCTTCTTCGATCAGCGAGCGACGAGTGGGACACTGAACCAAGTGTTGTCTTGACATATCATGACATTGCTTGATAACGTCTTGGGATGGCCAATATCAAGATAAGTTCAAAAGTC
>JAOTUU010000399.1 GCA_029863705.1 Gammaproteobacteria bacterium
TCACGCGCCGACAGGTAAACATCGTCACCGCCATCGTCGCGAATTACGAATCCGAATCCGTCCTTGTGCCCGCTAACGATGCCCGTGATCAGATCCAGCTTCGCGGTCAGACAAAACTCGCCGCGCCGGTTCTGGATGATCTGCCCGGCCCTGACCATCTTGTGGAGCTGGTCCTCGAGCAGGGCACGCGAGCGCTGCCCCCTCAATCCCAACTCAGATATAATTTCTTTAATTAATAGTGGTTTACCAGCTTTTTCTAGAAAATTTAGCAACTCATTGCGACCCGGGATCGGGTGCTTGTAGGCCGACTTTCCGGCTTTGGCGGGTTTATTGGTTTTCTTTCTGGGCAAGCGATGTTGCTCCGTAGTGAGTACTTGATTGACAGGCCGCACCTGCATTCAGTAGAGTGCGCTGCCTTGTAAGAACTGCGATTGTACGCGCTTCTTGCAGTCACATCTTGTTTGCCCAGGTGGCGGAATTGGTAGACGCGCCAGCTTCAGGTGCTGGTCTACGTAAGTAGGTGGAGGTTCAAGTCCTCTCCTGGGCACCAAATTCCCAAAGACCCCCGATGGGGGTCTATGTGATTGCGGGGGTCTTAACCAGCAGTGTTGTACTGACCAGGCAGCACCCGACGATCGCGGCTCGACCTGCAAGCTCTGAGATTCCCTTCGCGATGCGCACGGAACAACAGGGATGTCGCGTCCAGGTCGCCGCAATTGAAACCCTCACTCGTCGCTGCGTCAGAGACTCCAAGCATTCCTGCCCAGGCATTGCGTTGCTTTTTCGCCTCGTACATGAGGCTATCGGCGAGGTTAATGATCTGATCAAGCGAGTCCTCATCACGCGGCGAACTGAAGACTGGGTAGGCAGCGAAACCGATGGAGCAAGTTGTCCGAACGACCTGTCCACCATCCATGGCGAAAGTATGTTCAGCAATTGTGCTGCGGATTCTCTCTGCCAGGGCCTCTGCCTCGCCCGGATTTGACTGCTTGGCGATTACGACAAATTCGTCTCCACCCCAGCGGATTACGAAGTCGGACTTTCGACAGGTTCCGAGGAGCAAGTCGCGGACTTCGAGCAATATCTGGTCGCCTGCAGCGTGACCATAGGTATCGTTGATCGGCTTGAAGTTATCGAGATCGACCATCATGAAAACAAGACCCGAAGCGTCATTGGGATCGAGCCCGCGTTGCGTGTCGAGATGCTTTCGCTGGATGACGTCGAGTTCCTTTGCCACCTCTTCAAATACGAATCGGCGATTCCTCAGTCCGGTAAGCGGATCGCTGAGGCTGCTCTCCTGTAGCGACTGATTCAGGTTTCTGAGCTCCAGGTTACGCTCTGCGATTTCCGCAGTTCGTTGCTTGACCTGAATCTCCAGTTGATTGCTGTACTCTTCTTCACGGCGAATCTTGCGCTTGTGGCTGAACCAAAGAAAAACAACAAATTGCGCGATCATGGCCAGGTAGCCCGTGTAAGCCCACCACGTATCCCAAGGTGCTGGTGTCACCCGAACCGGCATCGCGAATCCCGCCTCATTCCAGACACCGCTGCTGTTCGCCGCCTTGACGCGCAACAGGTACTGCCCGTCATCGAGATCCGTATAGGTCACACGACGACGATTACCAAGGTCGATCCAGTCTTTGTCGAAGCCTTCGAGTTTATACATGTACTGATTTTGCGTCGGCGCCGCATAGTCCATTGCCGCGAATTCAAAACTCACGGAACTGTCACTATGACTCAGCTCGATGCCTTCGTGTTCATCTATCGGCAAGTCAGATTTGATCGGTTGGCCCAGGGTGAAGAAGCCGGTCAACATGATCAATGGAACCTGTTCATTCGCCAGCACACGCTCTGGTCGGAATGCGTTGAATCCATTGGAACCACCAAAGAACAGCTCGCCGCCAGCACTTCGGTAATGAGCCCCGAAATTGAACTCTTCGGACTGCAGTCCGTCACCACGATGAATATTATGGATTTCGCCGGACGTCGGGTCAAAGCGGCTGATTCCGTAGTTCGTGCTCAGCCAGAGCTCGCCGTTGTCGTCGATCTCGATTCCGTAGATGACGTCGTTGGTCA
>JAOTUU010000121.1 GCA_029863705.1 Gammaproteobacteria bacterium
TGGAAGACGAGCTCTGCCCGTTGTTCCCTACCGAAGGAGCGCGCGGCGTCGTCAAGAGCATGGTGGAAAGTAACGCCTACAACGGCAAATACATCAGCCCGAACCAATACGAGAGCGAACTCAATGTTGCAGCGCACTACTGCACGACCGGCCCGGAGATCTGGCGACAGACCAACGGCGAAATCGATTATTTCTTTGCCGGCATTGGCACAGGCGGCACGATCAGTGGCGTTGGCCAGTACCTTAAAGAGAGGAACCCGAACGTCAAGATCATCGGTGTCGAGCCAGGTTCTCGCCACCACAGCCTGTCTGGCCTGAAACGCATCACCGGGCTACCGGACGAACACTTCCCCAAAATCCTCGACCGTAATCTTCTCGATGACCTCATCTCGGTCACCGACGAAGAAGCGTACAAGGCCGGCATCGAGGTCGCTAGGACCGAGGGCATCATGGTCGGACCAACGACCGGCGCGCTTCTGCACGCGGCGAGACAATTTGATCATACGGTGGGCAAAGCCGTACTTATTTCGGCTGACAATGCAGCCAAGTACGTCAGCGCCTACGCGAAATACCTCGAGAACTGATCGCCAGGCACCGTATAGGTGCATTCCATAACAGCTTCCGGCCTAATAATGCTCTACAACAGGGCTTTGGGAGGGCGTTTATGGCTGAATCTATCGACATCGGGCAGCTCAGGGTTCAGCTGCTGTCGATCTGCGACGACGCCATTGAGCTTGAATCTCATTACGCGGAAGACCTTGCAGCGGTTCATCCTGATTTTCGCGATGGCGCACTGAACCTGGTGCACTACCTCGCGCTGCGCCAAACCGACATTCGCGACCTGCAGGAAACCCTCGCACAGTTGGGTCTGTCATCCCTCGACCGGGTTGACCGCGATGTATTGACCTCGATTCGGGCTGTACTTGCAGCATTGGCCTCAATGTCACCAGAAGCTGACGCTGATACCCGTAGTGAGCTCCCCGCCCTCGAAGCAGCGCGCCCGCAAAAGGACATTAATCGGCGAGCTATTTTCGGAGATAGCCCCGCCGACCGTGATGCCGCGATCATGGTCACCCTGCCGACCGAAGCAGCCGGCAACACGTTGCTCGTGTCAGAGATGATCACTGCTGGCATGAACGTTGCCCGCATCAATTGTGCTCGTGACTCAGAGGAAATATGGGCCGGCATGATCGAAAACGTCAGAAACGCAGCCGACGAAGCCAGCTCTGTCTGCAAGATCGTGATGGATCTTGCGGGCCCTAAAATTCGCACCGGCGATTTGCAGCCAGGGCCACGTGTTTTTCACATCAAACCGCGCCGTGATCCGATGGGACGAACGATTGCCCCGCGACGTATCCGCCTGATACCCGATGATATTACCTGGCGCGGAACGAAAGTAGCGGTGATTCCGGTACCTCGCGAGTGCATCGAGTATGCGCACGAAGGCGATCAGATTCGCTTTAAGGACACGCGCGGCAAGAAGAGGAGTCTCTCTGTCGTAATAAAAGATGAGAAAGGCCTCGTTGTAGAGACCATCAAAGGCGCGTACGTAGCCAGCGGTACGAAGTTACGCCTGATGCGCGATGCGGAAGGTGAAATACTTAGCTACCGCGTCAGCGAACTACCATCCGTCGAGCAGCCGATTCTGTTACGGCCCGGCGATACACTGGTACTTCACAAGGAAAGTGTGCCGGGTGCACCTGCAGTCGAAGACTCCCTGGGAGATATTACGGAGCCGGCACATATCTCTTGTCGCCAACCCGAAGTATTTGAATATGTTGCCGCCGGCGAGCGGATCTCGCTCAATGACGGCAAGATCGCCGGTATTGTGGAAACCGCTTCTGACGATCACCTCGATATAGAAATCACCAAAGCGAAACCGACCGGAAGCAGGCTCCGGAGTGATCGCGGCATCAATTTCCCCGATAGCGACATTCGCTTGCCGGGCTTGACCGCGGCCGATCGGGACACGCTTGAATTTGTGGTCGCTAACGCCGATGCCGTTAGCCTGTCATTCGTAAAACGTGCTGCGGACATCGTCATGCTGCAGGACGCAATTGATGATTATCCGGACCCCCACCCGAGCATCATCATCAAGGTCGAAACCAAGAAGGGCTTCAAAAATCTTCCGAAACTTCTGTTAACCGCGATGCGACAACACCCTTCCGCCGTGATGATCGCACGCGGCGACCTGGCTGTTGAATGCGGCTGGGAGCGCTTGGCGGAGTTGCAAGAAGAGATACTCCTGCTCTGCCAGGTGGCGCAGATGCCCGTCATTTGGGCCACTCAGGTTCTCGAGAGCGAGGCCAAAAAGGGCCAGCCATCGCGCGCCGAAATATCGGACGCAGCGCTCGCACAGCGCGCTGACTGCGTCATGCTGAATAAGGGCCCGCACATCCTCACGGCGATCAGCTTGTTGGACGATATTCTGCGCCGCATGCAGGGACGCAAACGCAGAAACCAATGAAACCAGAAGTAATCGTCATCCTTTCTGTTTTTGTCGCCTTCGCGATCGCAGAAGCCGTACGAACGAATTTCTTCCATAAGCCCAATCAGCAAACCCGTGACGGAGTCATCGAGGCGGCGAGCACGGTTCTTCTATTAGGATTGACACAACCCGCCATCCTGTTGATGGCCGCCGCGTTCATGGGTGCTGCGTTTCCGGCCGCACAAGATAGTCTTATTGGCATCTCGGTTCTGGCACAGATTGGTTTACTACTCGTGTTCGACGACATGACTCAATACTGGTGGCATCGCACGACACACAAAACGCCGTGGCTGTACAAGCTGCACCGTGCTCACCATGACGCTGGCTATATGAGCATTCGCATCGTCTACAGAAATGGCTTTTTCTACTATTTACTAATGCCGAGCATCTGGTTATCGGGGGTACTGATTTATCTCGGCCTCGCCAAAGTTTACAGCTTCTACCTCGTGTTCAAGATGCTGGTCATCTTTGGCGCGCACTCCGATATCCGCTGGGACAAACCCTTGTATGAAATCAGGTGGTTGTCGCCTGTCATGTGGTTTCTCGAGCGCACGATTTCGACACCCGCGACGCATTCCGCACATCACGGCAAACACCTGAGCGATGGCATCACCAACTACAAAGGTAATTACGGCAATTTGCTTTTTTTCTGGGATGTGCTATTTCGCACCGCAAAGATTACGCGCCGCTATCCCGTGGAAATCGGAGTGGAGAATCTGGAACCGATGGGCGCGGCGGAGCAACTGTTCTGGCCAGTTGTGCGCAAGACCTGATCAGGGCTGATCCAGGCTCGCAATCAGGCGGCCGAATTCCTCGACCTTCGCCCAGTCCGTAAAATCAACAACCGTTGCAGGATCCGTCGGGCCTTTTGTCATCCACATGATGAAGCGGATCGCCTGTCGATCCCAGAACGAGTAGATGGGGTAGTTAATCTTGCCGGCGAAGACCGCCATGTGCCGAGGTTGCCAGGAAATCTGTTTGAGAAATTTCTGCAGGTACGGATTGGTTTCAGGGGTGTTCTTTTCGGGCTTTCGCGCTACAACATTGACTGAGAATAATGCGCTCGGTTTGCTTTCAAGGTGCTCCAGATTCCTGGCGATGAACTTGTTGACATGGGGTCGGTGCTTTCCGTAACGAATACTTGCGCCGATGATGATCTTATCGAATGGCGAAACATCAATAGCCGATTCGTCGTCGATAAGACGTAGTTCGACCGTGTGGTTCTGTTGCTCGACGACCTGTTTCAAACGCTCACAAATTTCCAGCGTGTGCCCGTCACAGGTCGAATAAGCAATTAGAACGTTCACCATGCTAGATGGCATCAATGATGCTATTCAGGGTCGCGCTGGGTCGCATCGCTGCACTCGCGAGTTCGTCGTCTGGATTGTAGTAACCACCGAGATCGACCGCAGGGCCCTGCACTGCTTCAAGCTCTGTAACAATTTTGCTTTCATTGTCTGCCAGGTCTTTGGCCGCAGCAGCAAATCGAGCCGCAAGTTCGGCGTCGGCAGTGTTTTGAGCGATTGCCTGTGCCCAGTACATCGCAAGGTAGAAATGGCTGCCACGGTTATCGTGCTCGCCGCCCTTGCGTGACGGTGATTTATTTTCCGCCAGGTAGCGGCTGTTCGCCTCGTTGAGTGCATCCGCAACGATTCTTGCCCTGGCATTGCTGGTCTTTTCAGCCAGGTCTTCGATGGATACGGCAAGCGCCAGGAATTCGCCGAGCGAGTCCCAGCGTAAGTGACCTTCGCCAACAAACTGCTGAACATGTTTGGGTGCTGAGCCACCGGCACCGGTCTCGTACAAGCCGCCGCCAGCGAGCAATGGCACAATCGACAGCATCTTCGCACTCGTACCAAGCTCCAGGATCGGGAAGAGATCAGTGAGGTAATCACGCAAGACATTGCCGGTAACCGAAATCGTATCTTCGCCCGCCCTGACGCGCTCAAGCGTTGCGCGCATCGCCTCGACGGGAGCCAGGATACGGATATCGAGCCCGTTTGTGTCGTGATCCGCGAGGTAACGAGTGGCCAATCGAATCAGATTGGCGTCATGCCCGCGGTTTTCGTCAAGCCAGAAGATCGCCGGAGTGCCGGTCTGACGAGCACGTGATACGGCGAGTTTGACCCAGTCGCGAATCGGCAGGTCCTTGGTCTGGCACATGCGCCATATGTCCCCGCGTTCGACAGCATGCTCGAGCAATACATCGCCCGCCTCTGTCGTAACCCGGACCCGTCCGTCGGCTACAATCTCGAACGTCTTGTCGTGTGACCCGTATTCCTCAGCTTTTTGCGCCATAAGGCCTACGTTACAAACGTTGCCCATGGTTGAAACGTCAAACGCACCGTGTTCTTTACAGTTGCTGATGGTTTCCTGGTAGATGTCGGCGTAGCACCGGTCCGGAATCATCGCCTTCATATCCTTTAGCTGGCCATCGGGCCCCCACATTTGTCCCGAGGTACGTATCGCAGCAGGCATGGACGCATCAATAATGATGTCGCTGGGTACGTGCAGATTCGTAATACCCTTGTCCGAATTGACCATGGCGAGTGCGGGACGATTCTTGTAGACAGCTTCGAGATCCGCCTCGATCTCCTTGCGCTGCGCTTCTGGTAAATCCGCAATCTTCGCATAGGCATCGCCGACGCCGTTGTTGGCTTCCACTCCGAGCTCATCGAACAGTGCTTTGTATTTTTCGTATACGTCGGCGTAGTAAACCGTTACGGCATGCCCGAACATAATCGGATCAGACACTTTCATCATGGTCGCTTTGAGGTGTAGCGACAGCAGCACATCTTCTTCTTTCGCGGCCTCTATCTGCGCTGCGTAGAATTTGCGGAGTGCCTTGCAACTCATCACGCTCGCGTCGACGACCTCATGTTCAAGCACGGGCACAGCCTCACGCAACACGGTACGCTCACCGCCCGAAGATTCGAATTCGATTCTCAGGCTGCCCTGCTTCTCGACAACCGCAGACGTTTCGCTGGAATAGAAATCGCCATCTTGCATATGTGCCACATGAGACTTGGAGTCCGGGCTCCACGCGCCCATGGAGTGCGGGTTGTCCTTCGCGTACTGTTTTACGGCAGCAGCAACACGGCGATCCGAATTACCCTCTCTCAACACAGGGTTCACGGCGCTGCCGAGAACCCTGGCATAGCGACTGCGAATTTCCTGTTCGGCGTCGCTCTTCGGCTCTTCGGGGTAATCGGGAATATCGTAGCCCTGCGATTGCAGTTCCTGTATCGCTGCCTGCAGTTGCGGAATCGATGCACTGACATTCGGCAATTTAATGATATTCGCTTCAGGTGTCTTCGCCAGCTCGCCCAGCTCGGCCAACGCATCGCTATGACGTTGTTCTGCCGTGAGATTCTCCGGGAAATTTGCGAGAATGCGCCCGGCCAATGAAATGTCGCGGGTTTCAACCGCGATGCCGGCGGCATCCGTAAATGCTTTGACAATTGGTAACAAAGAATACGTCGCCAGGGCAGGCGCCTCGTCTGTCTTGGTATAGATAATCTTCGCTGTGCTCATGCTTTTTTTTCACTTGTAGTTGGAGGCACCGGCGATGCGGGGCGGGCGCCATTATAATGCGGTAATCACCAAATCTCTCGCTAAAATCCACCATTAACGGAGACATTAATGCAGATATCCAGATCTCCCGGCCGGGCTGGCTGTGGCGAGCCGCATGACTGACGCAACCGATCGGCCCAAAGGTGAGTCGCTGGGCCCCCTGCGGGCTCTCGTGCCCTATGTTATGCCGTACAGGGGCACGCTATACCTCGCCATGGCGGCGCTCTTGCTCGCCTCGGCCGCCCAGCTCGGTTTGCCTGTCGCGATCCGATTCCTCATCGATGGCGGCATGATGGCCGACGACGTATCGACTATCGATCGATATTTTCTCGGCTTGTTCGGTGTCGCAATGGCGTTTGGCATATTTTCCGCATTTCGTTTTTACCTCGTTACCTGGCTCGGCGAGCGAGTTGTCGCGGATATTCGAAAAGCGGTCTACGCGCACGTGATCCGGCTGGATCCGACATTTTTCGAGGTTACCAAGACGGGTGAAGTGCTTTCCAGGCTGACGACGGACACAACGCTGATCCAATCGATATCAGGAACCGGTCTTTCCATCACGCTGCGTGCATCACTGAACCTCATCGGTGCATCGATTATGCTGGCCGTCACCAGTCCACGGTTAATGGGCATGATCCTGTTGCTGGTTCCGCTCGTAATCGTGCCTATCATTCTTGTTGGGCGACGAGTGCGCTCGCTCTCCAAGGCGAGCCAGGATCGCATTGCTGACACCAGCGGCTTGGCGGGCGAAACGCTCAACGCTATTTCTACGGTTCAGGCATTTACGCTGGAGAAGCTGCAGAGCGAACGGTTCGCCGACGCAGTCAAGCTTGCGTTTCAAACCGCGGTGCAACGTATCCGCGTGCGTTCTTTGTTAACCGGCATAGCGATCTTGTTTATTTTCGGTGCCATCACGTTCGTTCTGTGGATTGGCACCCACTCCGTGATGCGCGGCGAAATGACGGGCGGGCAACTCGGTCAATTTCTGTTGTACGCTATTTTTGTAGCAACATCGGCTGCCGCCCTGAGCGAAATGTGGGGTGAGGTGCAGCGCGCCGCCGGTGCCATGGAAAGATTGGTTGAGCTTCTGGACTCGAAGCCTGCCATTGTCGCGCCATCAGAGCCGGTAGCCTTGCCCAAGGTCAGTGAAGGCCGTATTCATTTGCACAATATTTCTTTTCGTTATCCATCGAGGCCAGAAACGCTCGCTATCAGCGACTTCGACCTGCAAGTTGCAAGCGGCGAAACACTGGCGATCGTGGGCCCGTCCGGCGCCGGCAAAAGTACTCTTTTCCAGCTGCTGCTGCGTTTCTACGACCCGGAGTCCGGTCACATTGAGATAGATGGAGTCGATATTTCACAAGCGGCACCGGAAGCCGTAAGAGCACGAATTGGCCTGGTACCCCAGGAAACCGTCATTTTCGGAACCACTGCAAAGGAAAATATTGGCTATGGTCGCCCTGGCGCCAGCGATGCGGAGATAGCGACCGCAGCAGAAGCCGCCGCTGCGGATGTCTTTATCGAACAACTGCCAAAAAGCTTCGATACGTTTCTTGGGGAGCGCGGTACGCGACTTTCCGGCGGACAGCGGCAGAGAATAGCGATCGCACGAGCCATTCTGAAAGATCCGCCCATCCTGCTGCTCGATGAAGCAACGAGCTCACTCGATGCGGAAAGCGAGCGGGTCGTTCAAGAAGCTCTGGAGCTCCTGATGCAAGGTCGCACGACGATCATTATTGCCCACCGGCTCGCGACGGTGCTCAAGGCAAATCGCATTGTCGTGATGGATCACGGACGCATAGTCGACATCGGCACTCACGATCAGCTTGTGCAACGCGACTCGTTGTACGCCCGCCTCGCCGAATTACAATTCGGCGAAGGCGGCCTTGTCACGTAGTTCGGTGGCTACCTCTTCCGCTTGACCCAATCATTTTCTCTGAGCTTGGCATTTGCTGCGGCCAACCTGGCGATGGGTACTCGTGGACCGGAACAGGACACGTAGTTCAGGCCAGCGTGGTGGCAGAATCGAATTGACTGGGGATGCCCTCCTTGCTCACCGCAAATACCGATTTTCAGGTCCTTGCGAATTTCTCTGCCGCGTTCGACGGCCATCTCTATGAGTTGACCGACTCCCTCGGTATCCAAAACCTCAAACGGATTGTCCTGCAAAATTCCCGAATCGTTATACAACGGCAGGAACTTGTTCTCCGCGTCCTCTCGCGAGAACGAGAACGTCGCCTGCGTGAGATCGTTCGTACCGAAGGAAAAGAACTCCGCGTTCTCAGCAAGCCGCCTCGCCCGCGTACAGGCACGTACTGTTTCGATCATCGTGCCAAACTTGAAGTCCAGCTTTTCGCCCAATTCCTTTTCAAGCCGCTCGGTGAGTTGATCAACCGTTCGTTTTACATGGTCAAGCTCCTGGGAGGTGATGACCTGCGGAACCATAATCTCGGGGCTTACATCGATACCTTTCCTGGCACATTCGGCGGTCGCCTCGAGTATTGCCTGGATCTGCATGGCGTATATCTCGGGGTAGGTAATGCCAATTCGCACACCGCGATGGCCGAGCATCGGATTGACCTCCTGCAACTCGCGGGCTTTGAGCAACATTCGCTCTTTCTTGGATAATGCGTCGTTGACACGCTCTTCAGTTAGCTCGGTGAATGCTTCCGGAAGTGGCGACGGCGCATCCAGTGTACCTATCGCTGTTTGCCGTCCTTTGACAACATCGCGATATATCGCGAGTGTCTTGACGTCCTCGACCAGCTGCTCCTCAGTAGGAAGAAACTCATGCATCGGCGGGTCAAGCAGGCGAACCGTAACTGGTGCCGGTGACATCGCCGAAAACAGGTCGATAAAGTCCGTACGTTGTATCGGCAAAAGCTTGTCGAGTGCCGCCTGTCGCTCTTCTTTTGTATCGGCAAGAATCATGTCAATCACGATAGGCAAACGGTCAGATGCATTGAACATGCGCTCTGTGCGACACAAACCAATGCCCATCGCACCGTACTCGCGTGCCCTTTTTGCTGCGTCCGGCGTATCGGCATTCGCCATCACTTTCAGCGCCGCCGTTTCGTCGGCCCATCCAAGCAGGACATGCAGGTCTTCGGTGAAGTGCGGCGGAATGGTCGGAATCGCCCCGGCATAGACCTCGCCTGACGCGCCATCGAGAGTGATGACGTCGCCTTCGTGAAGT